>DATBZM010000120.1:0-6997 GCA_036513175.1 Xanthobacteraceae bacterium | reverse complement strand
GCGCTTCTTCTCCCCCTTCAGGGGGAGCGGGGCGCAGCCGCCGTGCTCATTTCACCGTCCGCTGGAACTGGCGCAGCATCGCGTTGCCGCGATCGGCGGCGGCGTCGAGCGCGGCCTGCGGCGTCTTCTTGCCGGCGAGCGCCTGCTCGATCTCCTCGGCCCACATGTCGCGGATGAGCGCGAGGTTGCCGAGACGCAGGCCGCGCGAGTTCTCGGTCGGCGGCTTGTTGGTCATCTGCTTGACGCTCACCTCGGCGGCCGGGTTCTTGTCGTAGTAGCCCTCCTTCTTGGCGAGCTCATAGGCCGCGTTGGTGATCGGCAGATAGCCGGTCTGCTCGTGCCACCAGGCCTGCACCTCCGGCTTCGACAGGTAGGTGAGGAATTTCGCGACGCCCTTGTATTCCGGCGCCGTCTTGCCGCCCATCACCCACAGCGAGGCGCCGCCGATGATGGAATTCTGCGGCGCGCCCGGCGCGTCCGGATAATAGGGCATGAAGGCCGTCGTATAGTTGAACTTGGCGGCGGCCTTCACGTTGCCGAGGAAGGCGGACGAGGTGACGAACAGCGGGCATTCGCCCGACGTGAAGCGGCCCTCGCCCTCGTTGGTGCGGCCCGAATAGTCGAAGATCTTGTCCTTCTGGTATTTGGCCAGATTCTCGAAATGCCGCACGACGAGCGGGCTCTTGTTGAAGGTCAGCACCGTGTCGAAGCCGTCGAGCCCGTTCGCCTTGGTGGAGAGCTGGATGTTGTGCCAGGCGCTGAACTGCTCGATGTTGGTCCAGGTGATCCAGGCGGTCGAAACGCCGCACTTGTCGTAGCCGGCATTGTGCAGCTTGGTGGCGGCCGCAAACGTGTCCGGCCAGGTGGCCGGGACCTTGTCGACGCCGGCCTTCTTGAGGGCGTCGAGGTTGACCCACATCACGTCCGTCGACGAGTTGAATGGAAACGACAGCATCTCGCCCTTGGCGGTCGAGTAATAGCCGGTGATCGCCGCGAGGTAGGACTTCGGGTCGAACGGCTCGCCCGCCTCCGTCATCAGCTGGTAGACCGGCTTGATCGCGCCCTTGGCCGCCATCATGGTGGCGGTGCCGACCTCGAACACCTGCAGGATGTGCGGCGCGCCGCCCGCCCGGAAGGCGGCGATCCCGGCATTCATGGTGTCCGCATAGGAGCCCTTGAAGGTCGGCACGACTTTGTATTCGTGCTGGGAAGCATTGAAATCATTGGCGATCTTGACGATCCGGTCGCCGTTCGGGCCGGACATCGCGTGCCACCACTGGATCTCGACCTGTGCCCAGGCCGGGCCCGCCAGGGAGGCGATTGCGGCGGCCAGCAGCCCTGCCCCGCGCAATGCCCGCGTTACCGAAGCCATCGATCGCATCGTCCTCTCCCCTGGTTCAGCGTCCCGTCAGCCGTCGATTGCATCGCACCATGACGGCCGCGTGACGCGGCGCGGCCCGCTGTTGTCTCACACTAGGCGAGCCGCGCGCCTTCATTCAAGGTTCGATATAGAATGCGCCGACCGCGCGGCGACGGAAGCAACAGAGGTTGCGCGCCGTGCGGAGGGAGCAACGCGCCGTGACAGTCCTGACCGTCGGCCAAGCCAAGATCACCCGCATCGAGGAGACGTATCTCCCGACCTATCCGGCCACGCAGATCTTTCCCGAACTGACCGACGAGATCCGGGCAAAGCACGCGCACTGGCTCGCGCCCAACCACCTCGATGCCGCGAGCGGCCTGATCAAGCTCAGCGTGCACAGCTGGCTCTTGCGCCTCGGCGGCCGCAACATCCTGATCGACTCGTGCTGCGGCAACGCCAAGATCAAGCCGGGCCGGCCGTTCTGGACCAACCTCAACACCGACTATCTCGCGCGCCTCGCCGCCGCCGGTGCGCGGCCGGACGAGATCGACCTCGTGATGTGCACGCATCTGCACCACGATCACGTCGGCTGGAACACGCAGCAGCGCGACGGCAAGTGGGTGCCGACCTTTCCCAAGGCGCGCTACGTCTTCTCCAAGCCCGACTTCGAGGCGTTCTACGCCATCGACCGCGACCCGAAGAACGAGCCGGCCGAGATGGGCACGTTTCGCGAATGCGTGCTGCCGGTCGTCGAAGCCGGCCGCGCCGACCTGGTCACCGGCCCGCACCGGCTCGACGAGCATATCGAGATCATCCCGGCGCCCGGCCATTCGCCCGGCCACGTGGTGTTCAAATTGGAGAGTGGCGGCGAGCAGGCGGTGTTTCTCGGCGATGTGTTTCACCACCTGCTGCAGGTCTATTACCCGGACTGGAATTTCCCGAAAAATTCCGATGTCGATCAGGCGCGCGTGAGCCGCCGCAAGGTGCTCGATCTCTGCGCCTCGACCGGCGCGCTCACCCTGCCGGGCCATGTCGGCGCGCCGTTCGCCGGACACATCGAGACCGACGCCGCCGGGTTCGTGCCGAAGTTCGGGTGATGCAGCTGCGCGGCAAAAAAGAACCCCGGGCAACTGGCCCGGGGCTCTCGCTCTTTCGCGCTGGAGGGTCGCGTCAGAACCGGTAGTTGAAGCCGCCGCGCACCAGGTTGTCGCGGAAGCTGACATTGTCGGTGCCGGCCGCGCCGCAGTTGACGTTGCAGTCGAAGCGGCCGAGGTCGACGTGGAGATATTCGAGCTTGGCGCTCCAATTGTTGCTGAGCGCATATTCGACGCCGGCGCCCGCCGCCCAGCCGACCTGGGTATTGGTCTGGCCAGAAAAGCCCGGCGCGTTCGCCTGCACGTCGCCGACCGCAAGACCGCCGGTGATGTAGGGCAGCCAGCGGCCGTACGCGTAGCCAACGCGGCCGCGCGCGGTGCTCAGCCAGTTGTTCTGCACCGAGCAGCCCGGACAGCCCGCGGCCGAGGTCGAGCCGCTCACGTCGGACCAGTCGACGTCGCCTTCGAAGCCGAACACCCAATGGCCGTACTGCGCATTGTAGCCGACGGTGCCGCCGGCAACGCCGCCCGAGGTGTGCATGCCTCCGCTGAGATCGCTGAACGCATGGCCGAAGCCACCGCCGCCGTTCACGCCGACATAGAAGCCGGTCCAGTTGAACGTCTGGTCGATGTAGGGCGGCGCCTTGGTCACCATCTGCTGCGGCAGGGGACGCGGAAGATCGGCCGCATTCGCCAGCGACGCCAACAGGGCAGCCGCGGCGGCACCCGCCAAAAGAATTCGATGCATCAAAGTCTCCCCATTACGCATCACCCATTGCACCCATCCATCCTCCGCGTGGCCATAATGTGGTTGGCGCGTGATCGCGGCGTGGCCATTTCACGTTTTCTGCCCGATGGTTAAGGATGAGCTGACGGCGCCGCACGGACCGCGCCGATGGAACCCGAGATCGAACGGAGGAACCGCGCTCGCCGCAGGCCGGCGATCATGTAGCCGACGCCGCCAACCGTGAGGATTCCTTGGCGCCGCGCTCGACGAGCGGCCGGCGCAGGCGATGCAGGGCTATTTGCTCAGATAGGCCGATTGCAGCGCCTGGACGAACAGCGCGCTCATCGCGGCCGAGATGTCCTGGTTCGTATTCACCTCGAAATAAAGCCCCGGCGATGCGCAGCTCTGCAGCGTCGGACCGATTTCCGATTGAAAGGGCGCGATATAGGTATTGTACCAGGAGTTCGTCGGCAGCGGCAGGTAGGTCGTGTAGATCACCGCGATCCGGATGCCGCGGTTCTTGACGATCGAGCACCAGCTCGTATCGACCACGGACTGCTGGCGGCTGCCTTTGACGTTCGCGTCCTCGACGCCGTCGGTCACCAGAAACAGCACTTCCTGGGGACTGTCGCCCGACACGCCCGAGCCGGGATTCGGCATGATCCCGTTGACGCTGCTCATCGCATTGTCGAAGTCGGTGTCCTCGTCGCTGTTGCTGGTGGTCGAGGTGATCCAGTTGTTCTTGTAGACCTCGAGCACGCCGATGCCGCCCGCTGCCGTCTGCGCGGTGCCGAGGTTCGAGGTCAACGCCTGGACGGTCGCGAAGGTGTTGTTGAAGGTGAAGATGCCGGTCCGATAGGTCGCGTTGGTGGACGTCATCGTGTTCTGCGCGGTGGTCATCAGGTTCTGCGTCGCCGACGCCAATTGATCGATGCGCAGCGTGACGCCGAGATTGCGCGCGAGCTGATAGTTGTCGATGGTGTTGTCCACCTTCCCCTTCGGGTTCTTGTTCTGCAGGTTGTCGGCCTGCGGGTTCGACTCATGGCACGCAAAGGCGCAGCCGCCCTGCGGCTGGGTGTTCGCCACCATCGTGTTGATGCCGTCGGTGGTCGCGGCGATCGCCATCGAGGGCGAGTTGTCGAGCAGCAGGTAGAAGTCGACGTTCGGCGGAATCTGCGTGACCGCCTGCGACGAGCCGCTGAGCGCGATCGTCGATGCGCCGACGAGGCCGCCGAAGGAGGTCTGCGACGAGGCCGTATAGCTCACCGTGACGGTGCGCTTGACCCCCTGGTCGGTGACGGTCACGACCAGGTTGGCGCTCGGATTGTAGACGATGCCCTGCATCAGCGTCGCCTGCGAATTGAAGGTGTTTTGCGCCGCCGCGATCGATTTGGCGTCGGGCTCCGCCATCATGGCCGGCGTCACGGCGGCGAGCGCGGCCGCGTCGGCGAGCGCATTGAGCTTCGCCTGCTGGTCGGCGGCGTGCATGTAGTCGAATCCGAGCCCCGAGACATAGAAGATCGGGACCATAAACAGCGCGAACGCCAGCGTGACGTTGCCGCTGCGGTCGCGGACGAAGCGAAGAATCGTTTGCTTGCTCATCGGCCCACCGTGCACTGCGACCGGTCGCCCCGACACCTTGCGTCGAGCCTGCCGAATACCCGTCACGGGCATTGCGCGCTTGTCGCCGGCCAGCCTGCAATCTATCCGGCACGATTTAACGGATGGCTTCCGGGTGCGATTAAATTCCCTTCAAAAGCATTTACGTTGTTTCAATGCGGGGCAGGACACGAGAAGTATCATTTTGCCGCCGCGAGCGGCGGCGTCTGGGTTGCAATAGAAATTCCTGAGTTGCAATAGAAAATAATATTGCATTGGCGGTGCCCGCCCTGAAGACGGCGCGGCGCACATCTGCACGGCGGGACCGGCCTGCGTCAGAAACTCGGCCGCGTCGCGGTCGTCGCCACGCTCTGACTCTGTGACGGCGCGCCGGACCGGCGGATTAATGAATCGCCTGCAAGCCCGGCCGAGGCGCTCTTCCCCCGAGCCGCAAAAAAGCCGCAACATCCCGACAGCTTCGCCAACGAACGGGGAACGCTTCGGCACGCTCGGCCGGGCGCGCGGGACATGGATTGGTGGCGATCGCGGCGGCGGGGCGGCGCAGGGCTTGGCCTGCTGGCGCTGCTTGTCCAGATCGTCCTCTCGTTCGGCCACATTCACCCCGAGGATTTGCGCCCGGCGTCCGCGCCGCCGGTTGCGGCGCTTGCTCACCAATCGCCGTCGCAGCCCGACACGCCGCCCGGCCACCCGGATGACCACTGTCCGATCTGCATGGCCGTACAGCTCGCGGCATCGGGGCTTGTTGCAACACCGCCAGTCGTAACGATCCCGAGCGAGTTCAGCCGCGTCGCGCATCCCGCGACTGCGCCACGCGACATTACCGTCGCCCGCTACGTGCTGTTTCGTACGCGCGCACCGCCGACCGCCTGAGACCCCCTTTATTTGATGTCTCGGCGTCGCGTCCTCGGACGCGGCAGCATTTCGTACATGCGGATTTGGAGCTTTCGTCCATGCAGCCTGCCAGGGAATCGAGGGCAGCGACCCGCGTACGCCGCCTTCTGGTCGCGCTCGCCGCCTGCCTCGCCGCCACGGACGCCTGCGCGCACCCGCACGTGTGGGTGACGATGCGCAGCGCGCTCGTCTATCGGGCCGACGGCGCGATCGCCGGCATCCGCCATGACTGGACATTCGACGACATGTTCTCGGCCTTCGCGCTGCAGGGCATCGCGCACAAGAAAAAGGACGCCTACACGCGCGCGGAGCTCGCGCCGCTCGCTCAGGTCAACGTGACGTCGCTCAAGGAGTACGGCTACTTCACGCGCGCGCGGGCGGACAACAAGCGGCTCGTGATCGCGGATCCGGTCGACTACTGGCTCGACTACACGGACGCCGCGCTGACGCTGCATTTCACGCTGCCGCTGCAGACGCCGGTCGCAATCAAGGATCTCATGGTCGAGATCTTCGATCCGACCTGGTTCATCGCCTTCACCTATGCGGACAAGGATCCGGTCGCGCTCGTCGGCGCGCCGCCGCATTGCCGCGTCGTCGACGTGGAGCGGCCGACCGGTTTCAACGTCGCGCAGGGCCGGCAGCTCGGCGAGGCGTTCTTCAACTCGCTGACCGCGACCAGCAAGTTCGGGGCGCAGTTCGCCAACAAGGTGTTCGTGCAATGCCGATGACCATTCGCCCGGCGGCTCGTATCGCGGCTGGCGCCGCGGTCGCGCTCATCATCCTCGCCGTCGCGGCAGACGCCGCCTCGGCACAAAATCCCTTCGGCGTCGGGCCGGCCACGTCGGCGCCGCCCGAGGCGGCGGGCGGGATCATCGGCTGGATGTTTCGCCAGCAGGCGCTCTACTACCGCGAGTTCACCGGCATGATCCGCGCCGCGCGGCACAGCGGCGGCATCGCCTTCGGGCTGCTCGGCCTGTCGTTCACCTACGGCATCTTTCATGCCGCCGGACCGGGACACGGCAAGGCGGTGATCTCCTCCTATCTCGTCGCCAATGGCGAATCCTGGCGGCGCGGCATTACGCTGTCGTTTGCCTCCGCACTGATGCAGTCGCTCGTCGCCGTCGCGATCGTCGCCATTGCGGCGGTGCTGCTCGGCGGCACGGCGCAGATGATGGGCGCGGCCGTGCGCAACATCGAGATCGCAAGCTACCTCCTGGTCATCCTCGTCGGCTTGCGGCTCGCCTGGACCAAGGGCCGCGCGCTCGCGACCGAGTGGCGGATGGCACGGCGATCGGCGCCGGAACA
>DATBZM010000119.1:0-4461 GCA_036513175.1 Xanthobacteraceae bacterium | reverse complement strand
AAGCATCCAACCGATACACATGCCTCAGCGTCTCGATCCCGCCGAGCTCGGTAAAGATATCCCGCCGCTCCGCATCAGCGCCGTAGCCCGCCTGCCCGATAAAGGCGGCCGCACGTGTACGCCGCAGCAGCTCGATGATCTCCCCCGTCGTGTGATCGCGATGGAGCGAGGGACAGCACACATAGCCGTTGCGCGAGCAGGCGAGCAGCGCCACCACGCTTTCGATCCGGCTCGGCAGCCACACCAGCACGCGCTCGCCCGGCCGCACGCCGCGCGCCGCGAGATCGGCCGCGAGCGCATCGGTTGCGTCGAGCAGGCCCGCATAATCGATGCGGCGCCTACACTCGCGCAGCGCCGGCCTGTCTAGTGCGCGGCGCGCATGATCGCGCACCAGCGAGTAGATGGTGTCGTCGCGCCAGTATCCGGCAGCATGGTACTGCTCGAGCAGCTCGGCGCTGAGCAGCGTCAGGATGGTGTTGGTCATCGCCGGCCGACGTTACAGGTGAACGCGGTTCACGTGTCAAGGCGCGCGCTGGCGCGTGTCCCGGATGCGGTGCAGCGGCGCGCGCTTCGTGTTGCGTTGCGCCCGGGACACGAGGCATAACATTTGGCGCGCGACTTTCTTCCCCTCCCCAAAGGCCCCTCAATGACCTCCCTCGACACGCTGCTCGACGAGCTCGTCACCGCCAACCGCATTCTCGCCCGCGAGGAGGTGGTCGACTCGTTCGGCCACATCAGCGTGCGCCATCCGGAGCGTCCGGACCGCTTCTTCCTGTCGCGCGCGCGGGCGCCGGACTGCATCGAGCGCGAGGACCTGATGGAGTTCACCCTCGAGGGCGAGCCGGTCGATGCGCGCGGGCGCAAGCCCTATCTCGAGCGCTTCATTCACGGCGCGGTCTATGAGCTCAAGCCCGATGTGCACTCGGTCGTGCACAACCACTCGCCGAGCGTGATCCCGTTCGGCGTCACCGGCACGAAGATCAGGCCGCTGCTGCACACCTGCGCCTGCATGGGGCACGAGGTGCCGATCTGGGACTCGGGAGACAAGTTCGGCGACACCAACATGCTGGTGTCGGACATCGCGATGGGCCGCGACCTCGCCCGCCGCGTCGGCGCCGGCCGCACCGCGCTGCTGCGCGGGCACGGCTGCGTGGTGACCGGCCGCACCATCCGCGAGGTCGTCTACATCGCGGTCTACCTCGAGCTCAACGCGCGCCTGCAGCGGCAGGCGATGGCAATGGGCAACATCAAGTTTCTCACCGCAGGCGAGGTCGACAAGATCCTCGCCACCACAGGCGCGTTGGCGTTCGACCGCGCCTGGGAGAACTGGTGCCGCCGCGCCGGACGTGAGCCGGGCGCGATGACGGGCGTATGAAATTTCGCGCGAGTCCGCGATTCGCTTCATTCTGAGCAGGGAAAGCACTCTAGACATTACAATCACGTAACGCCTCGAACCTTCTCTCCATTTCGCCTCGACCAACAAGGCGAGCCGACAATCGGCGCAACATGGAGAGCACCATGAAACGGATCATCATCACCACCGCCCTGCTGCTTGGCACAGTGCTTGCCGCGCAGGCCCGCCCGGTCGCCAAGTACTACGATCTCATTCGGCCGAACGGGCATATGCGCAGCGATGCCGTCCATCAAGCCGATCTCGGTTTCTGTTACGCGCAGACCGGCCAGAGCCGCTTTAGCCCGGACGGCCCGGCGTTCAAGAAATGCATGCTGACCCGCGGCTATCGCTTCCTGTCGCAACAAGGTTGGGGCCAGGCGCACGGCTCCGGCAGCGGTGACGCGCCATATATCGACAACAGCCCGTCGCCCGACGTACCGGCGCCGCCGCCGTTCGAGCAGCCGGCGCCCGTCGTCCCACCGTCGCCGACCCCCGACAACCCGCTCTGTGGGGGCGGGCTCTGCTGACCAGCCGCGCCGTCCGTCCACACCACGCCCAGGCAAAATACAATCGATCTACAATGGAAAATGCGGGCCAAATACAATGCAACGCCTTGAACGGGCGAGAAGAAAGCCGCATGCGCAAGAACAATGGCGAGCAATGGAAAAACAATGCGCAGAACAATGGGGACGGTCGGAAATCCGGCCGCGTGATTAACGTCCGGGTGTGACGCCAAGCGACGGCGTCGCGCACCGGCACTGTCAGGCGGACCGGGCATGTTTGGCAGAATTCGTGCATAAGCGCGGGCGCAATTCCCACACTCTCATTTATGCCACTAGCACAAATAGAGAACGCGCGCAAGGACGAAATCACACAGGACGAAATCACACGACGAAATCACGTCCCCGGGACGGGCTCGCGCGCCACGCGCGAGCAAAGGGGCGCACGGTCCCCGACGCGGCAAGTCCGATTGGTGCCCCTGGCCGAGGGGGTGAAACTTCCTTCCAGGCACAGTTTCGTTCCCTCTGAGCAGGACAAAAGCTTTTTAGATTACAATGACGTAAGGTCTCGAACCACCTCCGTTTCGCGCCGACCAACAAGGCGAGGCACACCCGGCGGAATGGAGGAGACCATGAGGCGCATCGCCATCATCGCTGCGACATTGCTCGTGAGCGCGTTTGGCGCACAGGCGGCGCCCCAGAAGGCGCTGCATCATCCCGCGCATCGATGGGTGGCAAGCAACCCCGCCGGCATCGGCGGCATCGGCGGCCTGTCAACGGCCTCCCTGCCGCCCGGATACAAGGCGATCGTCGACGACTCGATCAACGCCCTACAGCGCGGCTCGGCACACCCGCGGGCGCATGATAGCGCCTGCATGGCGCGCCAGAGCAAATTGGCCGACGATATCGAAGGCCTCGCCGGCGCGTCCGCCATGGTACAGCGGAACCCGGCGATGATCGAGCTGCGCACGCGGTGCATGCCGGTCCATGTCTGCATCAATTGCCCCACACCGTACTGAGCGGCAAGCAGCACAGATCGCAGCACAGATCGAGGATCGATCGCCGACCCACGCAGCGAACAACACCCGAACGACTGCCTTGTTCAGATCGCACTGTCTCGCATGGCGTCGCCGCGGGCCGGCACCTGCGCCGTGACCGCTTCGACATCGGCGAACACCCGGCCGATCATCACCAGCACAGGCCCGGGCGGCAGCTCGGCCAGCCGCTCGGGCAGATCGCGGATCGGCGCGGCGACCACCGCCTCGCCGGGCCGCGTCGCCTTGACGATCGCGACCGCCGGCGTTGCCGGATCGAGCCCGTTGGCGATGCCGGTGGCGGCCAGCTCCGCAAGTGTACGCGCCGGCATGTAGACGACCGTCGTTGCCGTCGGATCCGCGATGCTGGTCCAGTCGATGTCGCGCGGCAGCTTGCCGTCAGAACCGTGGCCGGTGACGTATTGCAGGCGGCGTGCCGCCGAGCGGTGGGTGAGCGAGACGCCGAGCCGGCTCGCCGCGCCCTGCGCGGCCGTGATGCCGGGCACCACCTCGACGGCGAGGCCGGCGGCGCGGCAGGCGGCAAGCTCCTCGCCGCCGCGGCCAAAAATCATCGGATCACCGCCCTTGAGGCGCACCACGCGCTTGCCGGCGCGGGCGAGCGTGATCATCAGGCGGTTGATCTCGTCCTGCTTGCAGGCGGGCCCGTAGCCGGCCTTGCCCACGAGCATGCGCTTCGCCTCGCGGCGGGCGAAATCGAGCACGCCGGGCGAGACGAGCTGGTCGAACAGGATGACGTCGGCCGACTGCAAGGCCCGCAGGGCCCGCAAGGTCAGGAGCTCTGGGTCGCCCGGCCCGGCACCGACCAGCGTCACCGAGCCATGATCGACCGCCTCGCCCTCACGCCGCGCCGCGCCGATGAGCGCGTCGAAATCCGCCATTTCCGGCTCCCGGCCGGGATTGGCGACTGCGTGTCCGGTGAACAGTTGCCAGAAGCGCCGTCGCCCGGCGAACGAGAGGCCGGAGCGTTTCACCGCCGCGCGCCAGCGCCGCGCGGCGTCGGCCCACCGCGCGAAGCCGAGCGGGATCATCGCCTCGATCTTGGCGCGGATCGCCTGGGCGAAGACGGGCGCGGCGCCATCGGTCGAGATGCCGACGACCAAAGGCGAACGGTTGACGATGGTGCCGAACGAGAAGTCGCTCAAGCCCGGCCGGTCGACCACGTTGACCGCGACTCCCGCGCCGCGCGCGCGCGCGGAAAAGTCCGCTGCCGTCGTCTCGTCGTCGAAGGCGCCGACCGCGAGCGCGGCGCCGGCGAAATCCGCGTCGGCGATCGCGGCGCGATGAAGCGTGACGTCGGCTCCCTGCGCGGCGGCAATCACCTCGTCCGATGGCTCCGGCGCATACACGTCTACATGCGCGCCCGCGGCGGAGAGCAGCTCGATCTTCCACGCGGCGGCGGCGCTGCCGCCGCCGACGATCGTGCGCTTGCCCGCGAGCGCGAAGAACACCGGCAGCCGCGCCAGCGCTTCCATGCGCGGCGAGCGGATGTCAGACGGTGACGCGCTCATGAACG
>DATBZM010000118.1:0-4039 GCA_036513175.1 Xanthobacteraceae bacterium | reverse complement strand
ACTTTTCCAACAATGCGGCCCAGTCGCTGTTCGTCGAGGCGCTGGCGGCGCTGGAGACCCCGTCCGGCGCTCGCACCGGCCGCTCGATCCCGGTCGCCGGCCACCAGGACAAGCCGCCGTTGATCGCCCACCTGCTGCCGCTGCGCGGCTGCGCCCGCGATATCTTCGCCGAAGCGGTCGCGCTGATGTTCGTGACGCCGGTGACGCGCCAGCAGATGCCGCAAGTCGAGCTGATCGAGGCGCTGTTCGACCTCACGCCGACCGAGGCGCGCATCGCCGGTGCGGTGGTGGAGGGCAAATCGGTCGCGACCATCGCCCGGGCGCAGGGCGTGACGCAGAACGCCGTGCGCATGCATCTCAAGTCGATCTTCGCCAAGACCGGCGTCGGCCGGCAGGCCGAGCTGGTGAGCCTCTTGGCGATGCCGCGCTACGGGGCGGCGGCATCGTGAGGGCTGCATCGACCGGGATTCGACACTCAAATGGGTATGGCCGGAACGTCCGGGCGCCGTCAGGTTCGCGGCGCGTTTCGAGGGACGCTCGTGAAGCAGATCGCCGACGGATGGGAGATCGTTTCCTGCCGCGCCAAGCAGCCGTGGCATGCGCTCTACATGTTTTTGCAGATGTTGGTCGGCAATCCCGACGTCGCGCCGGTCTTTTCGACGGCCACCTGGACCGTGCGGCAGACGGCGACGGGCGCCGTGCGCAAGGTGACGGCGCGCTCCGAGCAAGAGGCAGCCGAGAAGATCGGCAGCAGCGATTTCGACGCGGATTGAGGTCGCGCGAGCTCGGCACGAGATCGGCAACGAGGACGCGTCGTTAGCTGGGGTGACGAAGCGATGCAGGGCGCTGCGAGGGTTTCCGGGAGAACGGCGCCGAGCCGCCGCCACATTCTATACGCAACCACCGCTGCCCTTGGCGCGGCCGGCCTTGCGGCGGGCGCGTGGCCGTTCATCGCGCAGATGAACCCGGATGCCGCGGTCCGCGCGGCCCGCGACGTCGTCGAGGTCGACTTGGCCGGACTTGCGCCCGGCACGCAGCGGATCGTGCGCTGGCACAACCTGCCGGTCTTCGTCGTCGCGCGCACGCCCGCGATGCTCGCCGCCATGCAGGCGCCGGCGTTCGTGCGCGGGCTGATCGACCCGCAATCGGAGCGGCGCCAGCAGCCCGCCTACGCGACGAACTGGCACCGCTCGCTCGATCCCGCCTATGCGGTGCTGGTCGGCGTGTGCACGCGCTGCAGCTGCGTTCCGACCTATGTGGCGGATGCGCCGGCGCCGGACGTGCCGGGCGGCTACGTCTGTCCGTGCTGCGCGGCGCGCTACGATCCGGCCGGCCGCACCTATACGGGCATCACCCCCTACAACCTGCCCGTTCCGCCGCACGACATCGTGGCGCGCTCGCGCCTGCGGATCGGTCGCAACGCGGGCGACGAGCCCTTCACGCTGGAGAGGGTGGAGGTGATATGAGCGAAGCGCAATGTGGGGAAGCGCGCCCCGGATTTCGGCGCTCCGCGCGGGCGTCCGAGCTACCGGACTTTGTCGTGCCTCGCGAAAACCTCATGGTGAGGGGCGTGACCGCAGGTCACGCGTCTCGAACCACGGGCCGCCTGCGACTCGGCCACCCTCGTCCTTCGAGACGCTTGTCGTCGCAAAACGCGACGACAAGCTCCTCAGGATGAGGGTGGGATTGAGGGAAATGCAAGGTGCCGCGGTGCAGCAAGGAGGCAACGCCACAATCGCGTCGCCTACTCCTTCGGCTCCTCGCCCGGGTTGTCCAGGCTGAACACGCCGCTTTCTTCGTCATAGGCAAACGTCTCGCCGTAGCGCGCGAACGAGATGACGGCGCGCAGCGTCTGCTCGGCCATTTCCTCGGACATCTCGTCTTCCAGCTCGTCGCGGAAGCGGCTCGCCGGCGCGCGGTGGCTGCTGCGGCTGTCGAGAATGTGCTTGATGTGGCCGGCGAGCGGCACGTAGGTGAGCACGTGCTGGGCGAACAGCCGCTTGCGCCCGTCCTGGTCGGCGCGCACGAACGCCTTGCCGGCGTCGGTCAGGCGGATGTCGCCCTCGGCGAGCTCGGCGAAGCGCAGCAGCTGGAGGCTCTCGGCGACCGGGAAGAGGTCGTCGATCTCCATGTGCAGCTCGTCGGCCAAAAGCGGCAGGTCGGCGCGGCCGTTGAACGGCTCGGCCGCAACCGTCTCCAGCATGCCGGCGAGCAGGTTGGGGGAGACGCGCGGCAGCACCATGGTGATGCCGGTGCCCGGGAAGATGCCCTCGCGCCGGCCGGTCGTGCGCGCCGTCATGCGCGCATAGATGTCGTCGACCAGCTGGCGGAATTTCGGCTCGAGGCGGTTGCGCGGCTGCGGCAGGTCGACCTTGATCTCGGCGACGATGCGGCCGGGGTTCGACGAAAAGACGAGGATGCGGTCGCACATCAGCACCGCTTCCTCGATGTTGTGCGTCACCATCAGGATCGAGCAGATCGGCATGCGGCCTTCGCACCACAGATCGAGCAGGTCGGTGCGCAGGGTCTCGGCGGTGAGCACGTCGAGCGCCGAGAACGGCTCGTCCATCAGCAGCACCTTCGGATGCACCACGAGCGCGCGGGCAAGGCCGACGCGCTGGCGCATGCCGCCGGAGAGCTCCTTGGGAAAGGCGCTTTCGTAGCCGTCGAGGCCGATCAGGTCGATCGCGGCGAGCGCCAGCTTGCGCCGCTCCTCCGGGGTCACGCCCTGGGCCTCGAGCCCGATCTCGACGTTTTCCAGGACGGTGAGCCAGGGAAACAGCGCAAAGCTCTGAAACACCATGGCGACATCGCCGGCCGGCCCGTCGACCGGCCGGTCGCAGATGGTCACGCGGCCCTCGGTCGGCGGCATCAGGCCGGCGATGATGCGCAGCAGAGTCGACTTGCCGCTGCCGGAGCGGCCGAGCAGGGCGACGATCTCGTTGTCGACGAGCGTCACGTTCACGTCGTCGAGCACGACCGCGTCGCTCGACTGGTAAAGGTGGCGCAGATGGTCGACGCGGACCAGCGGGACGTGCAGGGTGGATGGCGCGCGCGCTCGCGGCGTCGATGGTGTAGGGGCCGCGACGGTCTGATCCATGGCCTGATCTCCTGCGGTCGCCCGGCTGTGCGCGACCGGTTCACTTGTAAAAGCGGCGGCGACCGAAATCCAATGTTTCCGGCGCGTCCGGTCGCACAGGATGCCGCGCGGACGTGAAAGCCGCGCGACGGGGCGAAGCGTCGGTCATCGGGAGCCAAATGGAACCGGATTCAGCCCCGTGCGTTTGGCGCGGGGAGAGGACGATGGAATTCGGAAGCTTGGCCCCGGCCCGATGCCCCCGCGGCGGCGCCTGTGCCGGCGTCGGGCGGGCCCGCGTCAGCACCGCGGATGCCCGTTCGGTAATTGGGCAAGGCCCGTCAGGCCCGCATCGGGGTGGGCATGGCATCTGATTCCAAATCCGCCGCGCCACGCGCGGAGACCGATGCCGGCCTGCAGTTTCTGGCCGGGGGCGGGGAGCTCGGTGCCCTCATGCGGGCGCATGATTGGGCCGCGACCTCGCTCGGACCGGCGGCCGATTGGCCGCGCAGCCTCAAGACCGCCGTGCGCATCATGCTGACCTCGCGCCAGCCGATCTGGGTCGGCTGGGGCAGGGACCTGATCTACCTCTACAACGATCCCTACAAGTCGATCATCGGCGGCAAGCATCCGTGGGCGCTCGGCCGGCCGGCCTCGGAAGTGTGGCGCGAGATCTGGACCGACATCGGACCCCGGCTGGCAACGGCCATGCGCGGCGACGAGGGCACCTACGATGAGGAACAACTCCTCATCATGGAGCGCAGCGGCTATCGGGAGGAAACCTACTACACCTATTCGTACAGTCCGATCCCGGACGACGACGGGACCGCGGGCGGCATCATCTGCGCCAACACGGACGATACCAAGCGGGTCATCGGCGAACGCCAACTCGCCCTGTTGCGCGACCTGTCCGCCGCGACCGCCCATACGCGCTCGTGGCGCGAGGTGTGCGAGCGTGCCGCA
>DATBZM010000117.1:0-4601 GCA_036513175.1 Xanthobacteraceae bacterium | reverse complement strand
GGATCGCGATATTCGGCGACATGGGGATCCTCGAACGTGATCCATTCGATCGAGTCGAGGTCGACGCCGTAGTCGCTCGCGAGAATCCCGCGCACCCAGGTCGCGGTGGTCACCGTATAGGCGCGAATGCCGACGCGCTTGCCGTTGAGATCGGACGGTTTCAGCGAGCCGCGCTCGGCGTTGTATGCGATGGTGTGGTGCTGCCCGCGGCTCACCAGCACGGCCGGGATGAGCACGTACGGCTTGCCGTACGCCTTGGCCTGCAGGTAGGTCGCGATGGCGAGCTCGGCGACGTCGTATTTCGCCTCGCGCACCACCTGCTTGAACTGGTTATTGGCGACCTTGACCTCGACGAAGTCGAGCTCGGCGAGATCCGCGCGCACCGCCCCGCTCTTGAGCGCCTTGGTGATCGGATAGTTGCCCAGCATCGTGAGCAAGGTGGGCTTGGTGGTGTCGAGCATGGTGTGACTCTCCGAATGGACGACGTCGACGGCTCTTGCGCCCCCTCTCCCCGTCGGGGAGAGGGACGGGGTGAGGGGCTCTCAGAGCCAGAATTGAAACGCCGAGCGCCCCTCACCCGGCGCCCCCGGCTCAAGGCCGGGGTCGCCACCCTCTCCCCTGCGGGGAGAGGGAAAGAAAGCCTCTACGCCAGTGCAGGATAGAGCGTCTGCGCAGTCTTGGCGAAAATCCATTCCTGGTCCGATGCGGCCAGGCCTTTCAGCGACGTCGTCGCGAGCGCGAGCAGCTCGCCGAGCGAGCCTTCGGACGAGGGATAGTTCGAGCCCCAGGCGAGGCGCGCGGCGCCGAACGTCGAGACGAGCTTGGGAAAGAACGTCTCCGGCGTCGCCTTGCCCTTGCTCGATTCGGTGAAGTTGCGCTGCGTCAGCTTGAGATGGATGTTGGGATACTTGGCGAGCGCGAACAGGCTCTCGGCCGCCGCATAGGGCGGGCCGTCCTCGAGCGCCGGGCGCGCGCAGTGATCGAGCAGCACGCGCACCTTGGGAAAGCGCTCGGCCATGCGGATCATCTGCGGCAGGCCCGTAGCCGACATCTGCAGGCAGATCGACAGCCCGAGCTCGCCCGCGCATTCCCACGCCGGAAAGCTCTTCGGATCGTCGAGCCACGCGGCCTGGTTCTGCATGGTGCTGCCGAAAGTGAACAGCCGCATGCCGCTGAGCTTCTTGCCGACCCAGTGGCGCATGCGCTCCGGCGCGTCCGCCGCGAGCACGTCGACCGAGAACACCCCGGTGAAGCGGTCGGGGTGCGCCGCGACCGCGTCCGCCACATACGAGTTGTCGTGCCCATAACAGGTCGAGGCCTGCACGATCGCGGCCTTGGCGACGCCCGCCTTGTCCATGGCGGCGAGCATCTGCTCGGTGGTCACCGGCCGCGTGCGCGACCAGTCGGATTGATGCCCGCCGAGCGGCGCGAGCGGATAGCGCGTCGTATCGCTGGCGATGATGTGCGGATGGATGTCGATCACGGTTGGCATGAATCATTCCTGTTGTGGCGGATGAAGCGGCGGCTCAGTCGGCGAGTCGCGGGTAGAGCGTCTGTGCGGTGCGGCCAAAAATCCATTCGCGCTCGGCCGGGCTCGCGAACGCGAAGGCGGCCTGCGCCTTTTTCAAGATCTCCGACAGCGGACCCGCGGTGGCCGGGAAGTTCGAGCCCCAGGCGATGCGCGATGCGCCGAATGCCTCGATGACGGCGGCGAAGAACGTCTCCGGCGTCGCCTTGCCCCACGCCTTCGGCTCGACGTTGACGGGCGTCACCTTGAGATACACTTGGGTATAGCGCGCGAGGTCGAAGAACGCCTGATCGGCCGCGTAGGGCGGGCCCTCGACGAGCTGCGGCCGCGCCAGGTGGTCGAGGATGATGCGCACCTTGGGGAAGCGCTCCATCAGGCCGCGCAGCTGCGGGAATCCCTGCGGCGTCATCTGCATGCACACCGGACTGCCGGCCGCGCCGGCATACTCCCAGGCCGGGAACGAGCGCGGGTCGTCGAACCAGGTTGCCTGCCCCGGCATGGTGCTGCCGGTGGTGAACAGGCGCATGCCGGAGAAGCCTTTGCCGATCCAGAATTTCATCTTCTCGACCGCGTCGGGCGCGAGCACGTCGACCGAGAAGACGCCGGTGAAGCGCTCGGGGTGGGCGGCGATCGCCTCGGCGACGTAGGAGTTGTCGTGGCCGTAGGCGGTCGAGGCCTGGACGATCGCTGACTTGGCGACGCCCGCCGCGTCCATCTCGGCGATCATCTGCTGCCACGAGGTCGGCCGGTCGCGCGACCAGGTGCTCTGCGTGCCGCCGAGCGGCGCCAGCGGAAAGCGCGCCGTGTCGGTCGCGATGACGTGCGGATGGATGTCGATGATCGATGCCATGGATTACGCCTCCGGATCGACGAACGCCTCGTCCAAGCTCATGCGCTTCGGGATCAGCTTCTGCTGCAGCCCATAGGTCAGCATCGCCTCGATGCTCGCCATGTTGGCCTGCATCCCGTAGGGCAGGGGATCGCCGACCAGCGGCATCAGGCCGCGATACTTCTTGTCGTTGGCGTCGTCGCCGGCGCTGCCCTCGAGTTGCGCGATATAGGGCGCCTTGGCGCCGACGAACGCGTCATAGAGCGCGCGCGCGACCCAGGGGTGCTTCCACAGCACCTCGCTGCGCACCACCACGAGCCCGTGGATCGGATAGATGCCGGTGCGCCGGAACCAGTCGGCCTCGGTCTTCTCGACGTCCGCGATCAGCTCCGGATACACCTCGGTCTTCGCTTGGCCGCCGGTCTCCCAGGCGCCGGTCGGCGGCCCGGCGCGGCCGATGCCAGCCGGTCCTGAGAACGCCGCCTGCAGCTCGCCCGCCGCCATCATGCCGGCGAGCGATTTGCCCTCCGGCGCATGCACGACGTTCGCCGGCAGCCGCAAGGTCGTGACGTGCTCCTCGTCGTCGACCACCCAGGTGACCTTCGCGGAGTCGAGGCCGTACTCGTTGATGAAGATGCCGCGCGTCCACACGCCGGTCGTCACCGAATAGGCGCGCACGCCCACCTTTTTGCCTTCCAGATCCTTCGGCGTCTTGATGCCGGAGTCGGGCCGCACCACGAAGCCGCCGTGATGGAAGCGGCGCATCAGGAAAACCGGGATCGCCACGAACGGCGCGCCGAGCGCGCGCGCGATCATGTAGGTCGTCGGCGCCATCTCGCACACGTCGAACTCGACGTCGCGCACCATGCGGCGGAACGCGCCGATGATCGGCTTCACCTCGACGAAGTCCGGCGCCACGCCTTTGATCGGCACCTCGCCGGATTTGAGCGCCCGCGTGTGCCCGTAATCCGCGATCGCGATTTTGAGCGGTAATGAACTCGCCATGACCTTCCCTCTTCGTCATGGCCGGGCTTGTCCCGGCCATCCACGTCTTTCTTGGCGGCAAGCAAGACGTGGATGCGCGGGTCAAGCCCGCGCATGACGTCGTGGGTGCCGCCGTCCCTATTCCTTCGGTATCCCCGCCTTGTCGATCACCGCGCGCCACTTGGCGATGTCGCGCGCGAGCCGCGCCTGCATTTCCTCCGGCGTCGAGCCGCGCATATCGATGCCGAGCCCGCGCGCCTTCTCCTGCACGTCGGGCGCCGCAAGCGCACGGTTGATCTCGCCGTTCAGGAGCTTGATGATCTGCGGCGGCGTGCCGGCGCGCGCCGTGAGCCCGTTCCAGCTCGTCACCACGTATTGCGGAAAGCCGCTTTCCTGCGCGGTCGGCACGTCCTTGAGCAGCGCATCGCGCGTCTCGCCCGAGGTCGCGATGATGCGCAGCTTGCCGCCCGCGAGGCTGCCCTCGAAGCCCGCGTAATAGTCGAAGCCGACGTCGACGTCGCCGCGCAGCAGCGCGGTGACGAGGTCGGGCGTCGTGCGGTACGGGATGACGGTGAACTGCGCGCCGGTGATCTGCTGGAAAAGGTGCGCCGACAGGTTCTGCGTGCTGCCCGGATTGATCGCGCCGAGATTGAGCTTGCCGGGGCTCTTCTTCGCCGCCTCGACCACGTCCTTGAGCGAATGGTAGGGCGAGGCGCCGGAGACCGCGATCAGCATCGGGAAGGAGCCGGCGACCGACACCGGCGAGAAATCCTTGAGGATGTCGTAGGGCAGCTTGGTGAACAGCGTCGACGCGATCGCCTGGCCGTTCCCCATCTCGCCGAGCACGTAGCCGTCCGCCGGCCAGTCGAGCACGCTCTTCATCGCGATGGTGCCGCCCGCCCCCGGACGGTTCTCGATCACGAAGCGCTGGCCGACGTTGTCGCCCAGCTTCTGCGCCAGGATGCGCACCGTGAGGTCGCCGACGCCGCCCGGCCCGTACGGCACGAAGATGCGGATCGGCTTGGTCGGATAGCCGGCGGCCTGCGCCATGCTGCCGGTCGCGAGCAGAAGTCCCGCCAGCGCCAGCGCGATGCCGGCAGCGCGGCGTGGGCCGATCGTTCGACGGCATGAGGCGGTATGCATGGGCGTTCTCCCGGCACGGCGCTTGTTTGCGGCTTCGCCACCGCTTTCGCTCCGTCCTGCCGAGGGGTGCCACAGGTGCGGCCGCGACACCAATCGGAACAGCATCCAGGGTCATAA
>DATBZM010000116.1:0-9122 GCA_036513175.1 Xanthobacteraceae bacterium | reverse complement strand
CTGTTCGCGCTCTACCCTGCCTGGCAAACTGCGAGACAGTCTCGATGAAGAAACCACCGACTGGAGAGCCGTATGCGGGAAAACCGCCCGTACGGTTCGGAGGGCGGGGAGGCTAACGCCTCCCCGACCCCTATCGGAGGGGAGAAGTTGTGCGGATTGCTAGTGCGCCCGCCGGCCGAAGGCAAGCCGCGCGGCACGCGCGCCCCGGCTGGACTATGGGGCGGAGCCCGGCGAAACTTGCCGGAGCCCGGCGAACGCGCCGGCGGAAAATAAGGGGAAGCGCCAATGGGTTCTTCGACCACGCTTATCAGCAGACGTGAGGCCGCGATCGCCATCGGGGCGGCCTTGAGCGCGGGCATGCTTGCCGGCGGGTCCGCCGGCGCGGCCGAGCTCGATCCCAAGGCGGTGATCTACAAGCTGCCCGACCAGATCGAGTGGAAGGGCACCGGCGGCAACCGCAGCGCCGTGCTGACCGGCGATCCGAACACGACCGGCCTCTACATCGTGATCAACAAGTGGCTCAAGGGAAACAACTTCAGCAAGCCGCATTTCCATCCCAACGACCGCTTCATCACGGTGCTGCAGGGCACCTGGTGGGTCGGCAGCGGCCGCAAATGGGATCCGAACAACTCGGTGCCGATGCGGCCCGGCACATTCGTGACGCATTTCGGCAAGCAGGTGCACTGGGACGGCGCCAAGGACGAGGACGCCGTGATCCTCATCGTCGGGGAAGGCCCGGCCACGAGCACGCGCGTCGAGGAAGAGAAGTAAAATCGTCTGTCGCGTAGCCCGGATGGACCCTCGCGAAAGCGAGGGGTAATGGACACCCTATCCGCGGAGAGGCTTTCCCCGCATTGCCCCTCGCTTTCGCGAGGGTCCATGCGGGCTACATGAGAGGGTGAACGCCATGCCCGATCAGCCCCCCAGGATCGTCATCGTCGGCGCCGGCTTCGGCGGCATCGAGGCGGCGCGGCGACTTGCAGGGTCGCCCGCCGACGTCACCATCATCGACAAGCAGAACCATCACTGCTTCCAGCCGCTGCTCTACCAGGTCGCGACCGCGGCGCTGTCGCCCGCCGACGTGGCGTGGCCGATCCGGCACATCTTCCGCCATCAGGCCAACGCGACCGTGCTGATGGCGGAAGTGCTCGGCGTCGACACCGTCCGGCGGGTCGTCCGCATCGAAGCCGCGGAGATCCCCTACGATTATCTGGTGCTCGCGACCGGGGCCGCGCATTCGTATTTCGGTCATGACGAATGGGCCGAGGCGGCGCCCGGCCTCAAGCGCATCGAGGATGCGACGCGCATCCGTCGCCGCATCCTGCTGGCCTTCGAGCACGCCGAGCTCACGCGCGATGATGCCGAGCGCAAGCGTCTTCTCACTTTTGTGATCGTCGGGGCCGGCGCGACCGGCGTCGAGATGGCGGGCGCCATCGCGGAGGTCGCGCGCCAGACGCTGGCGATGGATTTCCGCAACATCGATCCGCGCACCGCGCGCATCGCGCTGATCGAGGCGGGCCCGCGCGCGATGCCCTCGCTGCCCGAGGACCTTTCCGACTACGTACGCACGACGCTCGCCGCCATGGGCGTCGAGGTGATGACGCAGACGCGCGTCGTGAGCTGCGACATGCGCGGCGTCGATACCGATCATGGCCGCATCGACGCCGGCACGATCATCTGGGCCGCCGGCGTGGTGGCGTCGCCCGCGGCGCAATGGATTGCGGCCGGTCATGATCGCGCCGGGCGCGTCGAGGTGGGGCCTGATTTGTCGGTTTCCGGCCATCCCGAGATCTTCGCGATCGGCGACACCGCGGCGGCGGCCGGCCCTGACGGCCGGCCGGTCCCCGGCATTGCGCCTGCCGCAAAGCAGATGGGCCAGTATGTCGGCGACGTCATTGCGGCGCGGCTGGCAGGCAAGGCGTCGCCGCCGTCGTTTCGCTACCGTCACCAGGGCGATCTCGCCGCCATCAGTCGCCGCGCCGCCGTGGTGAAGTTCGGCCGCCTGCGGCTCACCGGGCGGCTCGGCTGGCTGTTCTGGGGCCTGGTGCACATCTATTTCCTGGTCGAGGTGCGCGACCGTTTCATCGTCGCCTTCACGTGGTTGTGGGACTACCTCACGTATCAGCGCGGCGCGCGCCTGATCACCGAAGTGCGGCGCGACGATCCGCGATGACCCGTCGTCCCCGCGCTCGCGTCCGCGTTGGGATTAGGGCTTGGCCTGAGGCAAGTCAGCCTGCGCGATGTCTCGCTGGGCGAGCCTGGCCGTCAAGGTTTCAGGCCGCCGACGCGGCTGCCTTTGGCAGGCTGTCGCGCCCTTCCGCGACGGCCGTTACGATGCGATCGACCGTCGCGGCGTACTCCTCGCCGCTGATGCGAACCGCGTCGCGCTCGAGCGCGGCGGCGAGCTGCGACAGCCGGACGAGGCCGAGCGCGCCGGCATCGCTCTTGAGCGAATGCGCCTCGCGGCCGATCAGTCCGCGGTCGAGCTCGCCGGTGATCTTCTGCAGCAACGCGACCCGTCGTCCCGTCTCGGCGCGGAACATGTCCACCAGCTCGCGCACCGTGTCGCCGCCGAGCTCGGTCACCATCGTGTCGTAGCAGGTGCGGTCGAACACCGGCGTATCCGGCGTCCCGTCTTCCTTCGCTTGCGGCTGCGCGCTTGCGCCCGCAGGCGCTTGCTCGCCTGCGCCCCCGTGCGCCGCAACCGGCAGGGCGCGCACGATCGCGGCGACTATCTCCTTCTTGCGCACCGGCTTGGCGACGAAGCCATTCATGCCGGCCTCGCGGCAGGCCGCGATGTCGTCAGCGAAGACGTTGGCGGTGAAGGCGACGATCGGGAGATCGGCCAGCGCCCCGCCGCGGGCGCGGATCGCACGGGTGGCCTGCAGCCCGTCCATCTCCGGCATACGGACGTCCATCAAGACGACATCATACGGGAAGCGCGTGACGGCCTCGAGCGCCTCCACGCCGTCGCAAGCCATGCTCGCCTGCATCGAGAACTCCTTGAGCATCTTCGCCGCGACCAGGCGATTGGTCGCGTTGTCGTCGGCGATGAGGACGCGCAGCGGCCGGCCGAGCTTGGCGATATGGTGGTGGAGCTCCTCGAACAGCGGCGCCAAATCCTCGTTGCCGCGCGCGATGGCTTCGTGCGCGACCGGCAGCGTCAGGCTGAAACGGAAAGTCGATCCCTTGTTCGGCGCCGAGACGACGCTGATTTCGCCGCCCATCTGCTCGACCAGCCGCTTGCAGATCGACAGGCCGAGGCCGGAGCCGCCGAAGCGGCGGCTGATCGAGGTGTCGGCCTGCACGAAGTCGCGAAAGAGCTCATTGAGGCGGTCCGACGCGACGCCGATCCCGGTGTCCCTCACGCTCCACTCGATGGTCGCCTGTTTCTGGTCCTGGACGAGGCAGCGGGCCGACAGCGCGACCTCGCCGGTTTCGGTGAACTTGATCGCATTGGAGACGAGATTGAGCAGGACCTGGCGAATGCGCCCGGCGTCGCCGGTCAGCGCCGCCGGCAGGACCGATTCCTTGACCGTTTTCAGGGCGAGCCCCTTCGCGGCGGCGCGTGGGCCCATGATGCTCACCGCATTTTCGACGAGCGACTCGGGCGAAAACCCGATCGCCTCGAGCGACAGCCGGCCGGCCTCCAGCTTGGAAAAGTCGAGAATGTCGTTGAGCAGATCGAGCAGGCTGTCGCCTGCGTCGTGGATGGCGACGATCGACCGCCGCTGCTCGTCGCTCAGCGGCGTGGCGAGGAGCGTTGCGGCGAGGCCGAGCACGGCATTCATCGGCGTGCGGATCTCATGACTCATCATCGCGAGGAACGACGATTTGGCCTGGTTCGCGCCCTGCGCGGCGTGAACGGCGCGGTCGCGCGCCCACCACCAGCGGGCGACGACGAATGCGGCGATCGCGATGAGCAGGCAGCAGCCGAACAAGGTGACGGCGAGCAGCGCCGACATGCGGCGCCACTCGGCGAGCGCGCTGTATTCGGTCTGGCTCACCGAGATGGCGATCGGATAATTGGCGAGCATCCGGGCCGATATGATGCGCCGCCCCTGGTCGTCGGGATCGGTCTCGCGGATGATGCCGCCGGCGTTCAGCGCGCGCTGAGCCGCCATGCTCGACTTGCTGCCGACGCGCTCCGAGCGCGGAAAGTGTGCCAGCAGGGTCCCGTCATCGCGCACCATCGCGACGCTGCCGCCGGCGCCCATCACGGTCGAGCCGAAGAAGTTCTCGAAATACTGCATCGAGATCGCGCCCAGCACGAGTCCCATGAACCCGCCGTTCGGGTCATTGAGACGGCGCGCAATGTAGATGTTCCATGTGCCGGTCACGCGGTTGCGCACCGGCGTGCTGATGAAGGACTCCAGATTCGGGTCCTGCTTGAGCAGCCGGAAATAGTCGCGATCCGCCACGTTGATCGCGGGTATCGGCCATGCGCGGGAAAAATTGACGAGATTGCCGTCGGCGTTGATCAGCGTGACCGCCTCGACATGCGGCAGGCCGCTTATCTTCTCCTTGAGCAGCAGAAACGTGTCGTAGGTGGACATCAGTTGATTGTAGGTGGCGCTGCCGGTGACCCCCTGGCGACCGACATAGTCGCCGACGCTGGAGAGAACGAGATCGACCGCCTTGAACGAGCGATCGGTCTGCTCGGCGAGCATGAGGCTGTTGCGCGCGAGATTGGCCTCGGTGTTGAGCAGCAGGCTTTCCCGCAGGTCGGTGATGAAGAACGCATTGGCGCCGAAAATGGCCGCGATGAGCGCGATCGTCACCGCGATCAGCGTGACGATGAAGCGCGGATCCCTCGGCTTGTCTTGTTCGAGCATGGACCGACGAGCACTCGAGATTGTTGCGAGGGTTTCGCCGTCGCGTCAGGCGCGTGCGATTCGACGCAGACCGGCGCAGACGCTGATCTGTTCCAACATGTCGCGCAGCACCGCGAGATCGATCGGCTTGTGCAGTGGCTTCCACAGGTTGAGGTCGAACGCCCGTCCGATCCGGCAGGCCTCCTCGACGATCGTATCATCGGAGACGCTGATGATGATGACCGGCGTTCGGCACTTGAGGTCGGCGAGCAGCCGCAGCACTTCGGCGCCGACCCGCTCGCCGAGCGCGAGGTCGAGCGTGATGGCGTCGAACTCCCGCGCCCTCAGCACGGCGGCGGCGGCGTCGACCGAGCTCGCCGTCTCGGTCGCGAAGCCGGCTTTCTCGCCGATGCGCGAGATGATGGTGCGGTGGATCATCGCGTCCTCGATGACCAGAAGCGACAGCGGCTCGGCTTCCGTGTTCGGGCCTGCGGATCTCATGGTGGCGTCGCGCAGCAGGGGGCCATGTCAGTCCTTTTCTTTTTCTTGCGCGGTTGCCCAGCGAATGACCGGGATCCATCGCGCGGTCTCGGCGCGAACGAGGGCGGCGAGCGCTTCGGGCGTGCGCGCCTTGCGGTCGGGAATCTCGCTGCCGAGCTCGAGCAGCTGGGCGCGGGTGGAAGCATCGTCGAGCGCGTCGGACAGCGCCGCATTGAGCCGGCGGATCACCGCGTCGGGAGTCCCTTTGGGCGCGAACAGCGCGTTCCAGGGCGAGACGTTGAACGCGGCGAGGCCGGCCTCCTCGGCGGTCGGAACCGTCGGCAGCGCCGGATTGCGCGTGGCGCTGCCGACCGCATAGGCGCGGACCGCGCCGGCATTGATCTGCGGCACCTCGGCGGCGATCTGGTCGCACAGGTAGTCGACCCGCCCGGCGACCAGCGCACGCGTTGCCGGCGCGGTGCCCTGGAAGCCCGCAAAGCTCGGCTTGGCGCCGACAATCGAGTTGAACAGCAGGCAAGTCGTGTACGAGATCGAGCCGACGCCGGCGTGCGCCATGCGCACCGCGGGGCCGTTGTCCTTGAGGTAGCGCGCGAACTCGACAAGATTGCGGGCGGGAAAGTCCTTGCGCGCCACCACGGCGACCGGCATGCCGGCCGTCATGCCGATCGGCTCGAAGTCGGTCGCCGGATTGTAGGGGAGGTTGGGATAAAGGGCGACCGCGGCTGCGTGCGTTCCCATGTTGCCCATGACGATCGTGTAGCCGTCCGCCGGCGAGCGCATCGCACGTGTGGCCGCTGTCGTTCCGCCGGCGCCGACAACGTTCTCGACCACGATCTGCTGGCCGAGCCTGGCCGACATCGACTGGCTGAGGATGCGGGCGACGATGTCGGTCGGTCCGCCCGCCGCGAAGGGGACGATCATGGTGATCAGCCCGGCCGGATATTCCGGTTGCGCGGGCGCGCCGCCGACGCAGCCGATGGCGACAATGAGTCCGAGCAGCGCGCCCGCAATCGTTCGGCCAGATGTGCTGCGCACCGGCTGTTCCGCGTAGAATGGATTGACGGCAATGACGGCAGCCGCGGCCGGGGGGCTGCCACGATAGTGGAAGGCAATCCGTTAAAGATCCGACGGCATACCCTTAGGTAATTCTACATAGGCATGCGAAGCATGCGCGCGCTACCGGCTTGCGCGCCGTCCGCGATTGCGCGCGCCATCGTTTGTCGGTCGCGTCTTGATCAGGTCGTCGACAGCGCTGGACCATGTTCCGATCACATGTGATCGAAACATGGTCTAGTTTCACGCGTTGGTCGCATTTTCTGCGGCGAGCCGGCGTCCACCCCCGATCAAGTCGGGGGCAGGCTTTCGCCGGAAAATGCGCTAGGCAGCCGAGGTGCCGGGCGACATGTCCGACAAGTCGCCGAGCGCCTGCAGGTTCGGCTTCAGGCTGCGCACCTGCGCGCCGGAAGGGCGCGTGTCCGCCGCCGCCTCGACCGGATTCTCGACCCGCCGCGAGCTTCCTTCGAACAGCGCATGCTCCTCGATCGACAGCGAGCGGTGGAAGATGTCGCCCTCGACGGTGCCATGCCCCTGGAGCTTGACGCGCACGGCGCGGATCGTGCCTTTGACGCGGCCGCGGATGATCAGGTCCTGCGCCATGATGTTGCCCTCGACCTGGGCGCTGTCGCCGATGTGGATCTCGGTTGCGCGCAGCTCGCCCTCGATGCGGCCATACACCTGCATCGGACCGTCGCAAACGATGTTGCCGGTGATCGACATGCCGGAGCCGATCGACGAAACGGTCTCCGGCTTCACGGCGGACTCGGCCTGCGGCGTTGCCGCCGGCTCGGCCTTGGGCGCCAGCCGATCGACCGCGGCCACCGCTGGCGGCTCCGCCGCACGCGCGGCGCGTGTTGCCGGCGCATCGTGAGCATTGTCGAGCTTCCGGCTCGCGAAACTTCCAAGCATGAGATTCTCCCCGCATCGCGTCGGCCGCTAGCCGACTCATGGACGGTAAGCTTACGGAACGCTTGGGACAGGGACGCCGGAAATTGCGACAACGGAGCGCGAGCTGCGGCTAAACGGCGTCTACGGCCATGAATGCCTGCAGCACTTCGGCTCCACGCAGAATCGTCATGTACTCCTGATTCTTCCATCGGCGCAAGTCGTTATCGGCCGGCCGCCGTCGCTTTCGGAACCGAGCACGCGCTAAAGCCCGCTGAACCAGTTGTAGCCGCGGTCTTCCCAATAGCCGCCGAGATCCTTGTTGGTCACGTTCATCGCGACCACGTGCTTCGGGTTCTTGAAGCCGAGCTTGGTCGGTATGCGGATCTTCATCGGGAAGCCGAACTTGCGCGGCAATGTCTGGTCAGCGAACTTGAAGCTCATCTGCGTCTGCGGATGCAGCGCGGTCGGCATGTCGATCGTGGTCGAATAGGTATCGGCGCACTGGAACCAGACGTATCTGGCGCGCGTGTCGGCGCCGATGCGCTTGAGGAAGTCGGAGAGCCGCGCGCCGGTCCACGAGCCAATCAGGCTCCAGCCCTCGATGCAGATATGGCGCGTGATCTGCTTTTCCTGCGGCAGCGCGTAGAGCTCGGCCAGCGTCCACGATTTCTTGTCGTCGACCAATCCGCCGACCTCGAGCTTGTAGGTCGCGGGGTCGACCTCCGGCGCCTCGTCCTCGTCGTAGTAGGCATTGAAGCGGAACGTGCGGTCGACCATGCTCTCCGGATAGGTCGGGGCGAGCTTGTTCGGGTCGAACAGCAAGGCCTGCACCCGGTCATTGAAGCGCGAGATCCTGGCGAGCGCATGCTCGGCCGTATCGCCGTCGATGATGTCGCAGCCGCTCAGCAGCGTGAGCGCGCCGATCCCGGCGGCGCTGCGCAGGAAGAGGCGGCGCGACGGCTGCGGCAGCAGCTTCGCAGCGTCGCGGATCAGCAGCCTGGGATCGACGCCCGGAACGATTTTGCGCGACATGCTGGCCTCCTAACGTCCGACGATCATGGCGCGCAGGCTTTTCGGCACGATCAGCGCGAGCGCGACGTGCACCGCGAGAAACGCAACGATCGTGCTCATGGCAAAGAAGTGCACGTAGCGGGCGCGGTCATAGCCGCCGAACAGGGTGGTCAACTGCTGGAACTGCACCGGCTTCCAGATCGACAGGCCGGAAAGCACGATCACGACGCCGGCGCAAAGCACGCCAAGATAGAGAAGCTTCTGCACCGCGTTGTAGGTGGAAAGATCGTCATGCGCGAGCTTGCCGCGCAGCGCCGCGACGAGGTCGCGCACGACGTCGCGCGGCCGGATCGGAAAGAGCTTGGCGCGGAAGCGGCCGGTCGCGAGCCCGAGCGTCACATAGACGATGCCGTTGGTGACGAAGAGCCACATCCCGGCGAGGTGCCATGCGATGCCCTCGGCGAGCCAGCCGCCGAGCGTGATGGTGGTCGGAAACGTGAAATTGAACAGCGGCAGCGGCGAGGCGTCGTAGATCTGCCAGCCCGATCCGATCATGATGAGGATCGCGACCGCGTTGATCCAATGGCTCACGCGCACCCACGGCGGATGGATTGCCGCGGAGGTTTTGCTCACCGGAATGGCTTCGGCCGTCATGGCTCCTCGGGGGTCGCTGGAGGTCGGGGCTAGGTATCAAATGGCCGCCCGGCTGTCGTCTCACAATCGCGTCACGGCGTCGCGAGTGGTTCACTTGCGCATGCGCCAGCGCCCCTCCCCCGCTTGCGGGGGAGAGACAGAGAGGGGGAGCCGCTTGCTCCGTGCTCGTGGCTTCCCCCCCCCCCCCCCCCCCCCCCC
>DATBZM010000115.1:0-9826 GCA_036513175.1 Xanthobacteraceae bacterium | reverse complement strand
CGTCGAGGTGCTTTGCCTCGAACAGGTCGATGATGAGGTGCACGCCGGCGCAACGCGTGCCATGGCGCACCACCGAATGGTCGTGGCGGACACCCAATGGAACGAGCCTGGCGGCGGTCATCGTGGACGATCTTCGTGCGTTGAGCATGCGCGCCCGCGGCGCGTAACCGCAACGCCGATCAACGGCGCCTGTGGCCCCGACCACTTAGGCAAATCTCTTTGAAAATTCAAGGAAACGCCGGCTTTCTTTACTTGGCGCTTGGCGCATGTTCTTGTCGGCGAACCGGCGTCCACCCCGGATCAAGTCCGGGGCAGGCTTTCGCGGGAACATGCGCGGCGTGCACCGCACCCTGCCCCGCCTCGGCGCTAGGTGCAGGCCTGCGCCTCGACCACCGCGACCGCCGTCATGTTGACCACCCCGCGCGCCGTCACCGACGGGGTCAGGATATGCGCCGGCTGCGCGGCCCCGATCAGGATCGGGCCGACCGGCAGCCCGTCCGCCAATATCTTGATCATCTGATACGCGATATTGGCGGCGTCGAGATTGGGCATGATCAGCACGTTCGCCTCGCCGTCGAGCCGCCCGTGCGGGTAGACGCGCTCGCGCAGCATCTGGCTCAGCGCCGCGTCGCCATGCATCTCGCCGTCGACCTCGAGCTCGGGATGCCGCGCGTTGAGGATCTCGGTCGCGCGACGCATCTTGCGCGCCGATTCGGTGTCGTAGCTGCCGAAATTGGAGTGCGACAGGAGCGCGATCTTCGGCTCGATGCCGAAGCGCCGCACGTGCGCGGCGGCGAGCACCGCCATGTCGACGATCTCGTCGACGTTGGGCTCCGGCGTGACGTGGGTGTCGGCGAGGAAAAAGTGGCCCTTGGCGGTGATCACCAGCGTGAGCGCCGCATAATCGCGCACGCCCGGCGCAAAGCCGATGATGGAACGGATGTCACGCAGGTGGCTCAGGAAGCGCCCTTCGACACCGCAGATCATGGCGTCGGCCTCGCCGCGGTGGACCATGAGGGCCGCGATCACCGTCGCGTTGGTGCGCAACAGCGTGCGCGCCGAGTCCGGCGTGATGCCGAAGCGGCCCGCCACCTCGACATAGGCGCGCACGTAGTCGTCGTAGCGCGGATCGCTCTCCGGATTGATCAGCTCGAAGTCGCGCCCGGGCCGGATCGAGAGCCCGAAGCGTTCAAGGCGCTTTTCCACCACGCCGGGCCGTCCGATCAGGATCGGCCGGGCGAGCCCCTCCTCGACCACGACCTGCGCGGCGCGCAGGATGCGCTCGTCCTCGCCCTCGGCATAGACCACGCGCTTGGGCGCCGATTTGGCGGTGGCGAAGACCGGCTTCATCACGAAGCCGGAGCGGAAGACGAAGCGGTTGAGCCGTTCCGCATAGGCGTCGAAGTCGGTGATCGGCCGCGTCGCAACGCCCGACGCGATCGCCGCCTTGGCGACCGCCGGCGCGATCCGCAGGATCAGGCGCGGGTCGAACGGGGTCGGAATGAGGGAGCCCGCGCCGAAGGTCGGCATCTCGCCGCCATAGGCGCGCGCCGCGACCTCGGAGGGCGCCTCGCGCGCCAGCGCCGCGATCGCGTCGACGGCGGCGCGCTTCATCTCCTCGTTGATGGTGGTTGCGCCGACGTCGAGCGCACCGCGGAAGATGTAGGGGAAGCACAGCACATTGTTGACCTGGTTCGGGTAGTCCGAGCGCCCGCTGCAGATCAGCGCGTCGGGGCGCGCCGCGAGCGCCTCCTCGGGCATGATTTCCGGCGTCGGATTGGCGAGCGCCATGATCAGCGGGCGCGGCGCCATCTTCTTCGCCATCTCGGGCGTGAGCACGCCGGGCGCGGACAGGCCGAGGAAGATGTCGGCGCCCGCGATCACGTCGGCGAGCCGCCGGCACTCGGTCTGCTGGGCGTAGATATCCTTCCAGCGGTCCATCAGCGCGCGCCGCCCCTTGTAGACGACGCCTTCGAGATCCGTGACCCAGATGTTCTCGCGCCGGGCGCCGAGCACGACCAGCAGATTGAGGCAGGCAAGCGCGGCGGCGCCGGCGCCGGACGTCACGATCTTGACCTCGCCGATGCGCTTGTCGGTGAGCGCGAGCGCGTTCTGCACCGCCGCCGCCACGATGATGGCGGTGCCGTGCTGGTCATCGTGAAACACCGGGATCTTCATGCGCGCCTTGAGCCGATCCTCGACCTCGAAGCACTCCGGCGCCTTGATGTCTTCGAGGTTGATCCCCCCGAAGGTCGGCTCGAGCGCCGCCACCACCTCGACCATCCGGTCGATCTCGCGTGCGTCGAGCTCGATGTCGAACACGTCGATGCCGGCGAATTTCTTGAACAAGACCGCCTTGCCCTCCATCACGGGCTTGCTGGCGAGCGGGCCGATATTGCCGAGGCCGAGCACGGCGGTGCCGTTGGTCACCACGGCGACGAGATTGGCGCGGATGGTCAGCTCGGCCGCCTCTTGCGGGTCGGCCGCGATCGCCTCGCACGCGACCGCGACGCCGGGCGTATAGGCGAGCGACAGATCGTGCTGGGTGCCGAGCGGCTTGGTGGCGTGAATCTCGAGCTTGCCGGGGCGCGGCAAGCGGTGGTAGGCGAGCGCGCTGAGACGGAAATCGTGCGACTGGTCTGATGACACGGGCGCTTCCCCCAGTTCCTGATGTTCCCGCCTACTTCCGTCTAGCTAGCGAATATTTTGCCTGGAGGCGACTGGCGCTTGACCGGCGGGGCGCAAGCTTGCCAGGCTCCACGCGCCTGACGCCGGTTCACTGACAACAAAATCCGAGGAAACGCCATGAACGCATCGACCCGCCCCCTGTCGGGCTGTTCATGCTGCCCGGTCATTCGCCCGCAACCTGCCGGCGGTCTCGTCAGCCGGCGCAATTTCGTGGCCGGCGGTATTGCGGGGCTCGGTCTCGGCGCGACGGTCGGGAACCGGCCAGCGCGGGCGCAAACGCCGGCGCGGCTGCGCATCGACGTGCACCATCACTATCTGCCGCCGTTCCTGCGGCCGGTTCTGCTCGCCAATCGCGCCGGCGCCGGCCTGCCCGACTGGTCGGTCGAGCGGTCGCTCGACGACATGGACAAGGCGGGCACCCAGACGGCGGTGATCTCATCGGTCCAGCCCGGCATCTGGTTCGGCGACAATATGGCGGCGCGCAAGCTCGCGCGCGACGTCAATGAGTTTGGCGCGAAGCTCGTCGCCGACCACCAGGGCCGCTTCGGCCTCTTCGCCGCGATCCCCCTACCCGACCCCGAGGGCAGCCTGAGGGAGATCGCATACGCACTCGATACGCTGCACGCGAATGGCATCGGCCTGTTCACGAGCTATCGCGACAAGTACCTGGGCGATCCGGCGTTCACGCCGGTGCTGGAAGAGCTCAACCGACGCAAAGCCGTGGTCTACGTCCACCCCGTGACGCCCGCCTGTTGCGGCAGCCTGATCAAAGGCGTCTCGCCCGCCGTCATCGAATACGCGACCGACACGACGCGCACGATCACGAGCCTGATCTTCGGCGAAGCCGGCAGCGCGTTCCGCTTTCCCGACATCCGCTGGATCTGGTCGCACTCGGGCGGCACCTTGCCGTTCCTCACCGGACGCCTGGTCCGGCTCGCCTCCGAGCGCAAGGACGCGCGCATGCCGGACGGCCCGCTGCCGATCCTGCGCCGCTACAACTATGAGATCGCGCAGGGCAACACGCCGGGCCAGCTCGCCGCGCTGATGAAGCTCGTTTCGGTGTCGCAGGTGCTGTTCGGCACGGACTTCCCCTACCGCGACGGCCTCGAAGCGGTCGAGGGCCTGCGCGACTACGGCTTTGGCGCCGCTGACGCCGCCGCGATCGACCGCGGGAATGCGATGGCGATGCTGCCGAGCCTCAAGACGGGGTAGCGCGGCGGGGTCATTGCCCGCGTGAAGCCGTTGAAACTCCTGCTGTTATCCCAGTTAGGTTCGTTCTGGAATTCTGCCGCCGGCAAGTCACCCGGCGACGCTGCTCCATTGCGACGCAAGGTGCTCGGCGCCGCGCAGGGAGAGCGCGAAGATCGTGTAGGTCGGGTTGGGCGCGCCTTCGGTCGGGAACATGCCGGGGCCCGCGACGTAGAGATTGCCGATCTCGTGCGTCTGGCCAAAACTGTCGACCACCGAATTGCTCGCGTCGGTGCCCATGATGGTGCCGCCGAACAGATGAATGGTCGGCTGGTTGCCGCGCGCCGACCACGACTCCTTGGCGTCGGTCGCCTTGGCGATACGGAGACCCTCCTCGAAATTGGCGTTCCACAGCGCGACCGCGTCCTGGTCGAAGCTGTGGATGATTTTTGCAAGCGGCATGCCGAACTCGTCCTTGTCGCTCGCAACCTCGATGCGGTTCTCGATGTTCGGCATTTCCTCGCCGAAGGCCCCGATGCGGGTGAGCCCGCGCTTTGCCCTTTTCATAAAGTCGGCGAGCGCCGGACCGAAGAGATCGAGCCGGGCGTTGGCGAAGCCTGAGAGGTCGCTCGTCTTCTGCGCCGTGCCGGCGACGATGAAGGTCGAGCCGAACGCGTTCTTATGGCTCGTCTTGTCGTAGCGGTCATACGAGAAGTACTGCGCGCCGACCGTGCCCATGTGGTTCTCGACGTCCTCGTCGAACATCGCGAAGGTGCCGGAGGCGAAATGCGCCATCATGTACTTGCCGAGCAGGCCGCTCTTGTTGGCGAGACCCTTGGGGTGCTTGTCGGTCGCCGAGTTGAGCATGAGGCGCGGGTTCTGCCCCGCCCAGGCGGCGAGAATGACGACACTCGCCTCCTGCACCTGCTTCTCCTTCTTTTCGTCGTAATATTCGACGCCCGTGACCTTGTTGCCGGCCGGATTGGTGAGCACGCGCGTCACCGTCGAGCGCGCGCGCACCTCGGCGCCGGCCTTCTTGGCGTCGCCCAGATAGGTCACCAGCGGATTGGCGAGTGCGCCGATCGGACAGCCGACGTGGCACCAGCCGTCATAGAGGCAGGCGGGCCGGCCCTTGTAGGGGACCGAGTTCATGCCGACCGCCGCCGGCGTCATCTTGATGCCGACCGCCTCGAAGCCTTTGAGCCAGATGTCGCCGTTCTTGAACGTCTTCATCGGCGGCATCGGATAGGCCTTGCCGGCCGGGCGCCAGCGCTCCTCGGCCTTGGCATCGCCTGAGACGCCGACGTCGTCGGCGACGCGGTCATAGAACGGGGCGACGTCGGCGTAGTTGATCGGCCAGTCGAGGCCACGGCCGTGCTCGCTTTTCACTTTGAAGTCGTTCGGCATCAGCCTGGGGAAATTGGCGAAATAGTGCAGCGCGGCGCCGCCGACGCCCCAGCCCGCCTGGTAGGCGTAGCCATACGGGTTCTTGCCTTCGAGCAGGAACGGGGCGCCCGCAGGCTTCACCCGCCGCCCCCAGATGTCCGAGCTGATCAGGTCGGAAAGCTGCCAATCCGGCCCGCTTTCGAGCAGCACCACCTTCTTGCCGGCCTTGGCCAGGACCGCCGCATAGGTCGAGCCCGAGGCGCCGGCGCCGACGATGACGACATCCACTTTTTCGTGCGTCGCCATGGTCACCACCTCTTGGTCGGCGCGATGTGCGCCATGTAGGGAATGTCGAGCGACGCGTAGCCCGCCATGGTGCCGTAGACGACGTCGACGGCGTCGCTGCGCAAGATCAGATAGACGAAGGGCCCGGGCGGGCCCTTCCAGCCGTCGATCTTGTTCTGCCGCATCTGGTCGACGAAATCGTGCTGCGTCGCAGCGTCGAGCTCGGCAAAGCGCTTGCCGTGCTTGGCGGTGCTCGCATTGTTGATGGCGCCGATGGCGGCGCGATAGAAATTGGCATAGGGCGGCCTGACGTTGAGAATGCGCGCCTCGAGCAGCGCCTCCTCGGCCGGAATGGAAATCTGCTGGTCGATGAAGCTGGCGATACCCTGCTTGCGCGCGTCGGGCGCGAGCGTCTCGCCGATCGCCTCGATGGTTTCGGCCTCGTCGGGCTTGAGCGTGCGCAGCGGCACGCCTTGCGCGCGCGCCTGCGCCGGCGTGAGCAGCACATCGGCCCCGCCGACCGTGAAGGCGAGCGCGCCGAGCCCCGCGCCTTTGATGAAGGCGCGCCGTTCGATGGCTGCCATGGCTTTCCTCCCTGACGGCTCACTCGCGCAGCCGCTGCCGTTGTGGATCACGGACTGGGTGAAAGTGAACGCCAAGCGGGAGGGCGAATCAAGCCCGATCGCCGGCTGGCGAGTGACCGCAGCGGATCGCGGCGCGGCCCGGCGGCCGGGCGCGGATTTCGCACACTGAATTTCGCATCCCTCTTGCCAAGCGGTTGCCAATTGGAGAACCTGAACGACGGCATGGATGGGGAGGGTGCGTCATGGTCGATGCTTCGACGCAATTCTATTTTCTCGATAGCACGCGCAATCAGCAGGGACCGGTGTCCATGGCCGATGTCGCGCGTCTTATCCGCAGCGGGGCGATCAACCGCGATACGCTGATGTGGTATCCCGGGATGGCCGATTGGCGCCCGGCCGGACAGGTCAGCGAGTTTGCGTCGCTCTTCGGCGCACCCGCCTCGCCGCCGGCGCGACCACCGCAGGGAACCCCTCCGTTGCGCACACCCGCGTACGGTCAGACAGCGTCCATGACCGGCGCGCAGCCGGGATCCGCCGGCGCGAGCGATGCCCTGGTCCCGGACTACCCGGTCTGGGGGCTGTTCTGGCGCGCACTGGTCTTCGGCCTTGGCGCGGCCCTCATCATTCCGGCGCCATGGTGCGTCGCGGCGCTCTACCGGTTCATCATCGGCCAGACCTCGATGCCGGATGGCCGACGCCTGACCTTTGCGGGACAGGGGGCCGACATCTGGTACCTGTTCATCGGGCCGCTGCTCGCCGCCATTGTGGTGGGAATACTCTCGAGATTCATTCCGTTGCTCGCGATTCTCAACGTGCTCGTCTATCTGTTCTTCGTTTTCGTGTTGCCATATCTTATGCTTCGCTGGGTGGTCGAGAAGGTCGGAACTGAAGAAGGCTCCATGAAGCTCGCGTTCACGGGCAGCATTTGGGGCCTTATTGGCTACCACCTGCTGTTGCTCCTTTCGTACATCACGATCATCGGCTGGGCGTGGGTGGCTGCGGCGATGCAGCGCTGGATCTGTCGCAACGTGAGCGGCACCCACCGGTTCGAGTTCGCCGGCACCGGCCTCGAGATACTCTGGCGGACGATCGTTTTCATCCTGCTCATGTATCTGATCATCCCGATCCCGTGGATGATGCGGTGGTATTACGCTTGGTTGGTGTCGCAGATACGGGTCGCCGATCACGCTGCCGCGTTCGATTGATCCAGTGTGAACCGGGCTCCGGGCCCCCAAGGACGGAGCGAACGAACTTCGCGCCGGCGCTTGCGGTCGAGCGCCGGCCGCGGCGAGCGGGCGTCACACTGTGGTGGCGAGGCGTATTGAAATCATTGCTGTTATCCCAGTTAGGAGCTCCTGCCATTTTTGGCCCGGCAGGCCCGCCCGGAGCGCTGGCATTGAAATCATTTGGTTTTTCGGCCTAGGTTCGTTCGGCCATTTTGCCGTTCCGGCGTTCTCGGTCGGGCCCCCTGCTCTATCAGGCTTGGCCGGCTTGGCCGCGGCAAAAGCCCTCCATTGAAATCATTGATGTCGTCTATCCCCGCTATTCGCGACGGGAGCGCGGGCGCCGTGCAAAGCGCCATATGCGATCGCCCTACGCTTGCGGATGTGGTTCTGGCCGCAAGGGCTTGCCGGCGCCGCAAAGCATCCGATAATGGCCACCAATGGCTGCGAACAAGGGAGGATGTCCGTGAAGCTGCTCTGGTTTCACCTGATGCCCTATACCGAGCTGCCCGCCGATTTCCGCGACAAGCATCCGTCGATCTGGGTCGACATCCATTCCTCGCTGTTCGACCCGAAGCGCGCCCACCGCATGTACAACGACTTCATGGACGAGCTCGAATACGCGGCGGAATGCGGGTTCGACGCCGTGTGCGTCAACGAGCACCACTCGAACGGCTACGGCCTGATGCCGTCGCCGAACCTCATCGCGACGGCGCTCGCGCGGCGCACGACCGACACGGCGATCTGCGTGCTCGGCAACTCGCTCGCCCTCTACAACCCGCCGACCCGCGTCGCCGAAGAGTTCGCGATGATCGATTGCATCTCGGGCGGACGCCTGATCGCGGGCTTCCCGGTCGGCACCCCGATGGACACCTGCTTTGCCTACGGCCAGAACCCGAGCATGCTGCGCGAGCGCTATCACGAGGCGCACGACCTCGTCATGCGGGCGTGGACCGAGCGCGATACGTTTGCGTTCAACGGCCGGTTCAATCAGCAGCGCTACGTCAACATCTGGCCGCGGCCGATCCAGACGCCGCATCCGCCGGTGTGGATTCCGGGCGGCGGCTCGGTCGAGACCTGGCAATGGTGCGCCGCCAAGGACTACGTCTACTGCTACCTCTCCTACTACGGCTACAAGGCCGGCCGCGCCACCATGGAGGGTTTTTGGAACGAGATGGCGCGGCTCGGCAAGGACCGCAACCCGTATCGGGCGGGCTTTTTGCAGTTCGTCGGCGTCGCCGAGAGCCGCGCGCAGGCGATGGAGCTCTACGCCGAGGCGGCGGAATATTTCTACGGCCGCTGCCTGCATGTCGGCGCCAGGTTCGCGCAGCCGCCCGGCTATACGAGCGAGGCGACGCAGCGCGCCGGCATCGAGAGCCAGGTCGCGCGCGCCGCCGGCAGCGCGCCGCCGCGCTACGAGGACAAGTTCAAGCTGCTCGCGCGCGAGATGAACGACATCGTCGAGCGCGGCTACGTGATCGTCGGCTCGCCCGACGAGGTCGCCGAGCAGCTGCGCGAGATCGCGCGCGACCTCAACGTCGGCCACCTGATGCTGCTCCTGCAGTTCGGCAACATGAGCAAGGAGCTCACCCGCTACAACACCAAGCTCTTCGCCGAGCGCGTGATGCCGCAGCTGCGCGACCTGTTCGCCGACTGGGAGGATCGCTGGTGGCCGAAGCCGATGCCCGCGGCTGAACGCGCGTCGGTGGCGCCGTTCCGGCCGCATGCCACGGCGGCAGAGTAGACTCATCACAGCTCGTCATCCTGATGAACGATTCTCTTCCTCATGGTGAGGAGCGCGGTCGCTCTCGCGATCGCGCGTCTCGAACCATGGGCCGCGAACGCAAATGGCGCCACAGGCTTGCTTGGCCCATCCTTCGACACGCCTTTCTTCGCTTCGAAGAAAGGCGGCTCAGGATGAGGAGTCGCTTTCATGCCCGACCCCCACACCACGACGGTCGAGATCAACGGCTTGCCGTGCCGCGTCTGGCGCATGGGGAGCGGGCCGAAGCTCGGCTTCATCGCCGGCTTCGGCGGCCTGCCGCGCCCAATCCCTTTTCTCGATCGGCTGGCCGCGCGCCGCACCGTGATCGTGCCCTCGCTCCCGGGCTTTCCGGGCGCGCTCGGCCATAGCGTGCTCGACAATCATCTCGACTGGGTGCTGGCGGTGCGCCAATTGCTGATCGCGTCGGAGCTCGACGGCGCCGATCTTGCCGGCAGCTCGGTCGGCGCCTCGTTCGCGGCCGAGATGGCGGCGATCTGGCCCGCCGCCGTGCGCCGGCTCGCCTTGATCGCGCCGTTCGGCCTGTTCGACGCCCAGGAGCCGCCGACCGATCCGTGGGCGCAGCGCGGCGACGCCGTTCCGGCGCTGATGTGCGCCGAGCCCGGCAACTGGGAACGCCTCAAGGCGCCGCCGGCCGGCGCGAACTCGCCCGATTGGGCGATCGAGCAGGTGCGCGCCAACGAGGCCGC
>DATBZM010000114.1:0-15086 GCA_036513175.1 Xanthobacteraceae bacterium | reverse complement strand
GCAGAGTGATGTAGGCGGCCTTGGGATCGGTCTTGTAGCGGTCCTTGATCGGCGCCTGCATCGCGCGCAATTCGGCGGCATCCATGTCGATTCTCCTCGCTGTCGCCGTCATGGCCGGCGCATGCCGGCCATCCACGTCTTTGCATCGCGGGACGTATAAAGACGTGGATGCCCGGCACAAGGCCGGGCATGACGGAATTCAGAGTGCGTTACTCACCACCACAACGCCGCGCCAGCCGTCGTCTTCGTCTCCGCGTCGTCGCCCGTCACCCGGCGGTCGAGCGAGCGGTCAAGGGCAGCGAGCACGCGGCGCTTGGCGAAGTCGAAGGCGGCGGACTGGCGGTCGCGCGGACGGGCGAGATCGGTCGCGATCTCCTCATAGAGCCGGCCGGGGCGCGCGCGCATGACGATGACGCGGTCGGCGAGCGCGAGCGCCTCGTCGACGTCGTGGGTGACGATGACGAGGGTCGGCTTCTGGTCGGCCCACACGTCGAGCAGATGGTCCTGCAGGTCGGCGCGCGTGAAGGCGTCGAGCGCCGAGAACGGCTCGTCGAGCAGCAGCACCTCGGGCCGCGTCACGAAGGCGCGCGCAATGGCGACGCGCTGGGCCTGGCCGCCGGAGAGCTCGCGCGGCCATACGCCCGCCTTCTCGGTCAGGCCGACGCGGTCGAGCTGCGCCTTGACGCGGGTGTTGCGCTCGGGCTTCGGCCGGTCCTCCAGCCCGAAGCCGACATTGCGCGCGACCGAGAGCCAAGGCAGCAGGCGCGGCTCCTGAAACACGATGCCGATCTTCTCGTGCGGCGCCGTGATCGGCTCGCCGTCGAGCGTGACGGTGCCGGCGGTCGGCCGGTCGAGGCCCGACACCGCGCGCAGCAAGGTCGACTTGCCGCAGCCGGAGCCGCCGACGATCGCGACAATCTCGCCGAGCGCGACCGTCAGGGTCACGCCGTCGAGCGCGCGCACACCGTTCGGATAGGTCTTGCCGACATTTTGCAGCGCGAGCACGCGTCCTCTCCGTCAATCCTCGCCCTGGCGCGCCCCGAAGGCATCTTCCCAGCGCAGGAACGGCGCCGCGACGGCGGCGAGCAGCGCGTCGGTGAGCTTGCCGAGCACCGCGAAAATGAGAATCGCGGCGACAATCTCGGTCGGCTTGCCGAACTGCTGGCCGTCGATCAAGAGATAGCCGACGCCTTCCGAGGCGCCCATGTACTCGGCCGCGACCACGAACATCCAGCCGAGGCCGAGCCCCGCCCGCAGCGACAGGACGTAGCTCGGCAGCACCGCCGGCAGCAGGATGCGGCGGACCATGGCGAATCCGGAGAGCCGAAACGCGCGCCCGACCTCGACGATCTTGCGGTCGACCGAGAGGATCGCGCCCATGACGCCGAGATAGACCGGAAAGAACACGCCGACGGCGATGAGCGCATATTTCGAGGTCTCGAAGATGCCGAGCCACAGGATGAACAGCGGGATCCACGCCATGGACGGAACCGCACGCAGGCCCTGCAGGGTCGGGTCGACCAAGCGGCGCGCGAGCGACGAATAGCCCGCGAAAGCGCCGAGCAGCGTGCCGGCCGCGGCGCCGAGCCCGAAGCCGATGGCGACACGGGCGAGCGTCGCAAGCGTATGGCGGATGAGATCGCCGTTGCGCCAGAGCTCGGCGAATTCCTCACCGATGCGCGAGGGCGGCGGCACCAGGCGTCCGTCGGACAGGCCGGCGCGCACCGCGATCTCCCAACCGAGCGCAAGGCCGACGGGGATTGCAAGGCCGACGCCGAGACGCCGCAATCCTGCGGATGCATCTGCGCCCTGCGTGCGCGCGGCCCGATCCGGCGCCTCGGCGGGTTTTGCTTCAACCGACATGCCGACAGAAGACATGGGACACAATCGGATTGCAATGCGGCCAACGGCGCCAGCGCCGTAGCCCGGATGGAGCGGAGCGTAATCCGGGGGCGGTCCCGCATTCCGCTCCGCTTCATGCGGGCTACGCGTTACTGCTCGCAATGACGAGGTCAATTCCCGGCGATCGGGCCCTGATCGGCGATCAGGTCGTCGAGCGCCTTCTTCACGTCGACGTTGGGCTCGATCACGCCCGCCTTCTGCAGCGCGAGGCCGGCGGCGAGGATCGAGTCGTGCTGCGGCGTGCCGATGCGGCTCGAGGTCAGATCGGTGCGCTCCTTGAGCTGCTTGTCGACCACCGCGTCGGGCAGATGCGTCACCGCGATGAAGCTGTGCTTGAGCTCGTCGTAGTGCGCGAGCGAATACTTGCGCGCCTCGTCGTAGACGGCGAGCACGCGGCGCACGAGCTCGGGATGATCCTTGAGGAACGCCTCGCGCGTATTGAGGATGCCCCAGGTGTTGGCGGCCTTGTTGCGATAGAACAGCCGCGCGCCGTCCTCGATCTCGGCCTGCGCCATCATCGGGTCGAGGCCGGCCCAGGCGTCGACGTCGCCGCGGATCAGGGCGGTCTTGCCGTCAGGATGCTGCAGCAGCACCGGCACGATGTCCTTCTCGGTCATGCCGACGCTCAGGAGCGCGCGCACCAGGAAGATGTGCGGATCGGTGCCGCGGGTCACCGCGACGCGCTTGCCCTTGAGGTCGGTGATCTTGTTGACGGCCGAGTCCTTGCGGACGACGAGCGCGGTCCATTCCGGCTGCGAAAAGACGTAGATCGACTTGATCGGGTTGCCGTTGATCCGCGCGAGCAGGGCGGCGGAGCCAGCGGTCGAGCCGAAATCGATCGAGCCGGCATTGAGGAATTCGAGCGCCTTGTTGGAGCCGAGCGTCTGCACCCAGCGGATCGAGATGCCGTCCTTGGCGAACTCCTTCTCCAGCCAGCCCTTGTCCTTGAGCAGCATCGAGACCGGATTGTAGGTCGCCCAGTCGATGCGGATTTCGCTCGGCTTGTCGGCCGCGCGGGCGATCGGCGCCGCGAGCGCGGCGGCGGAAAGTGCAAGAAGGTGGCGGCGGGAAAGCAGGGTCATGGCGACCTCCAGCGCAAGGCCGCACCCGCGCCGCTAGCGCACGCGCACGACCGGTTGATGAAGACGGGATTTTTCGGCCCGCCGTCAGCTCGGCGAGGGGCGGACCCCACGCTTTAGCTGCATTTGTTAAGCGCCCGCAAGCTGTTCGCTCAAATCGGCGCTGGTTTTCTTCTACCGCTGGTTCAACCGGCAGGTCAACGAGAAAGTATCGACCGAAAACAGCAAGATTATTAGATGAATATTCTGCAAGCCGAATTCGACCCCGTCATCACCAAGCTGCGACGCGATCGACAGGCCGCGTGACAGCGCGGCGGCGCTCGTCTATCCGGGAAGACGATGACGATCATCGACCATCCGTCCCGCGCAAGCGGAGAGCTCTTCGACACCGCGGCGATGTCGGCGGAGCTCGCGCGGCTGGCGCAGGATTTCTCCGGGCGCGACCGCGAGCTGCGCACCGCGGTGGCGCAGCGCCTCAAGGCTGCGCTCGCCGATGCGCGCATCATCGCCGAGCAGTTGCTGCTCGAGGACCGCCACGGCCGGCGCTGCGCCGAGCGGCTGTGCGCCCTGCAGGACGACATCATCCGCGTGCTCTACGACTTCGCGGTCGGCCGCCTGTACCCGCCGCAGACCGCCTCGGACGCCGAGCACATGGCGATCGTCGCGACCGGCGGCTACGGCCGCGGCCTGATGGCGCCCGGCTCCGACATCGATCTGCTCTTTCTCCTGCCCTACAAGCAGACCGCCTGGGGCGAGTCGGTCGCCGAGACGATCCTTTATTGCCTGTGGGACATGGGCCTCAAGGTCGGGCACGCGACGCGCTCGGTCGACGAGTGCATCCGCCAGGCCAAGGCGGACATGACGATCCGCACCGCGGTCCTCGAGGCGCGCTTCCTGCTCGGCGACCGCAGGCTCTACGACCAGCTGGTGACGCGCTTCGACAAGCAGGTGGCGCACGGCACGGCGGCGGAGTTCGTCACCGCCAAGCTCGCCGAGCGCGAGGAGCGCCACCGCCGCGCCGGCCAGTCGCGCTACCTGGTCGAGCCCAACGTCAAGGACGGCAAGGGGGGGCTACGCGACCTGCACACGCTGTTCTGGATGGCGAAGTATGTCTACCGCGTGCGCGAGCCCGAGGAGCTGATCGAGCGCGGCGTGTTCGACCGGCACGAGTACCAGCTGTTTCGCCGCTGCGAGGATTTCCTCTGGGCGGTGCGCTGCAATATGCACTTCGTCACCGGCCGCGCCGAGGAGCGGCTGTCCTTCGACCTGCAGCGCGATATCGCGATCCGGCTCGGCTACACCTCGCACCCCGGCCTGCGCGACGTCGAGCGCTTCATGAAGCACTACTTCCTGATCGCCAAGGACGTGGGCGACCTCACCGCCATCCTGTGCGCGGAGCTCGAAGCGCGCCAGGCCAAGGGCGTCGCCATGCTCAACCGCGTGGTCGCGCGCTTCCGCCGCCGGCCGCGCCGGGTCTCGCTCGACGCCAAGGGCTTCATCGTCGACCACAACCGCATCAGCGTCGCCGACCAGAAGGTGTTCGAGCGCGACCCCGTCAACCTCCTCCGCATCTTCCACCTCGCCCAGCGCCACAGCCTCGATTTCCATCCCGACGCCATGCGGCTCGCGACGCGCTCGCTCAAGCTGATCGACAAGTCGGTGCGCGAGGACGCGGAGGCGAACCGGCTGTTTCTCGATATTCTCACGGCGAAGAACGACGCCGAGATCGTGCTGCGCCGGATGAACGAGACCGGCGTGCTCGGCCGCTTCATTCCCGACTTCGGCCGCATCGTGTCGATGATGCAGTTCAACATGTACCATCACTATACGGTCGACGAGCATCTCCTGCGCTGCATCGGGGTGCTCGCCGAGATCGAGGCGGGCAAGAACGTGGAATACGGGCTCGCCAACGAGCTCATCCGCACCATCCAGCCCGAGCACCGCACGGTGCTCTACGTCGCGCTCTTCCTGCACGACATCGCCAAGGGCCGCGTCGAGGACCACTCGATCGCCGGCGCCCGCATCGCGCGCAAGCTCGGGCCGCGCTTCGGGCTTTCGCCCGCCAACACCGAGACGCTGGTGTGGTTGATCGAGCAGCATCTCACCATGTCGACGATCGCGCAGTCGCGCGACCTCTCCGACCGGCGCACGATCGAGAATTTCAGCGCCGTGGTGCAGTCGCTCGAGCGCATGAAGCTCTTGACCCTCCTCACCACCGCCGACATCCGCGCCGTCGGCCCCGGCGTGTGGAATGGCTGGAAGGCGCAGCTTCTGCGCGCGCTCTACTACGAGACCGAGCCGGCGCTCACCGGCGGCTTCTCCGAGGTCGACCGCGCGCGCCGCGTCGGCATGGCGCACGCCGAATTCCGCGCCGAGATGAAGGACTGGGAGCCGGCCGAGATCGACCGCTACGTGGCGCGGCACTACCCGGCGTACTGGCTCAAGGTCGACCTGCCGCGCAAGGTCGCGCACGCGCGCTTCCTGCGCTCGGCCGAGCAGGTCGGCAAGACGCTCGCGACCTCGGTCGGTTACGACGCCGGCGCCATTACCATTCTCACGGTGCTCGCGCCCGACCATCCCTGGCTGCTCTCGGTCATCGCCGGCGCCTGCGCGGCCGCCGGCGCCAACATCGTCGACGCGCAGATCTTCACCACCACCGACGGGCTCGCGCTCGACACCATATCGGTGTCGCGCGAGTTCGAGCTCGACGACGACGAGGGAAGGCGCGCCATCCGCATCGCCGATTCGATCGAGCGCGCGCTGCACGGCGACATAAAGCTGCCCGAGGTGGTGGCGAAGCGCTCGGCGCCGAAGGGCCGCATCAAGGCCTTCGCGGTCGAGCCAGAGGTCAACGTCAACAATGCCTGGTCGAACCGCTACACCGTGGTCGAGGTAAGCGGCCTCGACCGCCCCGGCCTGCTCTACGAGCTCACCACCGCGCTGTCCAAGCTCAACCTCAACATCGCCTCGGCGCACGTCGCGACCTTCGGCGAGCGCGCGGTCGACGTGTTCTACGTGACCGATCTGCTCGGGGCGAAGATCTTCTCGCCGCCGCGCCACGCGGCGATCAAGCGCGCGCTGATCGCGATGTTCACGGGCGGCGCGGAGAGCGAGGCAGCGCGCGGCGCGGCGGCGGGGTGACGCGGCGAGAGCAACCCAACGCTTATTAACCTTGCCACGGCGCTCGCGCGGAATGCCGAATGTGGAGGACGTCGATCCGGCCATCGGATGCACGTCGAAAGCTTTCGCCGCGAGACTACTTCCAGCCCTACACCTTCACCGCCTTCGCGATCACCTCCGGCGGGGTCGCCGCCGTCTCCTTCACCAGCGCTTCGATGTTGGCCCCCGCCTGCGGGCGAATGATAACGATGATGTGGCGCGCTTCGGCTTCCGCGAGCAGCGCCTGATCCGCCGCCGCATCGAACACCGCGCGCAAGGCCGCGACGCGGTCGACGGGCACGCCGGGCGGCGGCCAGTAGGCATAGCCGAGGTGCGTTGGTGAGGCGGCGGTCGGCGTCGTTCGTGATGAGTTCGGCGAGCGGCGGCACGTCGGCGAGATCGGGCTCGCGCTGCGGGCCGACCTGCACCAGGACGTTGATCTTCTTCTGCGCCAGCCACTCCGGCCGGCTCGACGACAGGCTCGCCCAGCTCTCGCCGCCGCGCCCCCATCACCTCGCCGCGCTCGGCCGCGAGGTTGAGCGCCTGGCCGCCCGCATAGCCGGTGACGGCGCGGAATTTCATGCCGAGCAGCGCGTTGAGCACGGTCGGATAGATGTAGGAACCGCCGGTGACATGCCCGCCATATGCTCGTTTTCCGTGCACACGAGACGTTAACCCACCCCTGATATAGGCAGACGATTGCAAGGGCGTGTGGGCATGAGTAGCGTTGCCGGTGATCCCCCGAGCGCCGAGCCGACCGAGCGTCCTGCGGCGCGGGGCGGGCGGTCGCTGCTGTGGCGGTTGATCGTGCCGATGTGCTTCGGCGTCGTCGCGCTGGTGTGCGCGATCGCGTTCTATGCGCCGCACGAGGTGGTCGCGACCGCCCTCAACGAGGCGCAGGTGCGCGGCATAGGGACGGCGCGCCAGCTGCAGACGCTGCGCAGCTTCTACTCCGAGCACGTGGTCGCGCGCGCGACCAAAACCGGCACCAGTGCCTCGCCCAACTACAAGACCGACGGCAAGTCGATTCCGGTGCCGACGACCTTCGTCCAGGACGTCGCCGAAGCGTTCAAGGAAAACGGCGTCCTGGTGCGCCTGGTGAGCCCCTATCCATGGCCGACCCGCCAGGGCCGCGTGCTCGACAATTTCCAGAACGAGGCATGGGCCCAGCTCAACCACAATCCCGGCGGCATCTGGTCGCGCCGCGAGCAGCTCGACGGGCGCGAGGTGCTGCGCGTCGCGGTCGCCGACCGCATGCAGCAGAGCTGCGTCAACTGCCACAACGCGAGCCCGGATTCGCCCAAGCGCGACTGGAAGGTCGGCGACGTGCGCGGGCTGATCGAGGTGGTGCAGCCGATCGAGACGATCCTTGCGGGCTCGCGCGCGCTCTCGCGCAACCTCGTCGCCGGTGGGACCATCGCCGGCGTCGTGCTGCTCGGGCTCCTGCTCGCCAATGCGCTGCAGCTGGTCCGCCCGTTGCGTGATCTCACCCGCTCGATCCACGCCATGGCGCGCGGCGAGCAGAACGAGCCTATACCGCATACGGGCCGCACCGACGAGCTCGGCACCGTTGCCCGCGCGCTCAAGCACCTGCAGCAGGAAACCGAGGAACGCGCGCGCGCCGAGGCGCTCGTCACCCACATGGCGCACCACGACGCGCTCACCCGGCTCCCCAACCGCCTCCGGTTTCGCGAGGAGCTGGAGGAAGGGCTCGTGCGCGCCCACCGCGACGACGCGCTGGCGGTGCTCTGCCTCGACCTCGACAACTTCAAGGCGGTCAACGACACCCTCGGCCATCCGGTCGGCGACGCGCTGCTCAAGGTCGTCGCCGAGCGCCTGCTCGAAGGGATCGGCGCCACCGACACGGTCGCGCGGCTCGGCGGCGACGAGTTCGCGATCGTGCAGACCGGCGCGGCGCAGCCGGTCGGCGCCACCGTGCTCGCCCAGCACCTGATCGAGACGATCGCGGCGCCCTACGAGATCAACGGCCACTCGGTCGTCATCGGCACCAGCCTCGGCATCGCGATCGCGCCCAACGACGGCACCGACCCCGACGCCATCCTCAAGAACGCCGACCTCGCGCTCTATCGCGCCAAGGCGGAAGGCCGCGGCGTCTACCGGTTCTTCGAGGCCGCGATGGACGCGAGCATGCAGGTGCGCCGCCTGCTCGAGCTCGACTTGCGCTCGGCGCTCGCCCTCGATCAGTTCGAGCTGATGTATCAGCCGCTGGTCGACCTCACGACCGCCGAGGTGAAGGGTCTCGAGGCGCTGCTGCGCTGGCGCCATCCCGAGCGCGGCCTCGTCTCGCCCGCCGAGTTCATCCCGCTCGCCGAGGAAATCGGCCTGATCACCCAGATCGGCAGCTGGGTGCTGCGTCGCGCCTGCGCCGAGGCGGCAACCTGGCCGAACCATCTCACCGTTGCGGTCAACCTCTCGCCCGTCCAGTTCACCAGCCGGACGCTGGTGCTCGACGTGGTCACGGCGCTCGGCGCCTCCGGCCTTCCGCCGCGCCGGCTCGAGCTGGAGATCACCGAGGCAGTCCTGCTGCAGGACACCGATGCGACGCTCGCGACGCTCACCCATCTCAAGGAGCTGGGCGTGCACATCTCGATGGACGATTTCGGCACCGGCTATTCGTCGCTGAGCTATTTGCGCAAGTTCCCGTTCGACAAGATCAAGATCGACCAGTCGTTCATCCGCGATCTCGACAATCGCCCCGAATCGATGGCGATCGTGCGCGCGGTCGCCGGGCTCGGCCGCTCGCTCGGCATCTCGACCACGGCCGAGGGCGTCGAGACGCTCGATCAGCTCAGGACCGTGAAAGCCGAGGGCTGCACGCAGGTGCAGGGCTATCTGCTGTCGAGACCGCTCGCCGCACGCGATGTTCCGCGCGTGCTCGAGGCCTTCGCGGCCGCGAACAAGAGCGCCGCGTAGGCCGTAGCCCGTAGCCCGGATGGAGCGCAGCGAAATCCGGGGACACCCTATCCACGGTGACGCTTTCCCCGCATATCGCTGCGCTGATGCGGGCTACGATGCGGATTGCGGCCAACTCCCTGCTTCTGTAACAATCCCACCAGCAGCAATCGGAGCAGGCATTCATGGCCGAGTGGTTCGTCGCCAAGGCGTCCGAGCTGATCGACGGCGACCGGCGCATCGTGACCGCCGGTCGGCACGAAATCGGCGTCTTTTGCAGCAGCGGCGCCTACTACGCCTACAGCAACACCTGCCTGCACTCCGGCGGCCCGGCCTGCGAAGGCCTGCTGATCAACCGGGTGGTCGATCTGATCGCGCCCGACCGAACCTACCAGGGGCAGACCTTCTCCGACGACCTGCATTTCGTCTGCCCGTGGCACGGCTACGAATACGACATGAAGACCGGCGAATGCGCCGGCGACCGCAAGCTCAAGCTGCGCAAATACGACGTGGTGCAGCGCGGCGAGGACCTCTATGTCGTGGCCTGACGGACGAACGTCGCGGCGCGAAGCAGGAATCTGGGAGAACGGCCATGGACATGCCCCGCTCGGAAGTGCGCAAGCTGCGGTTCGACGAGTATTCGGCGACCAAGCACCTGGAGCACGCGACGCGGCAGGCGCACGAGCGCAACTACCAGGACTTCCTCATCGTCGACGTCGACTCGCACCATTACGAGAACGAGTCGTACAAGGAGGTGTTCTCCTACATCGACAACCCGGTGATCCGCCGCGCCGCGATGGAGTCGACCAAGCGCGGCGGCCGCTCCTCGATGATGAATACGCAGGTCGGCTACCAGGATCTGGGCGGCCGCATCACGCGGCATGAGCTGCGCAAGTACGAGAAGGTGCCGAGCGACGTCCACCGCGACATCTCGCAGACCAAGATCTGGATGGACGCCATGGGCGTCGACTACACCTGCCTGTTTCCGACGCCGATGCTGTTTCTCGGCCTGCATCCGCAGACCGAGGTCGAGGTCGCGATGGCGCAGGGCTACAACCGCTGGCTTTGCGAGCGGATCCTGTCCGCCGAGCCGCGGCTGACCTCGATGCTCTACCTGCCGTTCAACGATCCGGAAGCGGCGTACCGGACGGTCAAGGAATTCGGCGACAAGAAAGGCGTTGTCGGATTCATGGTGACGTCGCCGCGCTACAAGCCGGTGCACGACAACGCCTACGTCAAGACCTACGCGCTGCTCGAGGAGATGGGCAAGCCGATCTCGTTCCACGCCGCCTACAACTGGAACGACCAGTCGCTGCAGATGACCAACCGCTTCATCTCGGTGCATGCGCTCGGCTTCATGTGGTTCAACATGATCCACATGACCAACTGGGTGATCAACGGCCTGCCCGAGCGGTTCCCGAAGCTCAAGGTGATGTGGATCGAGAGCGGGCTCACCTGGGCCTACTGCCTCATGCAGCGGCTCGACCACTCCTACATGATGCGCACGTCGGACTGCCCTTCATTGAAACGCAAGCCATCAGAATACATGCGCGAGATGTACTACTCGACGCAGCCGATGGAGGTGCCGGAGGACCCGTCGATCCTCGAGGCGACCTTCAAGATGATCAATGCGGAGACGCAGCTCGTGTGGTCGTCGGACTATCCGCACTGGGACTTCGACCTGCCGAGCGTGATCTACGACCTGCCGTTCCTGTCGGAAAAGGCGAAGCGCAACATCCTCGGGGGCAACGCGGCGCGGCTGCTCGGCCTCGACCCGACGCCGGTGAAGAAGATTCCGTAGGGCGTGGCAGCTTCGTAGGATGGGTTGACCCGCGCGAAGGCGGGGGAGACCCATCGGCTTGAGTCGCGGGGCGGCAATGGGTTTCCCCCCGCCTTCGCGGGGGTCGACCCATCCTACGTACCTGCGCCCCGGCGCCCGCCTATCATCGCGCTATCGAGCCGCAATGACATCGAAGCCTCCCGATCCCAACCACGCGACCACCGGCACCGACATGTTTGGCGCCGCCGTGCGGAATCATCAGTCCGGCCGCCTCGCGGAGGCGGAGGCGCTCTATCGCAAGATCCTCGGGCGCGACCCTTCGCATGTGGGCAGCCTGCATTTTCTCGGCCTGCTCGCGCACCAGACCGGCCGCAACGACGATGCTGCCAAGCTGATCGGCCGCGCGCTCACGCTCAACGGGGCGATACCCGATTGCCACTATCACATGGGGCTGGTGCAGAGCGCGCTCGGACGCCTCGACGCGGCGGCCACCCATTTCGCCAAGACCGTCGAGCTCAAGCCCGATCATGCCGAGGCGCACATGGACCTCGGCACCGTCCTCAAGCGGCAGGGTCGCCCCGACGCGGCGCTCGCGAGCTACCGCCGCGCGCTCGCGCTGCGGCCGGCCGCCGCGCAGATCCGCTACAACCTCGCCAACCTGCTCGCCGAGCAGGGGCGGCTCGACGAGGCGGTCGGCGAATATCATGAGGCGCTGCGCCTCGCCCCGACGGCGGCACCGATCCATCACAATCTCGCGGCCGCGCTGCTCGCGCAGAGCAACCTCGTCGGCGCGGTCGCCGAATATCAGGAGGCGCTGCGCTGCGACCCGAAGCTCACCGACGCCGGCCGCAATATCGGCCGCGTGGTCGACCGGATCGTCGCCGCGATGCGCGCGGGCGGCGGCATGGCGGCAAAAACGCTGTTCGTCCATTGCGTGGAAAATCTCAACCTCATTCCGGACGAGGTCGACCTGCGTGCGCCCTTGATCGAGGCCTTGACCGAGCCGTGGGGCCGGCCGAGCGACCTCCTCGGCGTCGCCAAGGCCGTGCTCAGAAAAAATCCGGCGATCCGCGGCGCGATCGAGCGCGCCCGCCAGAGCTGGCCGACACGCCTTGCGGCAACGCAGCTGTTTGTGGATACCGACCGCGCCGTGGTCGCGGAAGACGCGCTGTTTCGCTGCCTGCTCGAATCGACGCGCGTCTCCGACGTCGGCTTCGAGCGGCTGCTCACCAATCTGCGTGCCATCGTGCTCGACGAGGCGACGCGCGCGACGGGTTGCGACGAGGCGGACCCGCTCGCGTTCGACACGGCGCTGGCGCAGCAGTGCTATCTCAACGACTACGTTTACGACCTCGCCGATGGCGAATTGGCGCGGGCGCAAGCGCTGCGCGACCGGCTCGCGGCCGCGTTGCGCGCCGGCGACCCGATCGCGCCGACATGGATCGTCGCCGTCGCGAGCTATTTTCCCCTCGGCACGGTGCCTGGCGGCGAAACGCTGCTCGCGCAGTCCTGGCCGCTGCCCCTCGCTGCGCTCCTTGCCCAGCAGATCGCGGAGCCGGCCGAAGAGGAGCGCCTGCGCGCGCGCATGCCGCGGCTCACGCCGATCGAGGATCGCGTCTCGCTCGCGGTGGAGCGGCAATATGCCGAGAATCCCTACCCCCGATGGGTCAGGCTGCCGCTGACGGACCAGCCGATGACGCTCGACGAGCAGCTCGGCGCGTTGTTTCCGCACATGCCGTTCCGCCGACTCGGCAAGAGCACAGCCGACATCCTCATCGCCGGATGCGGCACCGGCCAGCAGGCACTCGATGCCGCCAACTTGTTCGCGGCCTCGCGCCTGCTCGCCATCGATCTCAGCCTGCCGAGCCTCGCCTTTGCCCAGCGCAAGGCGCGCGAGCTCGGCATCACCAATATCGAGTTCGCGCAGGCCGACATCGTCGCGCTCGGGTCGCTCGATCGCACCTTCGACAGCATCGAGGCGATGGGCGTGCTACATCACCTCGCCGACCCGTGGACCGGCTGGGCGGTGCTGCTCGGGCGGCTCGCGCCCGGCGGCATCATGCGCATCGGCCTCTACAGCGAGCTTGCCCGGCAGGACATCGTCAGGGGGCGCAAGATCATCGCCGAACGCGGCTACCAGGCGACCGCCGAGGACATCCGCCGCGCCCGCCAGGCGCTCATCGCGGTCGCGGCCGATCAGCAGCTCCTGTTCGTGCGCGACTCGTGGGATTTCTTCAGCATCAGCGAATGCCGCGACCTCCTGTTTCATGTGCAGGAGCACCGGATGACGCTGCCGCAGATCAAGGCGTTCCTCGCGGAGCACGATCTGCAGTTTCTCGGCTTCGAGCTGGCCGAGCCGCACTGGCGCGCGTACGGGGCGCGTTTTCCCGCCGACACGGCCCGGATCGACCTCGACCTTTGGCACCAGTTCGAGACCGAGAATCCGCGCACGTTCCAGGGCATGTATCAGTTCTGGGTGCAGAAGCGGGCCGGTTGAGGCGCCCACGCGCGAGGGCCGATTGCGGCGACTTTCCATGCTGTTAACCGCCACGATCCGGCCGGTTTGCCGCCGGTAACGGCCCCTTAAATCGCCGCCGTTAGCGTGCGCATTGGGATATCGGGCGGCGCCCGCGGGGCTAGGCGAGCATGGCGGTGAGGATCAGACGCACGGCGGAGCGGCGCGAGCCTGTCGTCGACGTCGCGCCGGCACCGCGCCGGCGCATCCGCCGGCGGCGCGGCAGCGGCTCGCGTCTTGGCCGCATCGTCTATTGGGGCGCCGTGGCGGCGCTGTGGTGCGTGATCCTCGGCATCGGCGTGCTCTTTTGGGTCGCCTATCACCTGCCGCCGATCGAGTCGCTCGAAGTCCCCAAGCGGCCGCCCTCGGTGCAGATTCTCGCGCTCGACGGCCACGTGCTGGCGAACCGCGGCGAGATGGGCGGCGCCGCGATCCCGCTGCGCGAGATGCCCGCCTATCTGCCCAAAGCCTTCGTCGCGATCGAGGACCGCCGCTTCTACCATCACTTCGGCGTCGATCCGATCGGCCTCGTGCGCGCCGTCATGGCCAATGTGCTGCACCGCGGCGTGGCGCAAGGCGGCTCGACCATCACGCAGCAGCTCGCCAAGAACCTGTTTTTGACGCCCGAGCGCACGCTGACGCGCAAGCTGCAGGAAGTGGTGCTCGCGCTCTGGCTCGAGCACAAATACTCCAAGGCGCAGATCCTCGAGCTCTATCTCAACCGCATCTATTTCGGCGCCGGCGCCTACGGGGTCGAGGCGGCGGCGCAACGCTATTTCGGCAAGTCGGCGCGCAACGTGACGCTCGCCGAGGCAGCCTTGCTCGCCGGCCTCGTCAAGTCGCCGTCGCGGCTCTCGCCCACCAAGAATTTCGACGGCGCCGAGGAGCGCGCGCAGCTCGTGCTCGCCGCCATGCGCGACGGCGGCTTCGTCGACGCCGCGACCGTCAAGGTCGCCATGGCGCATGCGCCGCGCATCGTGCAGCCGAGCGCTGGCGGCTCGGTCAACTACGTCGCCGACTGGGTGATGGACGTGATCAACGACTTGATCGGCCATGTCGACCGCGACATCGTGGTGGAGACGACGATCGATCCCGGGCTGCAGGCCGCGGCCGAGAAGGCGCTCGACGAGGAGCTGACGCAGAAGGGCGCGAAATTCTCCGTCACGCAGGGCGCCCTCGTCGCGATGACGCCGGAGGGTGCGGTGCGCGCGCTGGTCGGCGGGCGAAACTATGGGGAGAGCCAGTTCAACCGCGCGATCGCGGCGAAACGCCAGCCCGGCTCGGCGTTCAAGCCGTTCGTCTATCTCACGGCGCTCGAGCGCGGGCTCACGCCCGACGCGGTGCGCGAGGACAAGCCGGTCGAGCTCAAAGGCTGGCGTCCGGAGAACTACGGGCACGAATACTACGGGCCGGTGACGCTCACCCAGGCGCTCGCCCTGTCGCTCAATTCGGTGTCGGTGCGGCTCACCCTCGAATGCGGACCGGCGGCGGTGGCCAAGACCGCCTATCGGCTCGGCATCACGTCGCAGCTCGATCCCAATCCGTCGCTCGCGCTCGGCACCTCGGAGGTCTCGCCGCTCGAGCTCGTGGGTGCTTATGCACCTTTCGCCAACGGCGGCGTCGCGGTGGTGCCGCACGTGGTCGAACGCGTGCGCGCGGCCGACGGCAAGCAGACGCTCTATGTCCGCGCCGACACCTCGTTCGGCCGCGTGGTCGATGCGCGCTACATCGCGATGAT
>DATBZM010000113.1:0-11292 GCA_036513175.1 Xanthobacteraceae bacterium | reverse complement strand
TCGACGAGGCGCCGCAGGCCTATCGCCGCCTGCCCGACGTGCTCGCGCACCACGCCGGCACGGTCGAGATCGAGCACCGGCTGACGCCGTTCGCGGTCGTGATGGCGGGCGCCGACGTGTTCGATCCGTTCAAGGATTGAGGACGCCGAGACTCACCCGGCGTCGTCGGCCGTGCGCGACCCGGACACCCGATCGACCATCCATACCATCAGGCGGCCGCAGGCCGCGAGCAGGAGGCCGATCAGCGCGGCCGCCGGCACCGTGATGAGGCCGCAATAGATCAGGTTGAGGAACGTGATCCTGACCGCCTCGATGATCATGCGCGGCATCGCGCCGACGAGCTCGACAACCGACGGCCAGCCGTTGTGGGTGAGCGCCGTGATCTCGACGCACATCGCGGCGATCGGAAAGATCAGGAGCGAGACGAGCACGATCGCGGCCGAGCCGCCGAGCAGCGAGATGCGCCGCGCATGCGCGGCGAGGATCGGCCACAGCAGCATCGCGACGGCGCCGACGATCGCCGACGGCACCCACCAGGGCGCGCCCGGCGTGCCTTGCGACGGCGCATTGACCGCGCCGAGCCGCAGATCCGGCTCGAGCCCGAGCGGAATCTTGAGCACCATGCGCCAGGTCCAGTAGGCGATCACGCAGCCGACCGCACCGGCGACGAGCGAGGTGAGCACCACGGCGATGCGGCGGATCGCCGGGCTGGGCGACTCGAGCGCAGACGTTTGCAGCAGCGAGGCACTGGTAACGGTCATCGGAGCCTCATGACCCATTCTGGGGACGCGAGCCGGGATGCTAGGCAGCCCGCGCCAAACCAGCGTTAACCGCCGCTTGTCCGCAACGGATTCGCAAGATCAGGATTACTGATCGGTGAATCACACCGCGCAGATCTCACGGCACGTCACGGCCGCGGGCGCCGTCAGACCATGTTCCGATCAAGTGCGATCGGAACATGGTCTGGAATTCTCTCTTGGTCGCGTTTTCTGCGGCGAACCGCGCTCCACTTCGCCGGAAAATGCTCCGACCGGCATCCGCGGCCGCGCCGTGATCTGGTCGTGACCTACACCTTGACGAGCGGCACCTTCGGCACGACCCCGCCGCGGCCCGACGACGGGCTGCCCGGCCCGCCGGACCCACCTTTGGGCCTGGGCGAACGGCGGCGCACGCGCTTGGGCTTCGGCGCGCCCGGGATCTCCTCCGGCTTGGGCGTGATCGGCCCGTCGAGGAACTCGAAGGCGAGCTTCTCGGCACCGGTCTCGTCCTTGACGTGGATCACCTTGACGTGGCCGCCGCCCTTGAGCCTGCCGAACAGCACCTCGTCGGCGAGCGCCTTCTTGATGTGCTCCTGGATCACGCGCGCCATCGGGCGGGCGCCCATCTGCTCGTCGTAGCCGTGCGCGATCAGCCACTTGGAGGCATCTTCGCTGAGCTCGATGGTCACGTCGCGGTCGGCGAGTTGCGCCTCGAGCTGCAGGATGAACTTCTCCACCACCTTGGCGATGATCTCGGGGGAAAGATGGTTGAAGGTGATGATCGAGTCGAGCCGATTGCGGAACTCCGGCGCGAACATCTTGTTGATCGCCTCGGTGTCGTCGCCTTCGCGCTTCTGCCGCGTGAAGCCGAAGGCCGACTTGGCGAGGTCGGCCGCGCCCGCGTTCGTGGTCATGATCAGGATCACGTTGCGGAAGTCGACCTGCTTGCCGTTGTGGTCGGTGAGCTTGCCGTGATCCATGATCTGCAGGAGCACGTTGAACAGATCCGGATGCGCCTTCTCGATCTCGTCGAGCAGCAGCACGCTGTGCGGATGCTGGTCGACGCCGTCGGTCAAGAGGCCACCCTGGTCGAAGCCGACATAGCCGGGCGGCGCGCCGATCAGGCGCGAGATGGTATGCCGCTCCATGTATTCGGACATGTCGAAGCGCAAGAGCTCGACCCCGAGCGAGGCGGCGAGCTGCTTGGCGACCTCGGTCTTGCCGACGCCGGTCGGGCCGGAGAACAGGTAGCAGCCGATCGGCTTCTCCGGCTCGCGCAAGCCGGCGCGGGCGAGCTTGATCGAGGCGGAGAGCGCCTCGATCGGCTTGTCCTGGCCGTAGACCACGCGCTTGAGCGTCTGCTCGAGGTGGGCGAGCACCTCGGCGTCGTCCTTCGACACGGTCTTCGGCGGTATGCGAGCCATGGTGGCGATCGTCGCCTCGACCTCTTTCAGGCCGATCGTCTTCTTGCGCCGGCTCTCCGGCAGCAGCATCTGGGCGGCGCCCGATTCGTCGATCACGTCGATCGCCTTGTCGGGCAGCTTGCGGTCGTGGATGTAGCGCGCCGAGAGCTCGACCGCCGCCTTGATGGCGTCGTTCGTATATTTGAGCTTGTGGTAGTCCTCGAAATAGGGCTTGAGACCTTTCAGGATCTCGATCGCGTCCGGGATCGACGGCTCGTTGACGTCGATCTTCTGGAAGCGGCGCACCAGCGCGCGGTCCTTCTCGAAGTACTGGCGGTACTCTTTATACGTGGTCGACCCGATGCAGCGCACCGTGCCGGACGCGAGCGCGGGCTTGAGCAGGTTCGAGGCGTCCATGGCGCCGCCGGAGGTCGCGCCGGCGCCGATCACGGTGTGGATCTCGTCGATGAACAGGATCGCGCCCGGATAGGCTTCGAGCTCCTTGATCACCTGCTTGAGGCGCTCCTCGAAGTCGCCGCGGTAGCGCGTGCCGGCGAGCAGGGTGCCCATGTCGAGCGCGAACACGGTGGCGTTGCGCAGCACGTCCGGCACCTCGTTGTTGATGATGCGGCGCGCCAGGCCCTCGGCGATCGCGGTCTTGCCGACGCCTGCCTCGCCGACGAACAGCGGGTTGTTCTTCTGCCGGCGGCACAGCACCTGGATGGTGCGGTTGATCTCGCTCTCGCGGCCGATCAGCGGGTCGATCTTGCCCTCGCGCGCCTTCTTGTTGAGGTTGACGCAATAGGCGTCGAGCGCGTCGCCCTTCTTCTTCGGCTCCTCGTTGCCCTTGCTCTCGGCTTCCTCGTCGACGCCGCGCGCCGGGCGCGCCTCGGTCAGCCCCGGCCGCTTGGCGATGCCATGGCTGATGTAGTTGACCGCGTCGTAGCGGGTCATCTCCTGCTCCTGCAGGAAATAGGCCGCGTGGCTCTCGCGCTCGGCGAAGATCGCAACCAGCACATTCGCGCCCGTCACCTCCTCGCGGCCGGACGACTGCACGTGGATGACGGCGCGCTGGATGACGCGCTGGAAGCCGGCGGTCGGCTTCGAATCCTCCGTGCCTTCGGTCACCAGGTTGTCGAGCTCCGACTCGATGTAGGCGGAAAGGTCGCGCTTGAGCTTGTCGAGATCGACGTTGCAGGCGCGCATGACGGCGGCGGCATCCTGGTCGTCGATCAGGGCGAGCAGCAGGTGCTCGAGCGTCGCATATTCGTGGTGCCGCTCGTTGGCGAGCGCGAGCGCCCGGTGAAGCGACTGTTCGAGGCTGCGCGAGAATGTTGGCATCAGTGTCTCATGTCTTCCGGCTGGTTGCCGTCCGGTTGGCCGCCGAGCCCCGACCGGTGTCCCGATCAACGGCCTCGGTCGTCGGGTCGCGGCGTGCCGCGGCCGTAGTCATATATGCACCCTCTACTTTTTCTCCATCACGCATTGCAGAGGATGCTGGTGTTTGCGGGCGAAGTCCATGACCTGCGTCACCTTCGTCTCCGCGATCTCGTAGGTGAAGATGCCGCATTCACCGATCCCGTGATGATGGACGTGCAGCATGATTCGGGTCGCCGCCTCCCGGTCCTTGTTGAAGAAACGCTCGAGCACATGAACCACGAACTCCATCGGCGTGTAGTCGTCATTCAATAATAGAACGCGGTAGAGGTTCGGTCGTTTCGTCTGCGGCTTGGTCTTCGTGATGACGACCGTGCCGGGCCCCTGCGTACCGCCTTCTCCGTTCCGCCGCTTGCCGTCATCGCCGGCGAGCCGCGGCCGCAGGCTGGCGATCAGATCTGCTGCCATTTCGGCTTCTGAGCATGGCAGCGCTCGGCGGACGAATCGTTTCATGGTCTCGGTCGCAAGTCCGGAATCTCGATGCGCGCGGATGCCCCCTCGACGGATTTCCCGAGAATGCCGCAAAGCCACGCGCCGGTGTAGGGTTAAATAATAGGCAACGGCGGCTTCTGCCACCAGACCGATTCATTTCCTACCGCCGGCCGGCCGCAAGCCTCCTTTCAGGACTGACGCAAGCAGGGTCCGTGCCAAGCTCCGGCGACGCCTGGTTACCAATCCATTGCGCGAAGGGGGCGAAAGTTCGGCATTGCCGCAACGGAAACGCAAAACAACACCGTCACAATTCACAGACCGAGTTTTCCAACGTGGAGATGCGCCATGGTGTTCCAGCGATTCCTGGACGACCGCAGCGCGAGCGTGATGCCGTTGCTGGCCCTTGCCGCCATCCCGATCGTCGGGTTGATCGGCGCATCGGTCGACTACAGCCGCGCCGCCGCGATCCAGTCTACCCTGCAGGCTGCCGCCGATTCGACCTCGCTCGCGATGGCGAAGACCGCCGCCTCGCTGACCGCGCAGCAGCTGCAGAGCCAAGGGCAAGCCTATTTCAACGCGCTGTTCGTCAACACCGGCGCCGCGGTGCCGACCGTCAAGCTCACCTACACGACCACCGGCGGCTCGCAAGTGGCGGTCACCGCGAACAGCTCGGTCAATACCGTGTTCATGGGCATCATGGGCTTTAGCCAGCTGCCGATCGCTGCCGCGTCGACCGCGGCCTGGGGCAATTCGCGGCTGCGCGTCGCGCTCGTGCTCGACAATACCGGCTCGATGAGCCAGGGCGGCACGCCCAACAAGATCACGGCGCTCAAGACCGCCTCGCACAACCTGCTGACCCAGCTGCAGGCCGCCGCGACCAACGACGGCGACGTCTACGTGTCGATCACCCCGTTCGCCAAGGACGTGAACGTCGGATCGAGCAACTACAGCCAGTCGTGGATCGATTTCACCGACTGGGACGCGGCCAACGGCAGCAACGTGCAGACCGGGCAGAACTGCACCACCCACAACGGCCGCAAGACCTGCACGCCGACCTATACGTGGACGCCGGCCAATCACAACACATGGAACGGCTGCCTCACCGACCGCACCCAGAACTACGACACCACCAATACGGCGCCGACCAGCGGCGGTACCCTCTTCCCGGCGGAGCAGTACAATGCCTGTCCGGCCGCCATGGTTCCGCTCACCTACAACTGGACGACGCTGAGCAACGAGATCGACGCGATGACGCCGAACGGCGGCACCAACCAGGCGATCGGCCTCGCCTGGGGCTGGCAGTCGCTGACACAGTCCTCGCCGCTCAATGCGCCGGCCGAGGATCCCAACTATCAGTACCAGCACATCGTCATCATCCTGAGCGACGGCCTCAACACGCAGGACCGCTGGTACGGCAACGGCTCGAGCTGGTCGTCCCAGGTGGACGCGCGCCAGGAGATCGTCTGCGACAATATGAAGAACGCCGGCATCACGATCTACTCGATCCAGGTCAACACCGACAACGAAGCGACGTCGAGCGTGCTGCAGTACTGCGCCGGCAGCGTCGCCGGCAGCGGCGATACGAGCAAGTTCTTCCTGCTCACCTCGCCGAGCCAGATCGTCACGACCTTCAACCAGATCGGCACCGGCCTGTCCAAGCTGCGCATCGCCAACTAACCGGCGCGGCCGCCGCGACCGCGACGGGCTCGATCTCGAGGGATCGCGCCCCCGGCCCGGAGGCAGCAAAAAGCCCGGCGGAACGGCCGGGCTTTGCGTTCTGCGTCGGTTGCGCGGCAGCTTACTTGGCGACGCCGTTGACCTTGCCGATGAAGCCTTCGAAGGGCTTGTAGCTCTCCTTCGTCAGGTCGGCATAGAGCTCGCCGATCCGGGTCGCGCCGGCCACGAAGCCCTCGTAGGCGGACTTCGCAAAGTCGCTCTGGATCTCGATCGCCTTCTCGAGCGTCTTGGCGCCGAACAGCTTTTCGGCCGCTGCGCTGCCTTCCTCGAACGACTTCTTCGAGTAGTCGGCGACCTCGACCGCGATCGCCTGGACGCCCTTCGACATCGCGCCGAACGACTTCATCGCGACATCCATGTTGTCTTTGCTGATCTTCTGCAGTTCGTCGAAGTTCTTGAGCATGTTCGATCTCCCGGTTCGCCCACCCGAGCGGCGACCCTTGTTGCGGTTGATAATTTCGTCGGCCTATCAGCCTTGAACCTGAGATATACCGCACTGCACAAAAAGTCAAGCAAGGATATTGCATCGCAATATTGTTAACGCGGTATCAAATTCCCCAATTGGATTAACCGTTTAGCAACCGCATTTACCTAGGCTGATTGACTGTGCTGTTCTGGTAACGCTGCATCAAGGCATGCGCGATACGCACAGGGAGGCCGCAGCGCCGCCTTTTTTACGTCAAGCCGCAAGGCTAATCCGGAAGCATGGGGACGTCCGGCGCACGGGGCGGTCAAGCGAGCAACGGACCAGGGGAGACGATGTTGCGCGTACAGCGTAGCCTTTCGAGGGGATTCGCTCATTCGTTCATCGGTCTGATCGCGGTCGCCACGGCGCTGGCCGTCGCCACCGATGCGGCCAACGCGCGCCGCCATGGCGTGCGCCATTACGTCCACGTCAGCCATCACGTCAGTCACCATTCGGTGCGCGAGAGCGACTACAGCCCGCTCCACTCATCGATCGTGGTCGACGCCAATACGGGCAAGACGCTCGCAGAGAGCAACGCCGACAGCCTGCGCCATCCGGCCTCGCTCACCAAGATCATGACGCTCTATCTTCTGTTCGAGCGCCTCGATGCCGGCAAGATTAAGCTTTCGACCATGATGCCGGTGTCCGAGCATGCTGCCGAGCAGGCGCCGACCAAGCTCGGCCTCAAGGATGGCCAGAATCTCGAAGTCGAGGACGCGATCCGCGGCATCGTCACGCGCTCGGCGAACGACGCCGCGGTCGTGATCGCCGAGGCGATCGGCGGCGACGAAGAGAGCTTCGCCAAGATGATGACCGCCAAGGCGCATGCGCTCGGCATGGGCCACACCACCTACGTCAACGCTTCCGGCCTGCCCGACGACGACCAGGTCACCACGGCGCGCGACCAGGCGCTGCTCGGCCGCGCCATCCAGGATCGCTTCCCGCGCTACTATCATTACTTCTCGCTTCCGTCGTTCACGTTCCGCGGCGAGGAGATCCGCAATCACGACCACCTGCTCGGCCAGTACGGCGTCGACGGCATCAAGACCGGCTACACGCGCGCCTCCGGCTTCAATCTCGTCACCTCGCTGCACCGCGACGGGCGGCACATCGTCGCGGTGGTCATGGGCGGCAGCTCGGCGGGCGCGCGCGACGCGCAAATGCGCGAGCTGATCGAGTCGCATCTCGAGGAAGCCTCGACCCGTCACAGCGCACCGATGGTCGCGGAAGCCGAGGAGCCGGCGCGCGTCGCGACACGCGGCCTGCATCCGGCGGCCCCGCCGGCCGCCAATTATTCGCTCGCGACCGTCTCGTCGGTTCCGGTGCAGGCTCCGGCCGCGCCGCTGCAGGGACCCGTCATGATGGTGAAGCGCAACGTCGCCGCGGCCGGCTCGACCGAGCCGATCCGCCCGATCGCCGTGAAGACCATCAAGGTCAAGCTCGCGCCGGTTCGCACCGCCTCGCTCGCTCCGCCCGCCGCCATGATCCCGATCAACGACGAGACCGGCGCGACGCCCGCACAGGCCCCAGCCGCGACACCCGCCGCGGGACCAGCCTCGGCGCCGGCACCTGCCGCGCCCGCCGCGCCGCTGCCCCCGCCCGCAGTGCACGCCGCATCGTCATGGCCGGTGCCGCAATCGACGACGGCTAGCTGGCCCATCGTCGCGGCCGCCGCGCAAGCCGCGCTGCCGCCGGCGCCCGCCCCGAAGGCCGAACCCGCGGCGCCCGCCGCCTCTGCTGCGCCGCCGACCCGCGGCCTGCAGGTGCACGCACCGGCGCATACCGGATGGATCATCCAGATCGGCGCGTTCGGCAGCGAGAGCGAAGCCAAGCAGCATCTCGATGCCGCGCAGAGCAAGGTGAGCTCGCTCGACCACGCCGATCCGTTCACCGAGCCTGTGACCAAGGGCGACAAGACCTACTATCGGGCGCGCTTTGCGGGTCTCGACAAGAGCGAAGCGGAGGAAACCTGCAAGAAACTGCGACGCAGCGACTTCGCCTGCATCACGGTGAAGAATTAGAGCCGGCTGTGGGCGCGATGGTGCAGCCGTGCGTCGGGTGCGGGCTGCATTTTTTCGCGCATGTTCTTGTCGGCGAGCCGGTGTCCACCCCCGATCGGGTCGGGGGCAGGCCCCGGATCAAGTCCGGGGCAGGTTTTCGCCGGAACGTGCGCTAAGTCACGAAGCGGTAAGAATTTCGCGCAACAAAGAAGGAAATGAAGTCAGGGTCCAGGCGTTGTAGTCGAGTTGTGTAAACGCGTAACGGATGGGCTGCCGGACAGGAGGCCGCGCTCATCCGTGTGGAGTTAGCGATGGCGGCGAAGAAGAACCTCTTTGGCCTCATTGATGCGGGCCGCGAGATACGTCGTCCCCCCCTGGTCGGGATGCAGTTTCTTCATGAGCGTCCGGTAGGCGTGTCCGATTTCCTCCGCACCCGCCCCCGGCTGAAGGCCAAGGATCTGATAAGCCTCCTCTTCGGCCATTTTGCCGGAACTCGCCGCGCCGCGCTGCCGCGCGTCCGCACCGCCTTGCGCGTATTCACGCCGGCCGGATCGGCGGCGGTCACGATACGCCATCAATAGCTGCCGGCTCGCCGGATCGAGCTCCGCCAACAGCGCGTTGAGCGTCGCCTCATCGAGCGCATCGAGATCGGCTCCCGCGCGCTTGCCGGCGATGACGCGGCCGCGCATGGCGCCGGTCACGTGATCAATCGCGACCTCGAGGAAGGCGGTGCGCTGGCGCGACACGGGGTTCGGGCCGCCCGTCGACCCGGGAAAGAAAGGAACGCCGCGCGTCCAGCCGAGCAGAGCCAAGCCGAACAGCCCGAGCGGCACGCCAAGCGCCAGACCGCCCCGCAAGGTGATGAGAATGCCGGCGATGAGGGCGAGAATGCCGCCCGCCTTCTGCATGACTCGCGCCATGCCGGTCGGACTGGCCTGCACATATTTGCGCATGAACCAGAGGACGGCAAAGAGCGCCGCGATGCCGACGAGCAATCCCATCGCTACCTCATGCCAGGCTGCCGCCGGCGCCTCGCCCGCGTTCGCCGCCGCGCGCAACGTGGCGTGACATGGCCGGCGGCGCAAGATGACGCAAGGATCGTGGCATGCCTAGGGTCGTGCGGCCTGCGGGGAGAGCGCGTCCAAGAACGCGCGAACCGCGTCGCCGACGCCGTTCGGCCGGCGCGGCGCGCGCATGATCTCGCCCATGACCGCGATCCCGGCCGCGCCGGCGGCGAGGCATTCCGGCGCGCGCTGCGGCGTGACGCCGCCGAGCGCGAGCACCGGGAGCCCAAGCCGGAGCCCAAGCCGCGCCGCGTGCGCGAGCGCCGCGAGCCCGAGCTCGGGTCCGTAGCCCGGCTTGCTCGCGGTCGCGTAGACCGGGCTGAGCGTCGCGTAGTCGGCGCCGGCGGCTTGCGCGGCCGCGACGTCGATGTCGGCGTGCGCCGAGATGCCGATGAGCGCAGCGTCGCCGAGCCGCGCCCGCGCCGCCGCGATCGCACCGGGCGAGGCGTCCGACGCGAGGTGCACGCCGTCGGCGCCGAGCTCGGCGGTAAGCTCGACGTCGGCGCCGATCGCGAGCCTGGCATTCGCCTGCCGCGTGATCGCCAAAAGCTCGACGGCGAGCGCACGCCGCTCAGTGGCGGCAAGATCGCGGTCGCGCAGCCAGATCCAGCGCGCCCCCGCCCTCACCGCCGCGTCAACGATTTCGGCGACCGGCGCCGCCGCCTGATGACGATCGGTCACGATCAGCAGGCGCGATGGCAAGGAAGGTCGTGGATTCATGATCCGACGAGGCCGAGCTGCGGGCTCGACGGCTCGGCGCGGCCGCGGCGTGGAATGCGTCCGGCGCGAAACGCGTGCCGGCCGGCGATGACGGCGTGCCGCATCGCCCGCGCCATTTCGACCGGATCGTCAGCCTTGGCGACCGCGGTGTTGAGCAGCACCGCGGCGGCGCCGAGCTCCATGGCGATCACGGCGTCGGAGGCGGTGCCGATCCCGGCGTCGACGATCACCGGCACCGGCGAGCGCCGGCAGATCACCTCGAGGTTGGCCGGATTGGCAACGCCCATGCCGGAGCCGATCAATGAACCCATCGGCATGACCGCGACCGCGCCGAGATCGGCGAGGCGCTGGCACACCACCGGATCGTCGTTGCAATAGGGCAGCACCACGAAATCGCGCGCGACCAGCGCGCGCGCCGCCTCGATGAGCTCGTTGACGTCGGGATAAAGCGTCTCGCGGTCGCCGATCACCTCGAGCTTGATCCAGTTGGTGTCCAGCGCCTCGCGGGCGAGCTCGGCGGTGAGCACCGCGTCGCGCGCGGTCTCGCAGCCCGCGGTGTTGGGCAAAAAGCGCTTGCCGGCGAGCAGGCCGATCGTGTCGGAGCCGTGGCCTTTGAGCGAAACCCGGCGGATCGACAGCGTGACGATCTCGCAACCGCTCGCCGCGACCGCCTCGCTCAGGATTTTCTGGCTCGGATATCCGGCGGTGCCGAGCAGCAGGCGCGAGCCGAAAGGCGTGCCGGCGATCACCAGCGGATCGTTCGCCTCGGTGTCCATCGCGGCCTCCATCTCAACCCCCATCTCAGCCCCCTTGCATGGCGCGGATGATCTCGATCCGGTCGCCGTCGGCGAGCGCGGTCGCGGCCCAGGCGTCGCGCCGCACCACGGCGCCGTTGAGCGCGATCGCAAAGCCCTTGGGGTCGGGCAAGTCGAGATCGGCCGTCTCGGCCCGCCACAGGTCGGCAAGATCGCGGCACGCGCTCACCCGCTCCTCGCCGTTAACATTGAGCCGCATCGAGCTTCTCCTGATGTTCCAAGGCACGCTCCACGCCGCGCTTGCCGGCGAAGCGGTCGAGCGCGAAACGGCTGGCCGCGCCTGTCATGGCGCCGGTGGTGACGAGATCGTGGATCGCCTGCGCGGTGCCGGGCGCGAGCAGGATGCCGTTGCGGTGATGGCCGGTCGCGAGCACGAGCCCGGCGATGCCGCAGGTGCCGAGGATCGGCGCATCGTCGTCCGAGGTCGGCCGGAATCCGGTCCAGATCGCCTCGATCTCCA
>DATBZM010000112.1:0-18758 GCA_036513175.1 Xanthobacteraceae bacterium | reverse complement strand
GCAGCGCCGTCGAGCCGGTGATGAAGTGTGGGGCGAGCGAGGACAGGTCGATTCCCTCCGGTGCGGTCTTCGCCAGCACCGCAAGCGTGGTCGGAACGCCGGACAGGCGCGTGACCCGGTACTTCTCGACGAAGCGCCAGTAGTTGGCGATGTAGCGCCTGTCGCGCGCGCCGAGGATGCTGGGGATCAGCAGGCCGGCGCCGCTCGCGAGCGGCGGCAGCTGGCGGCCGAGCAAGCCGCCGACGTGGAACATCGGCGTATCGTGCAGATGGACCTCGCCGATCTCGAGCCCGATCGCGAGCTGCAGCGTCCAGTGCCGATAGGACATGTTTCGGTGCGACAGCTGGACGATCTTCGGCAGGCCGGTGGTCCCGCCCGAATGGACGTAGGCGCCGATCGTGTCGCCGGTGACGGGCTCTCCGCTGGTCGAATCGTCCGCGGCGGCCGCAGGTGTTCGCACGAGCTGCGCGTCGAGGTCATCCTCCCGCACCGTTCCATCGGGCCCGACGACCGACCAGATCGGCAGGCCGGCCGGCAGGTCGCCGGCGATCGTCGTGACGCTCTCCCAGATGCGGAAGCCCGGCGTCGGCCCGAGCGCGATGATCGCCTTGGCGCCCGCGTCCTTGATCAGGCGCTGGAGCGCGTGGGGCTCGAGCATCCAGTTGATCGGGAACGCGATGCCGGCCGCCATGGCGCCGAGCACGGCCCAATAGAGCTGCGGCACGTTCGGCAGCAGGATCGCGACCGCATCGCCGCGCCCGATGCCGTGCGCGCGCAGCAGCGCCGCGGTGCGCGCGATGTTGTCGCGCAGTTGCGCGAACGAGACGCGCAGCGCCGCGCCCTCGACGTCGCCGTCCGGCACGTAGAAGAGCGCGGTGTCGGCGGGATCGCGCGCCGCGAGCGCGAGCGCGACGCGCCGCGAGAAGTCGACGACCGCGAGCCGCTGCGCGAGCGGCGTGCGCTCGATCGCCTCGACATCGGCGAGCGAGCGCAGCGGCCGCGCCATCAGCGCCGCGTCGGCCGTCTCCGCGATGACGCGCAAGGTGCCGGCGGGCGCGCTCATTCCTTGAGCGCGGTGGCGAACGTCGCCTCGAGGCTCGGATCGAAGTCGCCGTCGATCAGCACGAAGGCGACCACGCACGGCGCCGTCGAGCGGTTGCTCCAGGCGTGGTTGGTCCCGCACTGGATCACCACGTCGCCGGCCTTGAGCAAAACATCCTCGTCGTCGAGCACCATGGTGATCTCGCCCGCGAGCACGATCGCGTAGTCGATCGTCTCGGTGCGATGCATCAGCGGATGACGGCCGCCCGCGCCGAAGGTCGCGGCCTGCGGATTGCCCAGGCCCTCGAAGGCGCGCGCCGAGTCGGCCGGCGTCATCGCGCGCACCGCGTCGGACTCGGGCGGAAAATGATTGATGCGCAGCACGGTGCCATTGCGTGCCGGCATCTGCCGCCGCGGGCCGCCGGTCGGCTCCGCGGCCTGCGCCACGATTTTTGCCGGCGTCTCGCCCGTGCGCCAGAAGTCGACCGAGAACCAGCTCGGGTCGAGCTTGTTGACGTGGACGAAGGGCGCCGGCCCATCCGACAGCACGACCGCGCGCCCGCGCGCGTCATGCCCGGTCACCACGCGGCGCATCTCATGGCTCATGGTCTCGCTCCTCCCTCGCAGGCTATCTCGTTGGTCATCCGCTATAGAGCACGCCACCCCGAGGGTCGACCGCAAGGAGCGCGTATGTGAGGTGAGCACGGCGCCAGCGCTCCCTCTCCCCGCACGCGGGGAGAGGGAGCGCAGACGCCGTGCTCGCCTAACATGCGGCGTCACATTCGCGACTCCGCGACGCAAGCGTGAACGTGGCGCGGCTTGCCCGCCCGGCGGGCAGCCCGCTGCGCCGCGATGCTCGATTGACCCGTGCGGCCATGCCGTGCCACGCATTCTTGCAAGACTGAAAGTCACCCCAAGGAGGAAACCTCATGCTCGCGCAGTCGATCGGGGCCCGTTGCGTTGCGGCGCTCATGCTGCTCGCGCCGTTCCTCGCGGCGCAGCCCGCGGCGGCGCAGAAGATCAAGGTGCGGGCCGCGTACGTTCCCGCCGTGACCTGGCTGTCCGCCTGGGTCGCCAAGGAGGAGGGCTACTTCGACGCGCAGGGCCTCGACGTCTCGTTCATCGCCGTGCAGAATATCTCGCTGGTGCCGGGCACGGTCGGCAAGCAGCTCGACATCGCGCCCGCGACCGTCATCGACCTGATCAACGCGGCGGGCGGCGGCCTCGACGTGGTCGCGGTCGCCGGCAATCATTCCGACACGACCGACCACGTCACCAGCACCATCATCGTGCGCAAGGATTCCGGCATCATGGGCGTCAAGGATTTTGCCGGCCGGACCGTGGCGACGCCGACGGTCGGCGCCATTCTCCACATCGCGCTGCTGCACTGGATGAAGCAGGAGGGCGTGGATGTGAATTCGATCCGCGCCGTCGAGGTGCCGTTTCCCAACATGCCCGACCAGATGAAGGCCGGCCGCGTCGACGTCGCCGAAGCGGTGCAGCCGTTCGCGAGCCGGATGATCGCGGCCGGCAACGTCTCGCTCGGCGACCAGCTCTTGCGCATCGCCAACCCGGCGCGCTCGACGGTGTGGATCGCCGACCGTGCCTGGGCGGCGGCGCACCGGCCGGTCATCGCCAAATGGGCGGCGGCGCTCGACCAGGCGCGCGAGCTCATCGAGAAAAATCCCGCGCGGGCGCGTGCGGTGCTCGCGCAATACACCAAGCTGCCGCCCGGCGTCGCCGACTCGATCCCGCTGCCGTTCTACGACGTTACGCTGCGGCCGCAGGAGCTCGACGCGTGGATCAAGGTCATGAGCGACCTCGGCAGCCTGCAGAAGCCGCTCAAGGGGGCCGATCTGATGATCGTCCCGTAACCTTCGGCGTCATTGCCCGCGAAAGCGGGCAATCCAGTACACACGAACGGTGCGTGAAACGCTGACAATGCCTCAAGGATCCGTTGCGGAGCACTGGATCGTCCGCGTGCGCGGACGATGACGCGGGTGGTTCGCGCAAGCATGCCGATCTTCGAGCTCGACAAGGTCTCGCTCGCCTATGCGATGACGAGCGGCGGGCGCGCGCGCGAGCGCGACGGCAGGCGCGAGGTTTTGCACGAGCTGACGTTCTCGGTCGGCGCAGGCGAGATCCTGACCATCTGCGGCGCGTCCGGGACGGGCAAGACCTCGCTCTTGCGCATCCTCGCCGGGCTCACCCCGCAGAGCGGCGGGGAGGCGCGCTTCCGCGGCGCCGCCATCGCCGGGCCGTCGGAGGGAATCGCGCTCGTCTTCCAGGACTATTCCAATGCGCTGCTGCAATGGCGCACGGTCGCCCGCAACGTCGCGCTCGGCATCGAGCGCAGGGCGGCGGGCGCCGACGTGCGCCGCCGGGTCGCCGATGCGCTGCGGCTCGTCGGCCTCGAGAACAACGCCGACGACTATCCCTGGCAGCTCTCCGGCGGCATGCAGCAGCGGGTTCAGATCGCCCGCGCGCTCGCGCTCGCGCCCTCGGTGCTGCTGATGGACGAGCCGTTCGCGGCGCTCGATGCCATGACCAAGGCGTCGCTGCAGGACGAGCTTTTGCGCGTGCGCCAGGAGACCGGGGCGAGCGTCGTCTTCATCACCCACGACATCGAGGAGGCGGTCTATCTCGGCGACCGGGTCGCGGTGCTGCGCGGCAGCCCGGGCCGGCTCGCCGCCGTGCTCGACGTCCCGCTCGCGCAGCCGCGCGAGCAGGTGACGACGCGCGAGCAGCCGGCGTTCCTCGCCTTGCGCCACAAGGTGCACGACGCGATCGGGAGGCGGGCGTGAGCGCCGCGCGCACGCTGCGCGGCCTCGGCGGCATCGCGCTCGTGCTGCTCGCCTGGCAAGGCGTCGTCGGCAGCGGCCTTGCGACCTACGACTATCTCCCGTCGCCCGTCGCGATCGCGGCGAGCGTCCCTGAGCTTTTCTACGACCGCGGCGTCATCGGCGAGACGCTGCATACCCTCGGCGCGACGCTCGCGGGCTGGGGCATCGCGGTCGCGATCGGCCTCGTGCTCGGCGCGCTGCTCGGTTTTTCGCCCATCGCCCGCGCGTGGGGGCTCGCGAGCGTCGAGCTCCTGCGCCCGATGCCTGCCGTCGCCCTGGTGCCGGCCGCGATGCTGCTGTTCGGCTTTTCCATCGCGACGGAGCTCGTCGTCATCGTCATTCCGACCATCTGGCCCGTGCTGGTGAGCACGATGCGCGGCATCATGGCGGCGCCGGCGCGCCTCGAGGATGTCGCCCGCACGCTGCGCCTCGGCCGCATCGAGACGATCCGCAAGGTGCTGCTCCCGGCGGCGGCGCCGGCCGTGCTGGTCGGCTGCCGCCTCGCCATGAGCACCGCGCTGGTGCTCGCGGTCGTCGCCGAGATGATCGGCAACCCGGAAGGCATCGGCTACGCGGTGGTGCGCGAGGCGCAGGCGCTGCATCCCGATCTGATGTTCGCCTATGTGCTGATCGCCGGCATGCTCGGCGTGCTGCTCAACGCCGGTCTCGTCGCGCTCGGCAGGCTCCTGCTGCCGGGCGCGTTCAACCGGCCGAGCGCGGTCGCGAGCGCGAGCGCGCCATGAGGATGCTCGCCGCCGCACTGGCCTGGTCGCGCGGAACGCTGCCGTTGCTGGCCGCGCTGGCGCTATGGCAGGCGCTCGGCCACGTGTCGCCGCAATTCCCGCCGCCGAGCACCTGGCTGGCCGCGCTCGCGGGCCTCGCCCGCGCCGGGCGGCTGGCGCCCGCCGTCGCCGAGACGCTGCGCATCCTGGTGATCAGCCTCGTGCTGTCGACCGTCGCGGGCTTCGCGCTCGGCCTCGTGATCGGTATGTCGCCGCGCCTGCGGCAATGGTCGGAGATGCTGCTCGAATACGTCCGCGCCATTCCGCAGCCGGTGCTGATCCCGGTGTTCGTCCTGCTGCTCGGCTATTCGGATCTCATGAAGGTGGTCGTCATCGGCCTCGCCTGCGTGTGGCCGGTCCTGCTCAACACGATCGCCGGGGTCGCCGCGATCCCGCCGCTCACCTTCGAGGTCGCGCGCTCGCTGCGCCTCACGCGGTCCGACACCTTGCGCAAGATCGTGGTTCCCGCGACCGTGCCGTCCCTGCTGCTCGGCCTGCGCGTCGCGCTGCCGCACGCGATCATCATCACGCTCGTCATGGAGATGTTCACCGGCGCGGTCGGCCTCGGCGGGCTGATGATCGCGGCGCAGCGCAAGTTCAACGCCGCCGAGGTGTTCGGCCTGTTGGTGCTGGTGGGCGGTCTCGGCCTCTTGCTGACCGGGCTGTCCGCGGCGGCGGAGCGCCTGCTCCTCGCGCGGTGGGCGCCGAGGGCGTAAGACCGCTCGTACGTGCCGAAATACGCGGTGTTTCCCGGGACAACCACCCTGTTCTCGTCGGCGGTTCCGGTCGCACGATTGTTGGGCGCGAATTTCGGCGTCGGATCGCAGCACAATAGGGAGCAAAAATTAAACCCCCTGCGCTTGCGCTCAGAGCGCGGTGAGGATCCGCGCGACGAGCCAGGCAGCGATCGCCCAGCCTGCGCCCGTGAAGAAGCCGACGCAAAACCAGACGCCGATCAGGTGGATATTGATGGTGGAGGGCATGTTGGGTTCTCTCCCTATGGCGACGAAGATTTTGTTGGCGCGACAAGGATGATATCACAGTTCCGACGGAGCCCCAGTCTGCCCCCGACGTAATTACCTCCAAGGCATGGATTGCCTAAGATAAAAACCGACTTTTAACTACAAGTGTCTCTTTCGACACAGACGGCGAGAATCCACGGTTTATTCCCGCGCAATAGGTTGACAGGTGCGGGCGATTCATATCGATGGTAGCAGCCTTTCTCCCGGAGGCTGTGGAGGGCCGCTAGCCCGCATGATGCAGCACCGGGATAATCGCGCGCGTCGTTTGACCCGCTGGCACGGACCCAGCGCGGCGTTGCGGGCTTTAGCGGCCGGGTTTGCCTCGGCGGTTGATTTTCGATCGCACGATCCGGACGCCCTCATCGGAACGCGATACGTTTCGCGGCGTTCGGTTGCAGCGCTTGCGGTCCTCGGCCTGATGCTGGTCGCTCCGACCTCTTCCAGCCATGCTCAGGCGCCCCCCCTGGGGACGGCAGGGAGCTATGGGGTCCTGGCCGCCTCGGCGATCACCAACACAAACCCGACCGTGATCACGGGAGGCCTCGGCATCAGCCCCAATAACCTGAGCTCGGTCACCGGGTTTACTTTTTCCACTATTCCGGGCCCCGGGGTGGTGACCGGAGCGACCCATTTGGGCGATGCGCCCGCAGCCCAGGCTCAGGTCGACGTCACGGCCGCCTACGTTACGCTGGCAGGCATGCCTATCACGCAGGACCTGACAGGTCAGAACCTGGGAGGCAAGACGCTCATATCGGGTGTCTACGGCTTCAATACCTCGGCGCAGTTGACCGGGAACCTCACGCTCAACGGGCAGGGCAACCCCAATTCGGTCTTCATCTTCAATGTCGGCAGCACGCTCACCACCGCCAGCGCCTCGAGCATTCAGTTGATCAACGGCGCGCAAGGCGGCAATGTTTTTTTCCGGATCGGCACGTCCGCGACGCTCGGCACCACCACGTCGTTCATCGGGGACATCATCGCGTTGACGAGCATCACGCTCAATACCGACGCCAACATCAACTGTGGCGCGGCCTTTGCACGCAACGGCGCGGTTACACTGGACACCAACAACATCACGATTTGCACGACCACCGCGGTCTCGGCGGCATCGGCGTTGCCATCCTCGGCCCCGGGCAATGAATTAGCGGTCGCGAATGCCATCGATGCTTTCATCAACAACGGCGGCACGCTGCCGCCGGCATTCCAGAGCCTCCTCAGCTTCAGCTCGTCCGCCCAGCTTGCGGCCGCCTTCACACAGCTGTCGGGGGAGGCCGCGACCGGCGCCGCCCCGGCGGGGACCCAGGCGATGGACTCGTTCCTGTCGCTGATGACCAATCCGTTCGCCGACAGCCGCGGCGTCACGCCGGAGCCCCCGGCCAGGCCTTCGCTCATCTACAAGGCGCCGATTTACAAGGGACCGGGCGAACCCGCGGTCGATCCGCGTCCGTGGAGCATCTGGGCCGCGAGCTATGGCGGCCAAGGCACGACCGCCGGCGACTGGTTGGCGGGAACTCACGACAGGACGGTGAGCACCTTCGGCTATGTCACCGGCCTCGACTACCGGGTCACGCCCTACACCTTGGTCGGCTTCGCGCTCGCGGGCGGCGCCACCAACTACGGCGTGGCGGACGGCCTCGGCGGCGGACACAGCGACATGTTCCAGGCGGCCGTGTACAGCTTTACGCGTGTCGGTGCGGCCTATATCTCGGCCGCGCTCGCCTATGGCTGGCAGCGCGTGTCCACCGACCGCTATGTGACGGTGGCCGGCACCGACCATCTCACCGCCGATTTCTCCGCCAACGACGTCGGCGGACGGATCGAGGGCGGATATCGCTTCGCCATTCCGCGCGTGATCGGCCTGCCCGGTTGGTACGGGATCACCCCCTATGCGGCCGGGCAGGTGCAGGCCTTCCGCACGCCGTCCTACAGCGAGAGCGCCGCGTCCGGCTCATCGATCTTCGCGCTGGCCTACGACGCGCAGACGACGACCACGGCCCGTACCGAGCTCGGCGCCTGGCTCGACTGGAACATCCCGGTCGACTACGGCACCACCCTGACGCTGCGCACCCGCGCCGCCTGGGCTCACGATTACTGGTCCGCTTCGAACATGACCGCCATGTTCGAAGCCTTGCCGGGATCGAGCTTCACCGTGACCGGCGCGGCGCCGGCCAGCGATTCGTTGCTCGTCTCGGCCGGCGCGGAGGTCTGGCTCAGCCATGGGTGGTCGCTCTCTGCGTGGTTCGACGGCGAATTCGCCGACGGCGCGCAGAAATACGGCGGCACCGGACGGGTGCGCTACGTGTGGTGAATCAGATTGCCCGACGCGACGCGTTGGCGCATCATCTTTGCCGAAATCGTCCATTGCATTGAGCAGCTCCGGAAACCGCATGAATTCTTGAAGACCGCGAAATAGAGTCCTTTCGGTGAGGCTCACATGACCTTGATTGCGCTGATCATCTATGCGGCGGAGTTGGCTTTGGCCGCGATCATCCTGTTCTACGTCGTCGAAATGTTGTCCATGCCGGCGAACATGAAGCGGGTGTGTCAGGCCCTCATCGTTCTGATCGCCATCCTGTCGGTGATCGGAGCGGTGCTCGGCTCCGCCCCGCCGCCGGCCTCGCGCGTCGGGCCGATATCGCCGAACTCGCCGAGCAATCCCAGCATCATCCGATGATCATCTTCGCAGCCGTCAGTGCCGTATCATTCTCCAGCCCCAAAGGATCACCAGGGCTCCGACCGCCGCGCCGATGAACGGAACGATCGCCCCCGAAGCCGACAGCTTGAGCAATGAGGCGATGTGGAATCCGATGAACGATCCCGCGACGCCGACGAGCGCGCTGGTGGCATAGACGCGCCCGGTTCCGATGATCTGCTTCGACAGCCACGACGTTCGCGTGGCCCACTGCGCGAGGCACCCTGCGACAATGCCGATCAGCAAGACGATGATGAAGACGATGGCGGGATCCGTAAGGCTGGTCATGGGTGAAGGCCTCCTCAGCCGGGCTCGATCATCCGAATTCGAACGGAAAGCGCCGACCTCGACCCGGTCGAGGCGCCGCGCTACGAATGATACAGCATTGCGTGCGGTTCCGCAGTCCATGATCGGAAATGGAGCGTCTGGAATCGGTTGGCTGTAATCTCACTCACGTCGGCGACGCGAAGCAGCAAGGCATCAATTGGCTGTAGGGCTACCGACGGCGCTGCCGCCCATCTGCCTTCCGGGCAATTAGGAGAACAATACGGTAAATTGTGTTCCTTGGTTCTGATCGCCTCGACCGATCAGCAATTCACCGCAGATCTCTCTGACGAGAGACCGAATGAGCTGCAGTCCGAGTCCCGCGCAGGCGGCGGGATCAAATCCTTCGGGCAACACTGGGCCATCATTGGCAACGGACAGCGCGTAGCCCCGTTCCGGGTTCGGCTGCAGTCTGACCGCGATCCCGCCTTTGCCGTATTTGACCGCATTCGTGACCAACTCGTTGACGATGAACCCGAGCGGAACGGCGCGGGCGGCCGGCAGGTCGACATCAATTCCCGCGAAGACGATGGCGTTATCCGAAGACAGCAAGGTAGAAAAATCGCGGCAAAAATCATCGAGGAATTGCCTGAACGCGACGGTCTTTTCGCCGTCCAGGCAATGGAGGCGCCGGTGAACTTGCCCGATTGCGGCCACGCGATTGGCCGCGACGATCAATTGCGATGCGGCGTCGGGACTCGCCGACGCCCGGCTTTGCAGCAGGAGCAGGCTCGCGATCATTTGCAGGCCGTTCAGGAGTCGATGATCGAACTCCCTGCCGGAAAAGTCATGCCGGTTGATCAATTCTTCCTTTTGACGAAGCAATACGTCCTTTTGGGCAAGATCTTGTCGCAACCGAAGCTCCGTGCGCCTGTATAGAGTGAGCTCGCGTTCGTAGCTCGCGACCGTCCGGGGCTCCGGTCGGTCGAACATGGTGTTCGGAGGCGGGTCCGCGTCGTGCCGCCAGCGTTCGGTCGTCATGTCGTCTGCTCCCCTGTGCCGTCCGGAGCGCGACCGCTCGCGAACGAAACCTGCGAAAAAGCGACCAAATACATTTGGTTTTGAATCGCACGCTTGCGCTGCAGTTTCTCGTGCCTCGCATGTCTCGCAACGAGGGCGGCGGTGCCTCGACCGAACTCTGCCATCAGGCCGCAGGCCCTGCGCGAACGCACGCTTCAACGTTCAGTCGTACGAGCACGAATCACGGTTACGCCTTTGGCCAAGCGAAGTCGAGCGATATGTCGAGTTTCGGACATTCACGTTGCGCTAGCCGTCGAGATGGCACGGTAATGGGCGCAAGACGTGCTCAAGAAATGAATTCGGAGCACCGCGAATGGCGTCTGCTTTCCCTCTCGTAATTGCGCCGGCACGTCTCGCCACAACGGCGATCGGCCGCTGTGCAAGACTAAAATACCAAGTCGAGGTAAGTCGCTGATGCGGACCTTCGTCGTGGTGTCGCGACCACTGGCAAAATGTCCGATACAGGACATTGGCCTTGCCTCGTCCGCCGAACAAGCGCAGCGTTTGTCGGCAATCGGCCGGTGGATGCCGTCGACGTGGGCCGCCGACGAGTCACGGAAAATGCTTGCCGCCTGCGGGGCCAAGCAAGCGCGACCAAGAGGAGCGGCCAGACGATGGCGATCCGCAAAGCTGCGGACAGGCACGATAACCGGCTGCTCGGCTTGCTGCCGGCGCGGGATTATGCGCGGCTTGCCCCGCATCTGCAGCGTATTCCGCTGACCTACCGGCAGTCGCTCTACCGCGCCGACAAGTCCATTGGATTCGTCTATTTCATCGAGACCGGCGTCGGCTCGCTGGTCAACACCATGACGAACGGCGAAGCGACCGAGGTCGGTACGATCGGCAACGAAGGCATGGTGGGCCTCCCCCTCGTGTGGGGCGACGACCAGGCGCCCACCAGCGTCTACGTGCAGGTTCCGGGCGCCGGCCTGAGAATGCCGGCGGCGCTGTTCAAGCGCGAGCTCGCGCGCAGCGCCTCGATGCGCGCCGTGATGGCTCGCTACGGTCATGCCTTCTTCAATCAGGTCGCGCAGTCCGCCGCGTGCATTCACTTTCATTCCCTCCAGCAGCGATGCTGCCGCTGGATGCTGATGACGCACGACCGCATGCAATCGGACGAGTTTCTGCTCACCCAGGAGTTCCTCGCCATGATGCTGGGGGTGCAGCGCACCGGCGTCTCGGCGGCGGCGGGCGGCCTGCAGCGCGCCGGACTCATCCGTTATCGCCGCGGCAACGTCACCATCATCGATCGCCCCGGCTTGGAGCGCCGCTCGTGCGAGTGCTACGGCGTGTCCAAAAGGGAGTTCGATCGTCTGCTCGGCGGCCGGGCGACACCAAGGTCCGCGCCGCCGGAGTGCAGAGCACTGGCATACGGCTGACGGGGTGCATGATCGGTCGCAAGGTGCAGCGCGAGCCGCAACCCGCGATCGGTCTCGATCGGATTTGGCGTGATCGGACGGCGGAAGCAGAACAGCCCGGTGATGGGGGTTTGCGGAGTTGTCCTCTTGCTCGCTGCGTCAAGCCGCGTGCGGCCAGGCGCGCCACGCGACGGGTTCGATGGCCATGTGGATGCCGAGATCGGAATTGATCCAGCCTGAGGCAGTCTGGCGGCACGGAAACGGCAGCGCCTGCAGGCCGTGCGGGCCCCGGACGCGAGCCTCGACGGCGTGATTGAACGGCGCCGTGGTGATCGGATGCCAGTCGCGGCTGCCGTCAAGATGACCGAGCAGCCCGCCCATCGTGTGCGAATGCTCACCGGCGACCAGGCTCTCGGCCGCCACGATCCAGCGAAACTTCATGCGGGCCTCCCATCGAGATCGGTTTCACGCGGCGCAGCACAGATGGTCGTTGCACCGCGCCACCCGGGTTGATGGCTCTTGAATCTCAAGACCGGGCCGTTCAAATGAAAAAGTCGCGGCGAGCATCTTGCTTGCCACGACTTCGCCGACCGAACACGGGGGGAAGGGGGGAGTGATCGGTCAGGTCGCTCGATCAACGGGGTATGGGCAGCTCTGGTTCCACCGCCAACCAAAAAATTATCGCACCTAGAAAAATTCGGGTTTTATCGCGCCGCATCATAGTTCCGGCAGAGCCCCGGCCCGTCGTGGGACGCCACTTTCTCCATTGGACTCTTCGCAGGCGTGCGCAAAAGGCCCTGCGACGGAACTTTCCCGACGATGGCTTGTTTGCAAACCGCGGCGGTGAACGCATCGCCGAAGATTTTCATAGGAGGATACAGTGGGACTAATCCTGCTCCTGGTAATTCTGGTGCTCCTTTTTGGCGGCGGTGGTTTCTATATGGGCCCTCCCTACCATTATTACGGCGGCGGCCTCGGCACGATATTGGTCATCGTCATTATAGTCCTTCTGTTGAGGGGCTGACGCGGTTGCTCGCTCGCGGGGCCGCCTTTGCTTGGCGGCCTCGGCAACTCTGAGCCTCGCGACTTCTTTTGACGCCAAGTGTAGGCCTCGGGCTCGCGCCACATGATCGCCGGCTCAGGCCGGAACGATCGGCTCCTTCTTCCGGCGCAGGTGCGCGACCGCCGATTCGCTCAGATTGAGATGACCGCGCACGAGCTCCGGTGGGGTGAGCGCCATCCATTGGTCGAGCGAAAGGTCGGCGTAATAGCTGCTCTTGAACATTTCGAGGAAGCGGAGCGGGACGTCGCCGGTGTTTTCGACATAGTGGCCCATGGCGAAGGGTACGTATCCGACATCGCCGGCCTCGTAGTCGAAAGTCCGCGCGTCGCCGGACGACGCGAACACGCCCATCCGGCCCTTTCCCTGGATGTAGTACTGCCACTCATCCGTATTGGGGTGCCAATGCATCTCGCGCATCCCGCCGGGAGCGACCTCGACCAGCGCGGCCGCGATCGTGACCGATGCGGGGAAGTTCTTCGAATCCACGATCCGCACGGTGCCGCTCTTGGTCCTGATCGGCTCCTGCGCCATGAGCCGGTGGCTCAAGGAGCTCGCAACCGGCGTAGCGCCGGCGATCCTGTCGGAGGCAAGCGGCCCGGGAACGGGCAGCGGGAAGATGTAGCGCTGGCTCGGATCCGGGATGCGGGCGAACTCCTCCTCGGGCAGCCCGAAATTCTTGCCGAGCACGTCGACCGGCGTGTGCTTGAACCAGTCGCTGATCGCAAACGTGTTGTCTTCCGAGAAAGACCCGTCGTCGAACACCAGGAGGAATTCGCACCCGTCGGGCTCGAGCCCTTGGATCGAATGCGGGATCCCGGAGGGGAAATACCACAGGTCGCCCGCCTCGACGTCGTCGATGAAATTACGCCCGTCCGCGTCGATCGCGGTGATCCGTGCCTTGCCGGCGAGCATGTAGGACCACTCGGCGGCCTTGTGCCAATGCAGCTCGCGCACGCCGCCCGCATTGAGCCGCATGTTGACGCCGGCGATATTCTTGGAGATCGGCAGCTCGCGCTCGGTGATCTGGCGGGTCCAGCCGGCGCTCTCCAGGCGCATGTGCGCCTGCGCGTACGAGAACTTGAGGTTCGGCAGGGTGCCGTGGTCCGTTGACGGGGGAACAAGCTGGCTCGGATTTTGCGCTTCGATCGGCACGTTTTGCGGATTGAGCTCCGTGCCGCCCCGGTCGCCGCGCTGCGGCTGCACTGCGTGCGCGGTAGCAGTGGCCGCAAGGCCCACCGCCGCGGTGTTGAGCATCGTCCGACGCGACAGCTGCATCATGACCGTCTCTCCTCCGTTATCGCTCGATCATTGAGCTTGCGGTGACGCCATAATGGCGGTGCCAGGGTGGTCCTGTCTTGGACGCGGAGCGCGTCGTTTGTCTATTTGGAGCCTATTGCGCCGGATGGCGTGATTGTCGTCCGCCCGCGCCTGCGCGGCCTCGCCCGATGGCGATCGGCAGGCTTCCGCGTCATTTCGCCGGCGCGTTCGGCAATGCGCGGTTCGAAGCGGCGGAGCCGGCCGAGCTGATGGCCCATGCGGCGCTGCATCACGACGCCAGCCGGCTCATGGCCCGCGGAGCTCGCGGACCAGTTGCTCCCAGGCCTGCATGTGCAGGTCGCGGTCGGTGCCGCCGGCCTGCGCCGGCCCGCAGATCCATCCCTGGACCTTGACGGACTGGGGCTCGGCAAAGGTCTTGGCCGCGCAGAACGGCGTGTCCGGGTCGTGCAACGCGAGCCACAGCTCTTCCAACCCTTGGCGCCCGATCGTCACCTCTTCGCCGGCGCCTTCGAAGATCGACGCGTTGTGCCGCGCGGTCGTGCGCGGCCGCGGATCGCTCAGCCGGAAGCTCTCGGCATAGAGCCAATGGGTGCCAAATCCCCCTCGCGAGCGGAAGGCGAGCGGCAAGGTGAGGAGATGATAGTGGATGCGGGCGTCGCCGCCGTTGACGCCAGCCAGCATGGTATCGACGCGGTTGCGCAATTCGCCGGTGAGGCCGCCGGCGAGGCGCTCGCGCGATCCGCCGAGCAGAACGCCGAGGCCGCGATCCTGCGTGTAGTCGTAGTCGAGCGCGGAGGCCTCGGCGATCACCATATGAATCGGACGGGCGCGCGCGCCCCGCTCCTTGAGCTTGGCGAGCGCGCTCTCGAGGGCATAGAGCGCCGAGATCAGGCCGAGGTTCTCCTCGGCGCCGCCGTCGGTCACGTAAAACGTGCGCCACGGGCATGATGACTCGCCGTCGTGGATGCGGACGCGGGCGGCGGGAAAGACGGGCGGGAAGTTGGCATTGAGCGCGGCCGCGCTGGCGAGCGAAATATCCGGGTCGCGCACCACCCGATAGGGCAGCCGGATGTCGGGGAGCTCGGCGTCCGGCGCGTCCCGGCCAAACGCCGCGGTGTCGCGCAGGTTGGTGAAGACGAGCCGCCCACCGCTCGTCATCTGAAATACCTGCTCGGCCTCCTCGCATGTCGTCGGGGCGTTGATGGTCCTCGCCAGGACTGCGGATTCGGCGGCCGGATGACCCACGATGGTCGTGTTGAGGATGAGCGCCGGACTGCGGACCGACCCCAGCGTGCGGTTGTCGAACAGGTAGTGCTCGAAGCTCTCCGCGAGCAGCTGCGACAGCTCCGTGTTGGTGAAGATCCGCCACTCGGTCGCGCCGTTCACGACATCCTCGATGAACGGCTTGGTCACGTTGTCGCGGAAACAGGCCCATTGCGCGTCGACCGAGGTGCCTTGCGCGCAAAGCGTCGATGCGGCCGGGCCGCTCGCGCCGGTCAGCACGGGGCTGTTCGCCGCGAAATAGGCGAGCGCAACGCCGCCGCCCGACACGCCGCTCACCAGCACGATGTCGCGATCGACCTGCAGGCGGTGCAGGCCGCGCAGGACGCTCGTGGCATAAAGGGCGGCGCGCGTTCCGCCGCCCGACGCGACCACCACGATGGCGGGCCGGGCCGGTTGCGCGCCCTGCTGCAGCAGGCCGGCGAGGTCGACCAGCCGATCCGGCGACGGCGCCACCTGGTTTTCGATCGCGACCGGCTTGATCGCGGTCTCGCGGTGCTTGGCCGCGGCATAACCGACGAACAGCGCCGCCACCACGGCGAGCGCGACGTTGAGGCCGGCGAAGTAATTGCCGGTGCGCTGCCCGATTTCCATGACCTCCTCGGAGTCCGGATCGGGGTCGAGCGTCTCGAACGTCTCGGTGAGGTAGTAGGCCTGGAAGGCGCGGCAACGCACGGGCGTCAGGACACGTCCCAAGGCCACGAACCGTCCGGTCGCATGGGCGGCGAGCTTTCGGTCGTTCACGTCGACCTGCACGTTCGGATGCTCCGCCTGGCCGAAGGTCGGCCGATAGGGGACGTAGGTCTCGTCCTGCACGTCGCCGAGGATGCCGAGAAGCTCCAGGGCGGCCGACCGGCTCATCCAATATTCCGCCAGCCAAAACAGGACGTAGCTCATCAAGACCAATCCGAAGATGGTACCGAACGGGATCGCGTCGAGCAGCGTCGTGATGTAGTCGACGCCGTAGAGGCGAAGCGCCGCGACCAGGATCACGAACAGCGAAATCAGAAGCGGCGTGCCGCGCAGAAACCAGCGTTCGATGTAGGTGTTGAGCTCCTGCCAGCGCGGCGACATGTTTCCCCACACGACCAGCAGCAGCGAAACGACGAACGCCACCACCACCGGCCAGTAGAGCGATTCCGCCGGCACGGAGACCGCGACCAAAGCGGGGAACAGCAGGAGATGCAGGATGCGCTTCACCGGCGCGAAGAGGAAACCGTAGACGATGCTACGCCAGCTCAAGGGCGGATCGGTCGGATGGACGAACAATTCCGTTTGCGGCAGCAGGTCGCGGAAATGGATTCTAAGCTCGCCGGTGACGGTGCGATAACGCGATCGGGCCCACCACGGGGCGAGCGCAAGGACCGCCGCGACGGCCGGGGCGAACAGCAGAAAAACGTGACGGTAGGGCAGATCGCTCGCCGCGGTCGTCGTCGCGTCCGCCAGGCCGAACCATTGGATCGCCGCGACGGCCGCCAGCAGCACGAACTGCAGGAGCACATCGAATTCGATGCGGGACCAGCCGCGCGGCGCGACGAACCGGTCGTAGAGCCAGCGACACGACGTGAGCCCGGCGAACAGGCCGACGGCGATGAGGCACATCGCGAGCTGCTCGATCGCGAGCAGGTTCCATTCATCCAACGCGCAGACGAGCCCGCCGGGCGGCGTGCGGTAGAGAAACCATGCGCCGGAGAAGGCGGCCGCCGCCAACGCCAGGAGACCCGCAGAGATGACGAGGATGCAGGTGATCCGGCGCGCCAGCGGCAGATCGTTGCCCGGCGGCTGGTTTCGCACCTCGTCAAAGCGCCCCTTGATCAGGAAGCAAAGCGGCGGGATGGCGAGGATGAGAAGCACGAGGGTCGTGATCGCGAGCAGGACCGCAATTGCCTGGCGCAGAAACGCCGTGACGCCGTTCGGCGCAATCGCACAGAGGCCCTCCCAGGTCGGGCCGTAGCTCGCAAAGAAAACCGTGAGCGCGAAAAACCAGAACGGCGGGCGCTTGTAGAACGGCCGCAGCGCGATGGCAGGAGCGGTGACCGCGTTGGTCTGCGGGTTGACCCAGCGCGGGTCATAATCGCATTCGGCGTTGGCGCGATATTCCAGGTGGCGCCACGCGTGGTCGATCACGCGCGGGACATCGAGGAACAAGCCCTGGAGAATGGACCACCACATCGCGTCCCCGCTATTCGCCACGCGATTGCGCGGCACCGTTCCGCGCACGTGGCATCGCGGCCCGCGCTTTTGCGCCGATGGCCGAGACTGACGGCCGCCTCGTGCCTGGCTTCCCCTGAGCCTTGGGCGGCGATCATCCGCCAACTCTGCGTAGAGAGTTTACCAGGGCACAACTGATGTCAAGGTGCGGGGGCAGCCACCGCGTAGGTTGGGTCAAGCGTCTTCGCGAGACCCAACTTGGAGTTTCTTATTCGGTCGTTTTGGGTCTCGCAGGGCTCGACCCAACCAACGGGCTGCGGCCTCGCCTCAGGCCAGATAGTCGTGCACGACCTTGCCGAGGTCGAGCGTGACGTCGGCGATGATGTGCGTGCCGGACACGATCTCGAGCACCGGCAGCTCGGCGAGCGGCGCCAAGGCGTGCGAGAACAAGGTGAGCTCGGTCGGTCCGGTCCAGGCTCCCTTGAGATCGACATCGACGAGATAGTACTCGACCAGCTCGCAGATGCGTGCCGTGCCGTCGACGTGCGGAATGATCTTGAGCAGGAAATTGGGCGCCAGCAGGGAGGCCTTGACCGCCGCGAGATCCGCCGGCTTGTGCTTGTATCCCATCGTGCCGATGGCGATCGGCAGGCTGCCGTAGTGCAGCCGGCCGACCAGCGTGTCGATTTCCGCCTGCAACGTCGGCTGCCCGAGCTTCTTGGGAAAGCCCCAGAGCTCGCGCCCGCCGGCGATGGGCGGATGGTCGTTGAGAAACATGCAATGGGAGTAGCCGCCCTTGCGGCCCTGGAACGAGACCGGGATCACCTGTCCGCTCTCGGTGTAGTCGCCGAAACCGGTCGAATCCGGCATGCGGATGAATTCGAACTTGACCAGCGGCTCCTCGATCTCGAGCGGCTCGGGAACGAGCTCGCGCAGCTTGCGCGCATCCGTGCGGTACGTGATGATGAAGAATTCGCGATGATAGAACCGATAGGGCCCGACCGGATAAGCCGGGCTCGTCAGCGGCATCGCGAAGGCCCGCGCGCGCACGTCATGCTCTTTCATCTTTTCGTTCCTCGCTGATCGACGGCAATGGTTCAGGGTTGCGGCGTGGCGCTGCGCGTCAAAACTCCGTCCCGCGAAGCGATTCGAACTCATCCCGGCAGGCGGCACTGAACTCGTCGAACAGATCGACCGATCCGCTCTGGACCATCTCGCGCAGCTCGGCGAAGGTCTTGTCCGGCGCCAGATAGGTGTCGAGGATCTTGCGCTCGATGTGCTGCGCCGTCGCCAGGACCTTCGGCGAGGATAGGATGCGCATCCGTCCGAGCTTACCATACAGATCCACCAGCCCCGGGATATCCGGCTCGTCGTGCTGCAGCGCGTGGACGTAGCATCTCGCCGCATCCTCGATGAAGCCCTTGTAGAGGTCCTGTCGCCGTTGCAGCTCCTGCCCGAGCCACTGCGCGCGCACCTGGAAGCGCTGAGTGAACCAGCTCGTCGTGACGGACGTAAGTCCGCCGACCGTGGCTCCCAGCAGCGCGGCAAGCGCGGTGATCGCTGACGCATCCACCTCGTCGCCCTCAGCGATCGAGCCAGACGGTCATGCCGGGCTCGAACGGCTTCGCATCCCCTTGTGGATCGAGCCGCAGCCGCAACGTGTTGAGATCGTGATCGCCGACCGCGCGCTCCGCCTGCCAGGTCGCGAAATCGCCGAGCGGCCGCAGCTCGGTGACGACGGCCGGCGTCGTGTCGCGTGCGCCGGCGCGCGCGACCGGAACCGTCGTCCCGACCGTCAGGCCGCGGAGCAGATCTTCGCGCACGTTGAACGACAGCCATTGCTGCCCGGTCGCGGCGATGGTGAGCACCGGCTCGCCGGGGTGCACGTTCTCGCCGATCTCGG
>DATBZM010000111.1:0-11870 GCA_036513175.1 Xanthobacteraceae bacterium | reverse complement strand
GCGGATGTTGCGCTTGAGATCCGCGGGCTCCTGCCACACCGTGATCGCGTGCATGTCGACCACGCAATAGATGCAGTCGTAGCGGTCCTGCAGCGTGACGAATTTCGCGATGGCGCCGAGATAGTTGCCGAGATGCAGGTTACCGGTCGGCTGCACGCCGGAAAAGACCCGTTCCTTGAAGATCATCGCTCCGGTTCCTTGCGCACTTGAGCTCTGCGCATATCCTCATCGGCGAACCGGTTTCCACCCCCGATCACGCCGGGGGCAGGCTTCGCCGGGATAGGCGATGATCGCGCGCGGCGTCCCATGCCACGGGGGAGCGCAGAAACGCAAGGGCGGACGGTCAGGAGGCGCCCGCAAGATCGTCAGCGCGGCGCGTGGGCCGCAATCTCGTTGCCAGCGCGACCGCGCCCGTTATAGTGCGCGGCCCTGCGCCCATCCGGACCATCCTCATGACCGCCACCCGCTACGACGTTCTCGGCATCGGCAACGCTATCGTCGACGTGCTCGCCCGCGCCGACGAGGATTTTTTGCTGCGCCACGACATGCGCAAGGGCGCGATGACGCTGATCGACGAAGCGCGCGCAACCGGCATCTACGAGGCCATGGGGCCGGCGGTGGAAATCTCCGGCGGCTCGGCCGCCAATACGATCGTCGGCTGCGCGAGTCTGGGCGGGCGTACCGCCTTCGTCGGCAAGGTGAAGGACGACGAGCTCGGCCGCGTGTTCGCCCACGACATCCGCGCCGCCGGCGTTGCCTTCGACACGCCGCCCGCCTCCGACGGGCCCTCGACGGCGCGCTGCTACGTGCTCGTGACCGAGGACGGCGAGCGCACCATGAACACCTTTCTCGGTGCCGCCCAGGACCTGCATCCGCGCGACATCGACGCCGATGCGGTCGCGGGCGCCGCCATCACCTATCTCGAGGGCTACCTGTGGGATCCGAAGCACGCCAAGGATGCCTTCCTCAAGGCGGCGGCGGTCGCGCACGAGGCGAAGCGGCTGGTGGCGCTCACCCTGTCGGATGCGTTCTGCGTCGACCGCTGGCGCGACGAGTTTCTCCAGCTCGTGCGCTCCGGCACCGTCGATCTATTGTTCGCCAACGCGGCCGAGCTGCACAGCCTCTACCAGACGGCCGATTTCGACACCGCGCTCACGGCGTTGCGCCGCGAGGCGCGGCTCGCGGTGGTGACGCGCAGCGCGAACGGCTGCGTCGTTGTCGCGCGCGATGACGTGCTGGCGGTGCCGGCCGCGCCGGTCGAACGCGTGGTCGATACCACCGGCGCCGGCGACCTGTTTGCGGCGGGATTCCTCTATGGTCTCGCCTACGGCGCCGGCCACGAGCGCGCCGCGACGCTCGGCGCGCTCGCGGCGGCCGAGGTGATCCAGCATCTCGGCGCGCGGCCGCAAACCTCGCTCAAGGCGCTGGCGCAAGAACGCGGCATTATTTAGCGCGGCATTGCGATTATTTAATGCGCGCTTCGGCGTCCGCCGCGCGCACCGGTAACGAATTGGTAAGCATCGATAGTTACCGATTGGTGAAAGATCCAATCGGAAATTTCCCCATGGGCAAGCGCAAAGCCGACCAGCCGAATTCGCCGGCACAAGACGGTGCCGGGAGCGAGCCGGTGAAGCTCGAATCGCCGTCCGTCGAGGCCGCGCCGCCGGCCGAAGGCTTTGCCAAGATCGAGGCCCCCGACCTCGCGCCGGTTGAGCCGAGCGTCGCGGCGGCGCCGGCGGAGGCCATCACGCCATCCCCCCCGACCCCGCCCGTGGTGCCGCCGGTCATGGTGCCGCCGGTCGTGGCGCCGCCGGTCGTGGCGATCGATGGGCCGACACTCGAAGCGTCCGACAGCGCGCCGCCGATTGCGCTGCCCGAGCCGATCGAACCCGTCTTGGCGACGCCGGTCGAAGCGGCCGCGCCGGCCGCAAGCGACGCGAGTTCAAGCGCCGCAAGCACCCTCCGGCGGTGGACGAAGGTGCCGCGCGTCACGCCGCTCGCTGCCGGCATCGCGATCGCGGCCGTGGTCGGCGCGATGGCCGGATCCGCTGCGACCGCCGGATTGGTCGGTCTGTGGGCGGGCCCGCCGGCATCCGCCAAGACAGCCGAGAAGGCCGCCGATGCGCGGCCGTTGCGCGAGACGATCGCACGCCTCAATTCCGAGCTTGTGGCGCTCAAGGCATCGATCGAGAACTCAGGCCGCACGAGCAACGCGCAATTCAGCAAGCTGGGCGATCGCCTCGATCGCGTCGAGCACGCACAAGCCGAACCGGCCGCCAAGCTCACCAAGCTCACCGAGGCGGTCGACCGCATCGAGCACCGTGCGCCGGTGCCCGCGAATACCCCGCATGACGTGACCGGCTCGATCGCGGCGCCCGCCCCGCCGGCGCAGCCCGCCGCCGTGCCGGCGCGGCTCGCCGGTCCGCCCATTCTCGACGGCTGGTTCGTGCGCAGCGTCTACAACGGCGCCGCGCTGATCCAGGCGCGTTACGGCGGCGTCATCGAGGTCGAGCCGGGCGACAGCCTGCCGGGCCTCGGGCGGATCGAGAATATCCATCGCCAGGATGGCCGGTGGGTGGTGGTGACCAGCAAGGGCATGATCGTCGCCCGCTGATCGCGCACGTCCTGCCAAGCAATGTCACGGCCGCGGGGAAGTTCCGCGGCCGATTTTTTGCCGCCGACATGTTCCGGCGCCGGGGCTGCGCTATGTTGCGGTGCTGGGTCCTGTTCGCGGCGGAGTGCGATGATGCGGCGCAGCTTCCGGCTTGCAGCGCTTGTGGTTTCTCTTGCGGTTTCGGGCCTCGTGGCCGCGGGCCTCAGCTCGACCGCCGAGGCGCAGTCGGCCGCGCCCGCGCCGCCCGCCAAACCGGAAATGCGGGAGAACTGCCCCGGGCTCGTCGCCTCGGGCGCGCCGCGCGCCATTCCAGCCGCACTTCGGCTCGCGGCGCTCGGCGCCGATCAGGTGCGCCTCACCTATGTGGGTCACGCCACCTTCCTGATCGAGAGCCCGCAGCTCGTGCGCATCGCGACCGACTACAATGACTTCGTGCGGCCGCCGGTCCTGCCCGATATCGCGACGATGAATCACGCGCATTCGACCCATTTCACCGATCATCCCGACCCCGGCATCAAGCTGGTGCTGCGCGGCTGGCGCGATGACGGCAAGCCGGCCGGCCACGACGTGACGTTCAAGGACGTGCGCATCCGCAGCGTGTCGACCAATATCCGCACCTGGGCCGGCGAGACCGAGCGCAACGGCAATTCGATCTTCGTGTTCGAGATCGCCGGGCTGTGCATCGCCCATCTCGGGCATCTGCACCACACGCTCACCCAAGCGCAGCTCGACGAGATCGGCCGCATCGACGTCGTGATGGCGCCGGTCGACGGCAACTACACGCTCGATCTCGATGGCATGGTCGAGGTGCTGCAATCGCTGCATGCGCAGATGATCATCCCGATGCACTTCTTCAACACGTACACGCTCGAGCGATTTCTCGCGCGCATGCGCCAGACCTATCGCGTCGACTTCAACGAGACGCCGTCGCTCGTCGTTGCGAAGAAGACGATGCCGTCCTCGCCGACCGTCGTGGTGCTGCCCGGGCACTGACGCCGGGCATCGCCGACAACCAGCACGGAGCCTGCCGATGGAGCTCGAAGGAAAAGTCTGCGTGATCACCGGCGCGACCTCCGGCATCGGCGAGGTCGGCGCGCTGGAGCTGGCGCGGCGCGGGGCGCGTCTCGTGCTGGTGGCGCGTGACGCGGCGCGCGGCGAGGCGACGCTCGCGCGCCTGCGCGCCGCCGGGACTGGTGCGGCGCATCGCGTCCACCGTGCGGATCTCTCGCGCATTTCCGAGATGAAGCGGGTCGCGGCCGAGATCGCGGCCGCCGAGCCGCGCATCGATCTCCTGGTCAACAATGCGGGCGCGCTGTTCACCGAGCGGCAGCTCAGCGCCGACGGGCTGGAGATGCATTTCGCCGTCAATCACCTCGCCTATTTCGTCGTCACGCAGATCCTGCGCGAGCGCCTGATCGCCGCCGCCCCGGCGCGTGTCGTCAGCACCGCGTCGGGCGCGCATTACGGCGCCCGCCTCGATCTCGACGACCTGCAGTTCACCAAGGGCTATGGCGGCTTCCAGGCCTACCAGCGCTCCAAGCTCTACAACGTCATGTGGACGCGCGAGCTCGCGCGCCGGCTCGCCGGCACCGGCGTGACGGCGAACTGCTTTCACCCGGGGTTCGTCGCGACGCGCTACGGCGACAATGCCGGCGGCCTTCTGGCCTACGGCGTGCGCATCGCCAAGCTGTTCGCCATCTCGCCGCAGAAAGGCGCGCGCACGCTCGTCTACCTCGCGACCTCGCCGGAGGTCGCGAACATCACCGGCGGCTACTTTACGCGATGCCGCCTGATGCCGCCGAGCCGCGACGCCGAGAACGACGCCGCGGCGCGGCGGCTGTGGGACGAGACCGCGCGGCTCGCCGGGACGGGCTAGGTTCAGGTCGCCGTGGCCGGCTCGGATTGCCGCACTTCCGTTCCGTGCTGCGACGGCGGTTGCGGCACGCCGCGATGCGGGCTCGCGACGGCGTTGCGCCACAGGCCGGCCCATGCCTCGGAAATCGGGATGCAGTGATAGTGCTCGGGGAAGCGCTGGCGAAACAGCGCGCCGACCAGCGGATAGTATTTCGGGTTCATGGTCGGAAACAGGTGGTGCTCGGTGTGGTAGGCAAAGTTCGAGTGCAGCCGGTTGCAGATCTCCGGCACCATGACGGAGGTCGAGGCGGCAAGCACGTCGCGGCCGTCGTCGACCGGCTTGAGCCCGTGATTGGTGAAGAAGTACCAGGAGACGACCGCCGAGGTGATGAACACCGGCAGGATGCCGACCCAGACGTAGGCGCCGGCGGTGAGTTTCGACAGAAAGATCTGGAACGCCGCGATCAGCACGAACTCGCCGGCGATGCGCAACCTCTCGCCGCGGGCGTAGCGCGGCTTGGCGGTGACGAAATCGGGCTTGCTGCGGCCCGGATAGAGAAACGCGATCGTGTGGCGCCAGGGAAACGCCAGCCAGTAGAAGAAGCAGACGAAATTGTAGCGCAGCGCGCGGCTCGGGAACATCATCGCGGCGGCGACGCGGCCGACCGGCGTGAGCTCATGGGAGAGGAAGCGGCGATCGGGATCGTCGTCGCCGTTGGTCTCGGCGTGATGCGTCCCGTGCACGCGCCGCCACAGCGAGGCCGGCAGGAAGATCAGGCCCCACAGCACGAGCTCGGTCGGATAGAGCAGATAGCGGTTGGTGGTGACGCTGCGGTGGGCCACGTCATGGGCGTAGAACGAGAGGATGCTCATGCTGTTGCCGATCACGAGACCGAGCACCGGCCACCACAGGTGCGGCACGTGGCGCGTCGCGATCCAGCCCGCGATCACGATGGCAAGATTGAGCGTGATCGGCACGTACGCCCACGGATTGGGGCGGAACGCCTCGGCCGGCAACAGCGGCCGCAACTCGCGCACATAGTCGGCGTTGCTCATCAATCCCCCAGCGGACGGTCGAGCCGAGGCCCGCAGTGACGTTGACGCAGCGGTCTCGTGTCCTCGAATATCCCACCCCGCGGCTGCAGCAGCATTAGCATGACCACATCGCCGGCATCTAGCCGCTTGACGCGGCGAACGGCTGCCCGAGCGATCGCATGACCGGCGACTCTCCCGCTTACGCGGCTGCGCCGGCGGCCGCCGCATGCGGATTCGACGGGCTGACGCCGGCGTTCGCCGCGCATAAGATCACCGCCGCAGCAATCCTATCGCGGTGGATCGGCGTGGAACCGGTCGAAGATCGCCAGCACCTCCCCGGCGACAAAGAGGCGATTGCGTTTCGCCTGGGAGGGAACCGTCAGGATGCCAGCCTCGACCAGGTAACTGGCGGCGGTGTTCACGCTTGCGAACGTCCCGCCGATGTCGTGGAGGGCGTCCTGGATCGTAAACGCCGGGCGCGTAAGCGCGAGGCGGACGAGTTGATGGACCATGCTGTCCGACCGGAACGAAGTGGTGGCGTTGCGCCATTTCCGTTCGAGGTCGTGCAGGGCGTTGATACGCCCGATGTTTCGCTCCGCGGTCCGCGAGATCAGCGCCATGAATAGCCGTGACCACGACGTCAGGTCGCCCGAAATTCTCGCGATCTTGAGAGCTTCGACGTAGAGCTGCTTATCCTCGTGGACGGCCTCGCCGAAAAAGGCGCAGGCGTGTTTCAGCGTCCCCTTGATCTTGAGCCCCAGCGGAACGAGCAGCCGTCCGATGCGACCGTTTCCGTCGGCGACCGGATGGATGTGCTCGAACATCCAATGCGACAGGGCTTGCCGGAGGATTTCCGGGACGCGCGGGTCGGCGGCCATGGTGAAACCGCTCCATTCCTCCATCGCCGCCGGCACCGAGCGGGGCCTCGTGTAGAAGAAATGCCCGCCGCGGGCCTCCTGATCGGGGGTCGCATTGCGGCGCGACTTCCAGCGGCCGGCCTCCACGGAGATCATCCGGTTCCTCGCGCGCTCGAACAGGCGCCGGTGCATCCGCAGCGTGACAGCGAGCAAATCACCGACGCTGTCTCCTTCCGCTTCGAATGCAGCCGCGCAGGCGGCGACGCCTTCGGCATCATCGAGATCCTTCGCGACGCGCGCCGACGTCTCGAACTCCATGAGGTCCGTGAAGGTGGTGGTCGATCCCTCGGCGCCGGAAGAATGCACGGCGTCCAGGCGGGCAAACAACCGCTCGATGCTGCCCGGTCGCGGCCATTCGCCTAGCAGCCGATCGAAGTCGCGCAGGCGACGCAACGCATGGTCGACGGCGTCATGGACGTCTTCGAGCGCCGGCAAGCGCGGGACAACGGGCCGGAAGCACAAGACACCGTCGTCGTCGCTCTCGTAGGTGCCGGAATCCATAGTCCGACATCTTATTATAGATTGATATCTTAATCAATAATAGTGGGCCGGCGTATTAAAGCTTATGCCTCATACGTCCACGCTTGCGGCAAGCGCGTTGTCCTGGATGAACGCACGCCGCGGCTCGACCAGCTCGCCCATCAGCTTGGTGAAGATGTCGTCGGCGTCGTCGACCTCCTTCACCTTGACCTGCAGCAGCGAGCGCGCATTGATGTCGAGCGTCGTCTGCCACAGCTGCTCCGGGTTCATCTCGCCGAGGCCCTTGTAGCGCTGCAGCGAGATGCCCTTGCGGCCCGCGGCCGTGACCGCCTCGAACAGGTCGAGCGGGCCGTGGATCGGCGTCTCCTCGCCCTTGCGGCGCAGCTGGCCGGTGCGCGGATAGGCCTCCTGCAGCGAGCTCGCGAACTCGTCGAGCTTGCGTGCGTCGGCGGAGCCGAGCAGCGCCTGGTCGATGATCGCAGCCTCCTTGACGCCGCGCACCGTGCGCTCGAACTTGAAGCCCTGGCCTTCGATGAACTCGCCCTGCCAGCCGCGCTCGGTCTCCTCCGACAGCGCGTCCATTCGCCGCGCGATGTAGGGCGCGGCGGCGCTCGCCTTGGCGGGATCGCCAAAAATGCTCTGGTTGAGCACGCCGAGGATTGCGGCCTGCTCGACGACCTTGCGATTGTAGCGGCTGTGCAGCCCGCCGATCACGTTGCGGATGACGCGGGCGTCGGCAACGAGCTTGGCGAGGTCGTCGCCCGCGCGCTCCTCGCCGGTCGCGAGACGAAACACCGCCTCCTCGAGACCGGAGGCGATCAAATGGTCCTCGAGCGCGCGATCGTCCTTGAGATACTGCTCGGACTTGCCGCGCGACATCTTGTAGAGCGGCGGCTGGGCGATGTAGAGGTGCCCCTGCTCGATCAAGGCCGGCATCTGCCGATAGAAGAAGGTGAGCAGCAGCGTGCGGATATGCGCGCCGTCGACGTCGGCGTCGGTCATGATGATGATCTTGTGGTAGCGCAGCTTGTCGAGGGTGAATTCCTCGCTGATGCCGGTGCCGAGCGCGGTGATCAGCGTGCCGATCTCCTGGCTCGACAGCATCTTGTCCATGCGCACGCGCTCGACATTGAGAATCTTGCCGCGCAGCGGCAGCACCGCCTGGAACGCGCGGTCGCGGCCCTGTTTGGCGGAGCCGCCGGCCGAGTCGCCCTCGACGAGAAACAGCTCCGATTTAGCCGGATCGCGCTCCTGGCAGTCGGCGAGCTTGCCGGGCAGCGAGTTCATGCCGAGCGCGCTCTTGCGCGTCATCTCGCGCGCCTTGCGCGCCGCCTCGCGCGCGGCCGCCGCCTGGATCACCTTGCCGACGATGATCCTGGCCTCGCCCGGATGCTCCTCGAACCAGGCCTTGAGCGCGTCGTTGACGACGCTCTCGACCACCGGCCGCACTTCCGAGGAGACGAGCTTGTCCTTGGTCTGCGAGGAGAACTTCGGGTCCGCGACCTTGACGGAGAGCACCGCGGTCAGCCCCTCGCGGCAATCGTCGCCGGTGAGCGCGACCTTCTCCTTCTTGGCGAGGCTCGAGTTCTCCGCGTAGCCGGTCACCTGGCGCGTGAGCGCGCCGCGGAAGCCGGCGAGATGGGTGCCGCCGTCGCGCTGCGGGATGTTGTTGGTGAAGCACAGCACCGCCTCGTGGTAGCCGTCGTTCCACCACAGCGCGGCCTCGACGCCGACGCCGTCGCGCGTCGTATTGATCACGATCGGCTTCGGCACCAGCGGCGTCTTGTTGCGGTCGAGATATTTGACGAAGGCCTCGACGCCGCCCTCGTACGTCATCTCCTCGCGCTTCTCGACCGCATGGCGCTGGTCGGCGAGCACGATGCGCACGCCCGAATTGAGGAAGGCGAGCTCGCGCAGGCGATGCTCGAGGGTCGCCCAGTCGAATTCCGTCATGGTGAAGGTCGCCCGCGAGGGCAGGAACGTCACCTCGGTGCCGCGCTTGCCGCCGGCATCGCCGACGACCGCGAGCGGTGCCTTGGCGTCGCCGTCGGCGAACTCCATGAAGTGTTCCTGGCCATCGCGCCAGATCGTGAGCTTGAGCCAGCTCGACAGCGCGTTGACGACCGAGACGCCGACGCCATGCAGGCCGCCCGAGACCTTGTACGAGTTCTGATCGAATTTTCCGCCCGCGTGCAGCTGGGTCATGATGACCTCGGCGGCGGACACGCCTTCGCCCTTGTGGATGTCGGTCGGAATGCCGCGCCCGTCGTCGTGCACCGTGACGGAGCCGTCCGGATTTAGCGTGACGCTGACCTCCTTGGCATAGCCCGCGAGCGCCTCGTCGATCGCGTTGTCGACGACCTCGTAGACCATGTGATGCAGGCCCGAGCCGTCGTCGGTGTCGCCGATATACATGCCGGGGCGCTTGCGTACCGCGTCGAGGCCCTTGAGAACCTTGATCGATTCGGCGCCGTAGTCGGACGCGTCACTACGGGGCTGTTGGCGGGCGGCTTCGGCCATGGATGGGTGCTTTGAATAAACGTCGTCACGGGCCGGAGGCGGCCGGAATCAACGTGTTTTGTGTGACATGAATATGGGTGTCTTACAAGGCAAAGTGAAGGCCTATAAATAATTGAAATAGCTTGTTTTTACCGCATTTCTTAACGATGGAACCAGGAACCCGCGGCAGACCGATTTGCGTGCGTCTCAATTCGCGCGCGCGTGCTCCGACCCGGCCGCGCGGCTACTCGGCTGCACCCGTCCGGGCGTGACCTCGAGCACCTGCGCGCGGCCGCCAAGCTCGGCGAACGCGGCCGGATCGGCGCCCGTCATCCAGATCTGCGCGCCGAGCCGGTCGAGCGCATCATAGAGCGCCGTGCGGCGCGACGGATCGAGATGGGCCACGACCTCGTCGAGCAGCATCACGGGCGCCATGCCGGTCATGTCGGCGACGAGTCCTGCATGAGCGAGAACGAGACCGATCAGCAGCGCCTTCTGCTCGCCGGTCGAGGCGTCGCGCGCCGCAATGCCCTTCGGCTCATAGATGACCGCAAGATCGCTGAGGTGCGGCCCATCAAGGGTGCGGCCGGCGGCGGCATCGCGCGCGCGGTTCTCCTTGAGCACCGCGCGGTAGCGGTCCTCGACCTCGACGGCCGGATGCGACAGCACCAGCGTCTCCATCCAGCCCTCGAGCGCGATCTCGGCCGCCGGGAAGGCGCCCGCGCAGTTCGCCGCAAGCGCGGCGGCGAGCCGCCGGACCGTCTCGGCGCGCGCGGCTGCGACCGCGACCGCGAGCTCGGCGGTCTCGTGCTCGCTCGCATCGAGCCAATGCGGATCGGGATGCGGGCTTTCGAGGAGCCGGTTGCGCGAGCGCAGCGAGCGTTCGAGCGCGTTGACGCGGCTGCCGTGCTCGGCGTCGACCGCGAGGACCAGCCGGTCGATGAAACGCCGCCGCTCGCCGGCAGGGCCGCTGAACAGCTGGTCCATGGCGGGCACGAGCCAGATGACGCGTAAGTGGTCGGCAAAGGCGGTTGCCGAGGCGACCGGCTCGCGATCAACGCGGTACTTGCGCGCCGGGGCCGCATCCTCAGCCGCCGGCGGCTCGATGCCGGTGCCGAGCGTGACCAGGCCGAGCGCGCCCTCGACCTCGGCCGAGACCGCCCAGGCGCCGTCGCCTTCGCTGAACGCCACCTCCTCGAAGGTGGCGCGGCGCAGGCCGCGGCCGGGCGCGAGGAACGAGATCGCTTCCAGCAGGTTCGTCTTGCCGGCGCCGTTCGGCCCGACCAGCACGACCGGGCCGCCCTCGAGCGCGAGGCTCGCGGCGTGATAGCTGCGGAAATTCGTCAGCGTCAGACGGCAGATGCGGGCCGAATTCATCGGGTTTTTGGCGCATGTTCTTGTCAGCGAACCGGCATCCACCCCCAATCACGTCGGGGGCGGGCTTCGCCGGAACATGCAGCTAGTTAACCCCTCGCGCAGCATCGCGCGAGGGTCACACCCGCATCGGCATCAGCACGTAGAGCGCGCCTTTGGCATCCTTGTCCTGCACCAGCGTCGGCGAGCCCGGGTCGGCGAGCTTGAGCACCGCGGTATCGCCCTCGATCTGCGCCGCGATGTCGAGCAGGTAGCGCGAGTTGAAGCCGATATCGATCGGATCGGCCTCGTAGGTGACTTCCAGCTCCTCGGTGGCGCTGCCCGAATCCGGATTGGTGACCGAGAGCACGAGGCGGCCGGCGGTGAGCGACAGCTTGACGGCGCGGCCGCGCTCGCTCGCAATCGTCGAGACCCGGTCGACCGCCTGCTCGAATCCCTTCTTCTCGACTTCGAGCAGCTTGTCGTTGCCGAGCGGAATGACCCGGCCGTAGTCCGGGAAGGTCCCGTCGATCAGCTTGGAGGTGAGCACCACATCGCCGAGGGTAAAGCGGATCTTCGCGGGCGACAGCTCGACCGCGATCTCGCCGTTGCCGTCCTCGATCAGCCGCTGCATCTCGTTGACGGTCTTGCGCGGGACGATGATGCCCGGCATGCCCTCGGCGCCGGCGGGCGCCGGCAGCTCGACCTGGGCGAGGCGATGGCCGTCGGTTGCGACCGCGCGCAGCATGACGTTCGCCCCGGCACCGGCGGTGTGCAGGTAGATGCCGTTGAGGTAGTAGCGGGTCTCCTCGGTCGAGATCGCGAACTGCGTCTTCTCGATCAGCCGCTTGAGGTCGGCCGCCGCGAGCGTGAACTTGTGCGTCATGTCGCCGGCCGCGATGTCGGGGAAGTCGCTCTCCGGCAGGGTCTGCAGCGTGAAGCGCGAGCGCCCGGCGCGGATGGTGAGCACCGCGCGGTCGCCCGAGGCCTCGAGCACGATCTGCGTGCCCTCGGGGAGCTTGCGCACGATCTCGTAGAACATGTGCGCCGGCACCGTGGTGACCCCGCCCGGCGAGACCTCGCCGCCGATCGTCTCGATCACCTCGAGGTCGAGGTCG
>DATBZM010000110.1:0-20125 GCA_036513175.1 Xanthobacteraceae bacterium | reverse complement strand
CGGGTGCGCGGGCGGCGGCACCACATAGTTGCGGTCGGCCGACGAGTTCTTGAGCACGAACTGGTCGTCGTTGCAGCCGACCACGAAGGCGGATTTGCAACCGGCGCGCAGGCTGCGCGCCACGTTGTTGCTCGGCCCGTTCCCGGCGCTCGTAAGGAGCACTCGCACGCTCACCTGTGTTTCCCCTCGGCGCGTTCGCCATGATTCGGCCCGCGATGCCGAAAAAGCCTACATGACGCGCGCGCGCCCATCAAATCGGCATCGCGCGGCGCGGTCATCGACGTGATGCTGGCGTGTTCGCGGAGTGCGTTTTCGCACAGCGCACATCGCGCTTTCAGTCTAAGTGTCGATCTCCGATATTGCTTCCAGGCTGCAGGTCGTCATTGCGTCTACCAATCGATTGATCGGGAGCGATTGCCAATGGCCGGCCGCAAGGCCGGCCATTTCTTGATGCATCGCCCGCGCAACTGCAAAATCGAGCGCCCCCTACGCATCCTCCAACGCCTCGTCCACCAGCCGGCGCATGCGGCCCACGTCGGTGAGCACGATCGCGCCGCGGCGGCGCTCGATCAGCCCGGCGCGCTCCAGGGCATTGAGCTCGCGCACCACGCCTTCCCGCCGCGTGCTGACGCGCGCCGCGATCTCGGCGTGGATCGGCGGCGGCGAGACGATGGCGCGTCCCGGCCGGTTCGGCTCCGGCCGCGACAGGCGCAGCAACTCCGCCATGATCCGATGCTGCACGTCGAGGGTGGTGAACTCGTGCACGCGGTTGCTCAGCGACCTGATCTGGCCGGCGAGCAGCGCGAGCACCTGGTTGCACACGTCCGCATGCTCGTTGACGGCGGCGAGAAACGCGGCGGCCGGCATGCGGCCGAGCGTCACGTCGACCACCGCGACGATGCCGGACGAGCGCGGCTGCCGGTCGATCGCGGCGAGCTCGCCAAAATACTCGCCGGTCCTGATCTCGCGAAACAGCACGTCGCGCCCGCCCGACTGGATCATCACGTGCACCGCGCCGGCGACGACGAAGAAGACGTCGTTGCTCGCATCCTGATAGTCGAGCACCCATTGGCCGCCGGTCGCCCGCCGCCAGGTGCACAGGGTGTCGAGCCGGGCGATCGCCGCGGCCGACAGCGAGCGAAAGAGGGGAAATCCCGCGAGCGTCTCGGTCTTGGTGCGTGTCGTGGTCATGCGCCTGCGACGGCCGTCGCGGCCGCATCAACCCACGCGATGCCGAGCGCTGTCATCGACGGCTGTCCCCCGATCTGGCCCGCTACCATAGCACGCCGCCGGCGCTGCGATCTGGACAACATTGCGCCTGTCGGCGCAGGCGCGCCGCGGCTGCGCCGGCCGCTGCGGTCCCCGGTTCGCGGTGTGCGTTTTCGCACCCCGTGCGCGGCGGCGTGCGCCTAGCGTGCGCCCGTTGGGATCGCTCGACGCGGAAGGCGCGCATCCCGGTCAAGCGCGGCCGTCGCCGGGCGGCCGCAGGGAGACAAATCATGAGCACCGCCACGGCCCTCGCCCTGTCCGCTGATGCTGCGCCGCCCGCCCTCGGCCGGCCCCATGCGCGCCGGTCGCCTGGCACGCAAGGCCCGGCGTCCGGCGGCGCGCCCGTGCTTCCCTTCAAGCCGCGCAGCATCGTCCGCGCCGCCGCGCCGCGTGCCATGTCGGTGCCGGAAGGCGAAGGCCTGGCCGCCCGCAAATCGATCACGCCATCGGTCGCCGCCGATGCGGACCTGATCCGCGCCATCGCGGCGGGCGACAAGTCGGCGATGCGGACGCTCTTCCTGCGCCACCATGCGCGCGTGCTGCGCTACGTCATGCGCATCGTGCGCGACCACGCCCAGGCCGAGGACGTCCTGAGCGAGGCCTTCCTCGGCGTCTGGCGGCGCGCGGGCCGCTTCGAGGGACGTTCGTCGGTTGCGACGTGGATCTGCGGCATCGCACGGCACAAGGCGCTGACTGCGCTCGAGGCCAAGCCGCCGACCTGCAGCGACGACGATATCATCCTCACGGTCGCCGATCCGGCGCCCGGCCCCGACGGCGGGCTCGCCGCGCAGGACAGGATCGCGACGCTGCGCCGCTGCATCGATGCGCTCTCGCGCGAGCATCGCGAGATCATCGATCTCGTCTACTATCGGGAGAAATCGATCAAGGAGATCACCGACCTGCTCGGCATCGGGATGAATACGGTGAAGACGCGGATGTTCTACGCGCGCAAGCGGCTCGGCGCGCTGTTGGCGGCGGCAGAAGCGGCTTGAGTTGTACTATCATACCTCAGCAATGATTTCAACGGTCGGCGGCGCCCTGGCGGCGCCGCATCCTACTTCTTCGCCGCTATATCCTTCGTCAGCGGCGCGAGCCGGGCGACATCGGCGTCGATGGAGGCGTCGAACGCGTGCAGCGCCAAGGTCGTGGCGTTGATGCCCTGCGCCTTGAGCTTCTGCTGCAGTTGCGCGTCCGCGCTCGCCGTGGCGATGGCGTCGGCGAGCTTCTGCATCACCGGCGCGGGCGTTCTGGCCGGCGCGAGGATTCCGTACCAGGTCGCGTAGTGATAATCGACGCCTTGCGCGACCGCCGTCGGTATCTTGACCGGGTCGGTGATTGGTTCGTCGGCGCCGACCGCGAGCCCGCGCAGGCTGCCGTTCTGCACGAACGACAGCACGAAGGCGAGCGGATCGAACGAGGCCTGGATCGCGCCGCTCAGCATGTCGGAGATGATGTTCGAGCTCACCGTGTAGGGCACGTGCACGAGGTTTACTCCGGTCCGCGCCGCGAAATACGCGCCGGCGAGGTGGGTCGAGGTACCGATGCCGGCCGAGCCGTAGTTGATCGCGCCCGGCTTCGCCTTGGCGAGGGCGATGAATTGCGCAAGATCGCTCACGCCGAGCTTCGCCGGCACGACGACGATCGCCGGCGTGGTGCCGATCATCGAGATGCCGGCGAAATCGCGGATCGGATCGAACGCGAGATCCTTGTTGAGCAGGCCGAGGATGGAATGCCCGGAATTGGCGAACAGCAGCGTGTAGCCGTCGGGGTTCGCCTTGGCGACCGCCTGCGCGCCGATGATGCCGCCCGCGCCCGGCCGGTTGAGCACCACCACCTGCTGGCCGAGGATCTGCGATAGTCTGTCCGCGTAGAGCCGCGCCAGGATGTCGATCGTCGTCCCCGGCGTGAGCGGGACGACGAGCGTGATCAGGCGCGTGGGGAATTGATCCGCCGCGCGCGCCCATTGCGGCGGCGTCAGGAATGCGATCAGCAGCAGGATCGCCGCCGCGATCTGCCTGCGGCTCATTGGAGGCCTCCCCGGGTCTTCGTTGTCGACGCCACTACACCAGCGCGACGGCGCGGATCGGCGAGGCTTCCGCGTCGATCAGCTTGAGCGGAAGGCCGATCAGCGTGAAGCGATCCTTGTCGATGCGGTCGAGGTTCTTGAGGTACGGCATCGTGACCACACCGTGCTCGCTCAGCGTGCGCGAATTGTGAAAGACGCGCGGCGCGTCAGGTTCGTCGTTGCCGTGGTAGAAGTCGTAGCCGACGATGACGACGCCCTTGTCGATGCACCACATGGTCGCCTCGATGGTGAGATGGGGCGACGCCTTCATCCACTTTTCCGAGCCGCCGTCATAGCTGTTGTTGAGGTCGGTGCGCAGCATGAGCCGGTCACCCTTGCGGATGCGACCGCCGACGCGCGCCTCGAGGTCGCGCACGGTGATCGCCTGGGCGGGAAGCTTGTCGCGCAGGTCGGCGATGATCGCGTCGCCGATGAACAATTCGAGCGGCAACTGGTGGATCTGCGTTCCGCCGCGCACGTTGTGCTCGGGCGCGTCGACGTGGCTGCCGGCGTGCAGCCGCATGTGCACGCCACGCACGATCTGGCCGGCGCCGCCGGGCGCGTCGTGCTCCTTGATCACCTCCATGGCGAACTGCATGTCCTTGGTGAATCCCGCGGGCGTGCGCATCGCAAAATTCTTCGGGTCGAGCTCGAGACTGATGTCGACGATGGAAAAATCCGGCGGCAGCATGGGGCGTCCCTTAGGTGTGCCTGAGCTCACCCCGCGCGCCCGCAACGGTCAAGTCGGCCGAACGGTCGCGCGCAGTGTGGCGGGGCATCGATTGGCGGCGTGTCAGCTGCGGCCGGCGGCTTTCGGGCCGTTCGGTCAAGTCTCAGCGTCGCCCGATCGATCTCACTTCCGGCGCAATGCGCCCTTGGCGGGCGCGGCCTCCTCGGCGAGCGCGTCGACGAGCTGCAGCAGGGCCGAGCGTGCCGCATCGCTGCCGATCTTGTCGAACCCCTGCAGCAGGCGAAGCGAATGCGGGTTGGCAAGCAGCGCGCGCGGCGTTTCCTCCGGCCCCACGTGCTGCGAGGCGGTCGCGCTGCCGTCGAACAGCGCGAGCAACGGCACGCCCAGCACCTCGGAGATCTGCGAGAGGCGGCTCGCGCCGACGCGGTTCGCGCCCTTTTCGTATTTTTGCACCTGCTGGAACGTGACGCCGATGCGCCGGCCAAGCTCGGTTTGCGAGAAATTCTGCTGCAGCCGGCAGATGCGGATGTTTTGCCCGACCAGAACGTCGATCGGCATTGGACTTTTTGTTGCCACGTCTTCATTCCCCCTGTGCACGCAAAGCCTGCCGGCCCCACCATTAGGGCGCGTGGGCGGTCATCTCGATTTCCAAAAGGTAGTTTTCCCGGAGCTTGGCGACGCCGACGACGGTCCGCGCCGGCAAATTGCCTCCGAAATGCTGCACCCACACCTCGTTGAGGATGGGCAGGTTTTCATCGACGTTAAGGATGTAGCAGGTCGCCTTGAGGCAATGCTCGAAGCCGCTGCCGGCGGCCGCGAGCACGGCGTTGAGGTTGGCGAGCGCCTGCACGGCCTGCGCCTTGAATCCGCCCGCCACCACCTTGTTGCCCTGCTTGGGATCGCGCGGCGAGGCGCCCGAACAGAACACCAGGTTGCCGAGCTTCACCGCCTGAACCAGCGGTGCGCCCGTCACGGCGGCCTGATCGGTATGGACGATTTCCTTCATCATACGGGGCCGGGCTCCTCCGGCGGCATCGCCCGCCTGACAAATCGACGCGGGCAACAGTTGACATGATGTTATAACAAGACTAGCGGTTGCGCATGCTGGATGTCAAACCCTTCGTGGAAGGTCTTCCGCTCTACCGGCAGGTACAGGCCGGAATCGAGGACATGATCCGTGCCCAGCCGGAAGCGAGAACCGTGTCCTTTTCCGATGCGAGTCTCGCCAAGCGCTTCGGCGTGAGCAGGATCACGGTGCGGCGCGCGGTCGACGAGCTGGTCGGGGAGGGGGTGCTTTACCGCATACAGGGTCGCGGGACGTTCGTGCGGCGGAACAAGCTCAAGGAGAAGCTGACGCTGACGAGCTTCCTTGATGCGTGGACCCAGAGCGCGGGCGGATTCAACGTGAAGGTCGCCGTCTTTGAGCCGCGGATGCGGGCGCCGCAGGATGTGGCGGAGCGCCTCGGCATCGCGCCTGGCGCGCCGGTGACCTACGTGCGCCGGCTGCGCTTCCAGAAAGACACGCTGGTTGCAATCGACGACCGCTATATCCGCGTCGAGTGCTGCCCCCACCTGACCAAGCAGGACATCGAGACATCCTCGATCGTCGATTACCTGCGCAATCGAGAAGGCATCGCCATCGATCACGGCGAAATGGAAATCGAGGCGCGTGTTGCCGATCGGGAGGAGGCGAATATTCTCGGGATCAAACGCGGGCAGGTGGTTCTGGTCCGTCGCGTTGTCTTTCTCACCAGGAAGAATGAGGCGATACATATCGGCACGTCGATTTACCGCGCCGACCGCACCAGCTATCGTCTCACGCTTTCGACTTGACCGTTCGGCTGCCCGTCGTTGCAGGGCTGCCGTCGGGGCGCCCGAGGCGATCCATGGATGTCCCAGCCGAATCCGAGCCGTCAGGGCAGTCCGGCAGTCCGGTATCGCCGGCGCTACCCGCATGGACGGAGCTCGCGCTCGACGACGTCTCGATGACGTTCAACGCCGGCAAGGCGGGCGAATACGCGGCATTGACCAATACCAACCTGCGGGTGCGGCGCGGCGAGTTCTACTGCCTGCTTGGCCCGAGCGGCTGCGGCAAGTCGACGGTCCTCAATCTGATTGCCGGCTTCTTGCGGCCGAGTGCCGGCACGATCCGGATGGGCGATCGCCGCATCGTCGCGGCCGGCACCGATCGGGTGGTGGTGTTCCAGGATGCCACCAATGCGCTGTTCCCCTGGTTGCGGACTCAGGAGAACGTCGAGTTCGGGCTGTCGATTCAAGGCATCACCAAGGACGACGCGGCCGACCGCGCGTCGGAATATCTCGATCTCGTGGGCTTGCGCGACCACGCCCATAAGTACCCCTATGAGCTCTCCGGCGGCATGAAGCAGCGCTGTCAGCTGGCACGCGCGCTCGTGATCGAGCCGGAAGTGCTGCTCATGGACGAGCCCTTCGGGGCACTCGATTCGATCACCAAGCGCATCCTGCAGGGGGAACTGCTGCGCATCTGGCGCGAGCTCGGCATGACGATCGTCTACATCACGCACGATGTCAGCGAGGCAGTGCTGCTCGGCGACAAGGTTGCGGTCATGCGGCGCGGGCCCGGCTCCTCGATCAAGGAGGAGTTCGTCGTCGACAAGCTCCATCCGCGCAAATCGACCGACGAGGCGATGGTTGCGCTGTATGCCCGAGTCGAGGCGTCGCTGCAGCAAGAGGTCGGAGTATCGCTCGATGCGGTCTAGGCTGCTGCGCTTCCTCGGTCGCGTTGCGACCACCGCCATATCGCTCTCGCTCGCGCTGTTGGCGTGGGCGGCGTTCGCGCACTACTTCGCATATCCCGATCTCGTGCCCACGCCCCTGGCGACGTTCGAGACGGGCGCGCAGATGGTGCGCAGCGGCGCCTTGCTCGACCATGTGGCAATCAGTCTCCAGCGCATCCTCGTCGGCTATGGTGCCGGCTGCGTGCTCGGCATCGCGATCGGGACGCTGATGGGCCGCATTCCGATCGTCGCGCAGTTCGCCGATCCGCTGCTCCAGCTGATGCGTCCGATATCTCCGGTTGCATTGGTGCCGCTTTCCATCATCTGGTTCGGCATCGGCGATCTGTCGCGCTATTTCATCATCTTCTATGCGGTCGTCATCATCATGATCATGAACACGGCCGCGGGCGTCGCCGCGACCCCGAACATCCGTCTCAATGCCGCAAAATGCCTCGGTGCGCGGCCGCGCCAGGTCTTCCTGCACATCGTCATCCCGTCGGCGCTGCCTTACATCCTGACCGGAATGCGGGTCGCGCTGGGCTTTGCGTTCATGGGGATCGTTGCCGCCGAGATGATCGCGGCGCAATCGGGCATCGGCTATCTCATCATGCAGTCGCGCACGCTGCTGCGCACCGATATCATGTTCGTCGGCCTGGTGACGCTTGGCGTGCTGGGCGCCATCATCGACGGTTGCTTCAAGCTGGCGATCAACCGCACGATGAAGCGGTTCATGGAGCATCAGGTCAATGTATAAGTCTTGATCGAAGACTGCTCGGACGGGAGCCACAATGGGGGAAACTGGGTCATGCGTCGCCTGACGTCCATCGGATACAACACGGCTGCAGTGTGGAAATCGCGCGCGGCGGCTCTCCTGCTCGCGGCGCTCGCGACATGGTGCGCGGCCGGTGCCGCGGCGGCGCAGGACTCCAAGGTGCGCATCTTCAGCGGGACCGACGAGCATTGGGTGCCGTTTCTGGTCGCCAAGGCGAAGGGGTACTTCGCGGACGAAGGACTCGGTGCCGAGGTGACTGTCTTCACCACCGGCGCGACCGCGATCGAGGCGTTCCGCGCCGGGCGGGGCGATTTCGTGTCGGCCGGCGATCTTCCCTCGGCCGCCATGTGGCAGAGCGGCAACGTAATCGGGCTCGCGCCGACGTCGTCGGACACCGATATTTTCGGCATCGTCGGCCGCAAGGACATCAATTTGCCCGCCGACCTGCGCGGCCGGAAGGTCGCGACCCGCATGGGCTCGACCGGCGAATTCCTCCTCGATCGCTATCTTGCGTCGGGCGGGCTTTCTCCCGCCGACGTGAAGGTGGTGGATCTCGCGCCGCCCGACATGGTCGTCGCCCTCGCGCACGGCGACATCGATGCCTTCGCATGGCTCGCGCCGTTCACCACGCGCGCCATCGCCATGGCGCCCGACGTGAAGCTCATCACCAGCGCCAAGGGGCTCGCCAACAACCGCATCATCCTCAGCGTCACGACGTCGTTCGCCCAGCAGCATCCCGACCTCGTGCGCAAGGTGCTGCGCGCGACCGAGCGGGCGATCGATTTCGTCCGCGCCAATCCGCAGGAGGCGACCGAGATCTGGGCGCAGGCGGTGCAGGGCGATGCCAAGCAGTCGGTGCCGGTGGTTCGGCTCATCCATTTCGACATGACGTTCAATGGCGCGTTCGTGCGCGACATGGACGCGTTGGCGAAATTCATGGTGCAGAAGGGCGCGCTCAAGGGGCCGATCAACTGGTCGACCGCCATGAACACGACATTTCTGCGCGCCGTCGACCCGAAGCTCGTGGCAACGTCGCCCTGACGCGATCTCGCCTTCGTTGCAACACCTCCCGCCAATTCGACGACGCCACAAGGAAGCTTGATGCCCGCGCTTGCCAAGAAGAATGGGCCGGGACGCGAATTCGTCCGGCTCGACGTCGCCCGATTGGCCTCCGGCGCCGACCTGCGCCTCGGCCTGCACATCGCGACGGGCGCGAAGCCGGGCCCGACGCTCGGCATTCTCACCACCGTGCACGGCGACGAGACCATGTCCTTGATGGCAGTGCGTCGGCTGCTCGACGGCATCGACGTCGCGGCGCTGGCGGGCCGCGTCGCCGCAATTCCGGTGGCGAACCCCTTGGCGATGTCGGTCTTCAACCGGCAGACGCCCGAGCAGCACGGCAAGACGGACCTGCACGAAGTCTTTCCCGGCCATCCGCACGGCAACCTGACGCAACGCATCGCCAGCGTCATCACCACGCATCTGCTCGACCACGTGGATGCGCTGATCGACATCCATTGCGGCGGATTGGGCGGCCGGCTGCAGGGCCGCGCCGACCTCGACGCTTCGGCGCCCGCCGAGGTCTATCAGGCATCGCTCAAGCTCTGTCGCGCCTTCGGCGCAACCTTCGTCCACGCCAACGATCTTGCCGGCACGGCTGCGCGCTATTGCAATTCGCGCGGGATCGCAACGGCCAACCCGGAGATCGGCGGGGTCTATCTCGGGCCGCAGGCGGAGAGCGCCTATCTCGACGAGACAGTGGCCGGGCTTCGTTCGATGATGGCGAGCCTCGGCATGATCGCGGGCGCGGGCACACCGACGAAGAAACAGCTGCTGTTCGGCAGCAAAAGCCGGTTCGAGGCCAATCCGTCGGTCGGCGGATTTCTGCAGTCGCATTTCGCCTCGCCGGCTGATCTCGGGCGCCGGATCGAAAAAGCCACCGTCCTCGGCGAAATGGTCGATCCGCACAGCCTCGAGGTGGTCGAGGAGCTGCGCGCGCCGGTCAGCGGTTATCTGTTCTTCTCGCGCTATTCGGGCGTCGTCGACGCCGGCACCAAGGCGTTTGCGCTGGCGGAGGAAGCGACGTCCACATGGCTGTAAGCGCAGTGCGGGCTGTTCTGCTCGCGGCCCAGGACGATGTGGCGGCGGTGCTCGATCCGGCGGCCGCGGGCGCGATCATCGCGGTCGCGGATGCATCGGGCGACACGGTGAGCGAGATCACGGCGCGGCATGCGATTCCATTCGGTCACAAGGTCGCGGTGCGCGCGGTCGCCGCGGGGCGGCCGGTTCTTCGCTACGGATTTGCAATCGGTATCGCCACGGCCCCGATCGCGCCGGGCGATCACGTTCACTCGCACAACATGCGAAGCGCGCTGTCGCCGGCGCCGCGACAAGAAGGCAAATCGCTTGCTCGGCGTCCTGCGCGCTGGGTGCATGACCTGGCGAGGGACTCGCTGCTGGCGGCAGGCGCGCCTGCGGACGCCGCCGACGCGATGGCAAACGCGCTGACCGAAGCGCATTTGCGCGGCGTCGAGACGCACGGCTTGCGCCGCCTGCGCCCCTATGTGGCGCGCATCCGCTCGGGTGCGGTCGACGGCAAGGCGAGGCCGCGGATCGAGGGAAGGAATTCGCTGCTGATGGTTGATGGCCGCAACGGCATCGGCCACTACGTCGCGACGGCAGCGGCACAAGCGGTGAGCGACGCGGCGCGGCGATCCGGCATCGCCATCGCGCTCGTGCGCAACAGCAATCATTTCGGCTTTGCCGGCCACTATGCGACACTGATCGCCGCACAAGGGCAGCTCGGCATCGTCACCTCGAACGGTCAGGTCTGCGTCGCGCCCGAAGGCGCGACCCAGCCGCTGCTCAGCAATAATCCGCTCGCGATCGCGGCGCCGCTCGCTCGGCCGGACGCCTTCTTCGAGCTCGATCTCGCAACCAGCGTCACGTCGCGCGCAAACGTCGTCGCGGCGGCGCGCGCGGGCGCGCCCTTGCCGACCGGTCTCGCGCAGGATGCCGACGGCAATCCGACGCGCGATGCGTCCGCCGCGCTCGCCGGCAGCCTGCTTGCATTCGGCGGCGCCAAGGGATTTGGCCTCCTCGTTGCGCTCGAAGCCTTGACCGGCGTGCTTGCCGGCGGCGCGTTCGCGGACCAGGTTTCGTCGAAGGAAGCGGCGCCCGATGCGGCGGAAGGGACCGCCCACACGCTCATCGCCATCGATCTTGCGTCGGCGCTCGGAAGCGAGGCCTATGCGCAACGATTGGATGAGCTTCTGCGCCGGCTCGCGGCGCTGCCCGTCAACCCGGCGGCGGCGCCGATCCGCTACCCGGGAGAGCGGCGCTGGGCGCTGCGGCACGAACGGCTGCGCGACGGCGTGCCGCTGTCGGAGGCGGACCTCGGCGACGCCGTGAAGCTCGCGAATGAATTGGGCCTCAGCGCATGACGGATTGGCGCGAAGGACTGACCGGCTACCCGCGTGACGACGGCCGCAAGGGCGTTCGCAATCTGGTCGCCGTCTTGGCGGCCGCCGACAACGTCAACCCGCTGGTGCGGCAACTCGCGTCGCGCAACGCCGGCGTCACCTGCCTGCCTGCGAGTTACGGCCGCGGGCAGATGGGGCGCGATTTCGCGGTGAGCCTGCGCGCAATGGCGGGTCTTGCGGCGCATCCCAATGTCGCGGGGTGCCTCGTCGTCTCGTTCGAGCCGGAGAGTAGCGAGCGGGTGGCGCAGCTCGCTCGGCGGCTGGGGCGGCCGGTCGAAACGCTGTCCTTTCTCGATGTCGGCGGAATGGAAGAATGTCTGGCGCAAGGCGGCGCGATCCTTCGCCGCCTGCAGGATGCGGCCGGCCGCGTGCGGCGCGTGCCGCTCGCGGCGCGTGAGCTCGTGGTCGGGCTCGAATGCGGCGGGTCGGATACGACCTCGGGCCTCTTCGGCAATCCGGCGCTCGGCGCCTTCACCGACCGGCTGGTGGATGCCGGCGGCACCGCGGTCTTTTCCGAGCCGGTCGAGTGCCTCGGCGGCGAGGAGCTGCTGCGCCAGCGGGCGGCCTCGCCGCAGGCCGCGGCGCGGCTGATCGCTACCGTGCAAGCGTACAACGAGCTTGCGCGCGAGCACGGCGTCGATCTCGCCGGCACCAATCCGACCCCGGACAATCTCGCCGGCGGGCTGACGTCGATCGAGGAGAAATCGCTGGGCGCGCTGGCGAAGACCGGGTCGCGCACCATCATGGGCGTGGTCGGCTATGGCGAGGCCGCACCGGCTTCCGGCGTGTGGATGATGGATGCGCCGGCGGCGGCCGTCGAGAACGTCACGGCGCTCGCGGCGGGCGGCGCGCAACTCGTCTGCTTCGTCACCGGCACGGGCAATCCGACCGGCCATCCGGTCGCGCCGACCATCAAGATTTCCGCCAACCCGCGCACGGTCGAGCGCATGCGTGCCCATCTCGACGTCGACCTTGCCGACATGCTGCGCGGCAGGATGAATGTGGCGCAAGGCGCCGACGCGATCGCCACCATGGTCGCGGCGGTGATCAATGGCGCCACGACCGCGGCGGAGCGGCTCGACTATCTCGAAACCAACATCAGCCGCCTCGGTCCTTCTGTTTGACTGGCATGAATCTCGCTCGGCGAACGCCTGCGGGATCGAGAGGAGGGGTTATGTCGGACCTCAAGGTTGTTGGCCTGACGGCAAGTCTACTTGCGGCAGCGGGTGGCGCGCAGGCGCAAGACTGGCCGACCCGGCCGATCACCATGGTGGTCACCTTTGCGGCCGGCAGCGGCGACGACCTCGTCGCCCGCATCGTTGCGCCGCGCATGGCGGAAATCCTCGGCCAGCCGGTAGTGATCGAGAACGTCGGCGGTGCGGGCGGGATGAACGGCGCCAATCGCGTCGCCCGGGCGGCGTCCGACGGCTATCAGATCGTGCTCGGCGGCACCGGCACGTTCGCGGCCAACCAGACCCTCTACAAGCATCCGCTGTACAATGCGGTCAGCGATTTCAAGCCCGTGGCGCTGATCGTGCAGCAGCCGATGGTGCTGATCACCCGCAACGATCTGCCGGCTACGAACCTGCAGGAGTTCATAGCCTACGCCAAGGCCAACCAGGCGAAGATGCAGTTCGGCTCTGGCGGCGCCGGCTCCGCCACGCATCTTGCCTGCGTGCTGCTCGACCTCGCGATCGGCGTCAATGTCGCGCACGTGCCATATCGCTCGGCCGTCATGGCGATGCAGGACATGGTCGGCGGCCGCATCGACTACGTCTGCCCGATCACCTCGACGGCGGTCGCGCAGATCGAGGGCAAGCGCGTGAAGGGTATCGCGATGCTGTCGAGCACGCGCTCACCGGTTCTGCCCGACCTGCCGACCGCGAGCGAGCAGGGGCTTGCGGGATTCGACGTTTATATCTGGAACGGCATCTTCGTGCCGAAGAATACGCCGGACGCGATCGTCAAGAAGCTGCACGACGCGGCGGTCGGGGCGATGAACACGCCGGCAGTCGATCAGCGTATTCGGCAGATGGGTGGCGCGCTGGTCGCACCCGAACGGCGTTCGCCTGAATACTTGCGGCAGTTCGTCGAGGACGAGATCAAGAAATGGGCCGCGCCCATCAAGACGAGCGGCCTCTCGATGGATTGAGCATTGGCCGCCAAAGCGTGATGACTTTTCTTCGAATCGTCATCCCGCTCCAGCTACTTGCTCGAGCATGATCTTTTCCGAAAACCGGTCCCCACTTTTCGGGATCATGCTTTACGTCCGCTGTGCCGAGTTCGCCGGGTCTTCCTCGCGAAAGAGCCCGAGCGTCTCCTGCGGACCGCGGTCCGAGTAGGAAAAGAGCACGCAGTCGTCTTCCGTCTCGATCCGGTACGGAATCCAGCTCGGCACGGTGAAAACGTCATGCGGCTCGAAATCGAGCTGCATGCCGTCGGCGTGCACGCGGCCGCGGCCCTCGACGGCGCAGAAGATCGCGCTTTCGGTGCTGCGATAGGTCTGGCCCGCAAAGCCCTTCGGCATCCACTGGATGAACACCGATATGGTCGGGAACGCGTGCCCACCGGTGAGCGGATTGGCGTAGCGCATCTTGATCCCGTGCGCGGGATGCAGCGGTCCGTCCTTGGCGAGGCGGTCGAGCGCGGCGCGCGTGCGCTCGTACGGATAGGCGAGCAGCGGAGACGAAAGCTTGGCGCCGCGATATTCGACCGGCGCGAGACCTTCGCCGTAGCGCGCCTCGGTCGCGCCGGTCGTCGTCGCCGCGATCTGCGCCTCGTGCGGATAATTCTCGCGGAACATGGTGCCGAAGAACTGCGCGAACGGATTGTCGAGCGCATCGAGCCAGATCACCGGCTCGCTGCCGACATGGCCGTGGTCGTGCCAGCACCAATAGGGCGTGAGCACGAAATCGCCGGGCCGCATCGGGACGCGTTCGCCCTCGACCGTCGAATAGGCGCCGGTGCCCTCGATGATGAAGCGCATGGCGTTCGAGGCGTGCCGATGCGCGCGGGCGACTTCGCCCGGCAGAATGATTTGCAGGCCGGAATAAAGCGAGGACGTGATGTAGCCTGTCCCGGGCAGGCCGGGGTTCTCCAGCATGAGCACGCGGCGCTCTGCCGCGTGCGCGGAGATCAGCTCGGCCGCGCGCAGCAATTGCGGCCGCATGTCGCGATAGCGCCAGATCGCCGGCACCGCCGGCGTGCCGGGGCCCATGCGCGTCGTGCGCTCCCACAGGGGCTTGGCGTTGAGCTTGGCGATGTCGCTCGAATAGGCGGCGAGATCGGATGTCGTCTCGGCGGGCGCCGCGCGGCTCATGAATGCCTCCCCTGGGATCCACTTTGGCCACAATATTGCGGGAGGCATGTGCGCCGGCGCAACCCGTATGTGCGGGCTCGATGCGGTCCCGGCGTTAACTTTGCGTTAAATCATTGAGATTACGGGCCCGCGTTGGAAATGTTCACGCGACGTGGGCGTTGGTTTGCGATAGCCCTGCGTCGCCGGGGTGGCGCCGAAAGTGGAACAGGAGGTCGGTCGATGGCGACGCCCATTTCGCCGGTGCTGCGGCATCCCCTGGCGATCGACCGTTGGTTCGGCGTGCGCGCGCCTGCGCGCGCGGCGACGTCGAAACGCGATCTTCGCCTCGATTTCTTTCGCGGGCTCTCGCTGCTGTTCATCTTCATCGATCACATTCCGAACAACTTCCTCTCCAACGTGACCTTGCACTCGATCGCGTTCTCCGACGCGGCCGAGGTGTTCGTCTTCATCTCGGGCTACGCGGCGGCCCTCGCTTATGGGCGCGTGCTCCAGGATAGTGGCCTGCCGATCGCGACCGCTCAGATTTATCGCCGCGTCTGGCAGCTCTACGTCGCGCATATCTTCATCTTTGCGGTCTTCGCCGCCATCGTCTCGTATTCGATCGCGGCGGTGGACGATCCAAGCTATGCCCAGTCGTTCAATATTTCGCAATTCCTCGATGATCCGCCTGCCGCGATCGGCCAGGTGCTGATGCTGCGCTTCCAGCCGCAGTTTCTCGACATCCTGCCGCTCTACATCGTGCTGCTCGCCTGCTTTCCGCTCGTGCTTGCGGCGATCGCACGGCATCCGATGTATGCGCTGGTCCCCTCGGGCGTGCTTTACGCGCTGACCCACGTCATGGGCTGGCAGATGCCCGGTTATCCGGACGGCGCCACCTGGTTTTTCAATCCGCTGGCATGGCAGTTCCTGTTCGTCATCGGCGCCGTCGTCGGCCACTCCAAGGTGAGCGGCGTGCCGTGGGTGCCGAGCGGCAGGTGGCTCTTCCGCTTGGCGATGACACTCGCCGCCGTGGCGGCGCTTGTCAGTGCGTCATGGATGATCCAGTCGAATTTCACCGACGCGCCGGATTTTCTGTTCACCCTGCTGGCGCCCTATGTGGGCGACAAGAGCAACCTCAATCCGGTGCGGCTCGCGAGCTTTCTCACGCTTGCCTTCGCGACCGCGCAGCTGGTGCGACCGGACAGTACGCTGCTGACGAGGCGGCCGGCAAAATGGCTGATCGCCTGCGGGCAGAATTCGTTGCACATCTTCTGCTCCGGAATCCTGCTCTCGGTCCTGGGACAATTCGTGCTCGCGAACTGGGACGATGGGCTGGCGATGCAGGCGTTGGTCGATCTCGTCGGCGGCGTCGCGATGGTGGGGCTCGCCCTGCTGCTCGCCTGGGACAAGGCCGCGGCGCGTACCCCGCGTGCGAGCGAGATGGCCGCGGTGGCATCCCGATAGATCTGCCCTGTCGGCACCGGCGGCGCGCGACATGAAAATCTCCTGCGACCTCGCGTTTTGCGCCGCCGTTCTCGCGATCGGAAAATACCATCTCGGCCTCGGCGTCGCGGCGCTGCAGACGCTGACGCTGGTCACGCTGGTGTTCAGCGGCCAGGCGATCTTCTACGTCGTGCGCGAGCGCCGCCGCATCTGGTCGTCCCGTCCGAGCCTGATCGTCATTCTGTCGTCAATCGCCGATATGCTGATCATTCCGTCGATGGCGGTGCGCGGAGTCCTGATGGCGCCGCTGTCCCTGCGGATCGTAGGCGGAATCTTCGTCGCGTCCTTTGCGCTGGCGCTCGTCCTCGACCAGGTGAAGGTCGCTCTGTTTTCCCGTTTGCGAATGGTATAGCCGCGATGTCGCCCGCTGACATGTCCGAACCACGCAAGCACGCGAAATACGACGCGCTGATCTACAGCTGCCACGCGCTCGCCCCGGTGCGCGTTGCGGTCGCCCATCCCTGCGACGAGACCTCGCTGCGCGGCGCCGTCGAGGCGGCCGAGGCGCGCATCATCAAGCCGACCCTGGTCGGGCCGGAGGCGCGCATTCGCGCGCTCGCCCAGTCGCTCAAGCTCGATATTTCCGGCTTCACGCTGATCGATGCGCCGCACAGCCACGCGGCGGCCGCCAAAGCGGTCGAGCTTGTCCGCCGCGGCGAGGCGGACGCGCTGATGAAGGGCAGCCTGCACACCGATGAGCTTCTCGCCGAGGTCGTCAACAAGGAGACCGGAATCCGCACGGCGCGGCGGATCAGCCACGTGTTCATCATGGACGTGCCGACCCATGCCAAGCCGCTGTTCATCACCGATGCGGCGGTGAACATCTTTCCGACGCTCGAGGAAAAGGTCGACATCGTGCAGAACGCGATCGACCTGGCGCATGCGCTGCGGATCGAGCAGCCCAAGGTCGCGATCCTGTCGGCGGTCGAGACCATCACGTCGAAGCTTCCCTCGACCATCGACGCGGCGGCCCTGTGCAAGATGGCCGAGCGCGGCCAGATCACCGGCGCGCTGCTCGACGGGCCGCTCGCGCTCGACAACGCGATCAGCCGCGAGGCCGCGGCGATCAAGCACCTCACCTCGCCGGTTGCCGGCGACGCCGATATTCTGCTGGTGCCCGATCTCGAAGCCGGCAACATGCTCGCCAAGGAGCTGACCTTTCTCGCCGACGCCGACGCCGCCGGCATCGTGCTCGGGGCGCGCGTGCCGATCATCCTGACCAGCCGCGCCGACAATGTGCGCGCGCGCATGGCGAGCTGCGCGGTCGCCGCGCTCTACGCCCATGCCCGACGGGTCGCGGCCGCGCAAGTCGGCAAGCTCGCGGACTGACCCGATGGGCGCGCAAATTCTCGTCATCAATGCGGGCTCATCGAGCATCAAGTTCTCGGTGTTCGACACCGCGGCCGACCGCTCGCTGACCGCGGGCGCGCACGGGCAGGTGGATGGCATCGGCACCTCGCCGCATCTGGAGGTGAGCGACGAACAGGGTCACAAGCTCGTCGATCAGCGGCCTGCCGCCGACGGATATGACGGCGCGATCGCCGCAATCCACGACTGGTACGCGTCGCATGTGGGCGGCGAAGCGGGCTTTGCCGGTGTCGGCCACCGCATCGTCCACGGCGGCGCTGCCTACGCGGAGCCAGTGCTCATCGACGCTCGCGTTCTCGCCGAGCTGACCGCGCTGGTGCCGCTTGCGCCGCTGCATCAGCCGCACAATCTTGCGGCGGTGCGCGCCGTGGCGGCCGCGGCGCCCGACGTCCCGCAGGTCGCCTGTTTCGACACCGCGTTCCACCACAGCCAGCCGGCGCTCGCGCGGGAATTCGCGCTACCGCGCGCGCTCACCGCAAAGGGCGTGCGGCGCTACGGCTTTCACGGCCTGTCCTACGAGTACATCGTGTCGGCGCTGCCGGCGGTCGCGCCCGAGCTGGTCGGCCGCAAGCTGGTCGTCGCCCATCTCGGCAACGGCGCCAGCATGTGCGCGATCGACAGCGGGCGCAGCATCGCCACCACCATGAGCTTCACCCCCGTCGATGGCCTGCCGATGGGGACGCGCACGGGAGCGCTTGATCCCGGGGTCATTCTCTATCTGCTCGATCACGAGCACATGGATGCGCGCGCGGTCGAACGGCTGATCTACGACCAATCCGGCCTGCTCGGCGTCTCCGGCATTTCGAGCGACATGCGCACGCTGCTGGCGAGTGCGGCGCCGGCGGCACGCGAGGCAATCGATCTCTTCGTCTATCGGATCGGCCGCGAGCTCGGCTCGCTCGCCGCCGCCCTCGGCGGTCTCGACGGCCTGATCTTCACCGGCGGCATCGGCGAGCACGCCGCGGAGATCCGTGCCCGCGCCTGCCGCGATGCCGCCTGGCTCGGCGTGCTGCTTGATGTCGCGGCAAACGACCGGCACGGACCGCGCATCAGCGCGCCGGCATCGGAGATTCCTGTCTTCGTCGTGCCGACCGACGAGGACCTGATGATCGCGCGCCACACCCGCGAGCTGCTCGACCGGCGCACCGGAAAGTGAGGCCGCGACCATGAGCGAACACGTGCCCGTTCGTTCGCACCACCTCAAGCAGCTCAGCGTGCCGTTCCTGTGGCCGATGGCGGCCGGCGCGCAGATGATCGAGCAGGGCCTCGATCTCTATGCCAAGAACCTCAAATTCGTCGCCGAAGAGGAGAAGATCCAGCACGAGCTGCGGCCGAAGCTCGCGAATGCGAACCGCGTCATGCTCGGCCTGCGCACCATGGTCTTCCGCGACTATTCGGCGACCGACGCGAGCGGCGTCCCCACCGTTGTCGATGCACCCTACGCGGGTCATTCCGCGATGATCGCCGACTATCACAAGGGCCAGAGCCTGATCGAGACGCTGCTCGGCAATGGTCTTGGCCGCGTCTTTCTCACCGACTGGAAGTCGGCGACCGAGGACATGAAGGACCTGGAGATCGACCAATATCTCGCCGAGCTCAATGTCTGCGTCGATGATCTTGGCGGGCGGGTCAACCTGGTGGGCCTGTGCCAGGGCGGATGGCTCTCCGCCATGTATGCGGCGCGCTGGCCCGGGAAGGTTGCCTCGCTCGTTCTCGCCGGAGCGCCGATCGATACGGACGCGGGCGACGGGCCGGTCAAGCGCATGGCGCGCAGCTATCCGGTGTCGTTCTACGAGGAGCTGGTGTCGCTCGGCGGCGGGCTCATGCGCGGCAGCACGATGCTGCAGGGCTGGAAAGGCATGCATCCCCAACAGCATTATTTCCAGGAGCACATCGATCTCTACGAGCACATCGACGATCCGGCGTACCTCAGGAAGGAGGAGACCTTTGCGAGCTGGTACGAGAATCCGATCGACCTGCCGGGGCGCTTCTATCTGCAGGCGATCGTGCAGCTGTTCAAGGAGAACCGGTTTGCCAAGGGCGAATTCATCGGGCTCGGCAAGCGCCTCAATCTCAACGACGTGACCTGCCCGGTCTATCTGCTCGCCGGTGCCGCCGACGACATCACGCCGCGCGAGCAGGTGTTTGATGCCGAGAAATATCTCGGCACGCCCAAGGCGCGCATCGAGAAGGCGCTCGTTCCCGGCGGCCACATCGGGCTCTTCATGGGTGCGAGCACGCTCAAGACGGCGTGGCCCACGATTGCGCGTTGGATCGCGCAATCCGGAGAGAACGGCGCATCGCGCGCACGAAGCTGACTCAAATCTGCATTCAGGCGGTCGGCTGAGAGCAATGCCTATCGCCGCTGATTGCTTGCCGGCCGCGATTCTTTGCGGATCAGCTCGACCTCCTGCAGATACTCGGTGAGCAGCTCGAAGTTCGACGCGAGCGAGTTGATGATGTCTTCCAGGCCTTTGAGCGTAAAGGTGGCCTTGCCGTCGTTGCGTTCGATGAATCGCTCGCCGCCCGCGCGCGGATCGTCGCGCAGCGGCTTGATGCTCGCCGGGGTGCGCAGAATCCAATCCGGCTGGATCCAGCTCGACGAATGGTCGGAGACCCACGCCGCATGCGCGATGTCGTTGCGCAGCGGCGTCAGTTCCTCGGGAACGAGCAGGAAGGTGCTGATCCGATCGTATTGATCGACCGGCACGGTCCAGTGAAAAAGCAGATCGAGCAGCGCCCGCCGCTTTTCGCGAAAGTCGAGGCTGCGGGTCAGCAGCATGATGGCGGCGGGGTCGGCGCCCGAGACCGTGGTCATCACCTCCTGCATCAGCAGCTCATAGCGCGCGAACAGCTGGATGATCGTCCCGAACAGCAACAGGTGCCGTTCGGTGAGGCTGCCGAGGATCGTCTTGTTCATG
>DATBZM010000109.1:0-8631 GCA_036513175.1 Xanthobacteraceae bacterium | reverse complement strand
AGCGTCGCAAACCAGATTGCCGAGATCAGCCTCGATCATCCGCCGGTCAATGCGCTGACGTTGCCGATGCTCGAAGCGCTCGTCGCGGCGTTCAGGCGCGCCGGCGAGGACGACGCGGTGCGCGCGGTGCTGCTCACGAGCGCAGTGCCGGCGCGTTTCAGCGCCGGCCTCGATCTCAAGAACCTCGCCGGCAAGCCGGGCGGCACGGCGCGCGCCCTGCTCGACCAGCTCTATGTCGAGCTGACCGACGCGCAATATCATCTCGGCAAGCCGTCGATCGCGGTGGTTGACGGCGCGGCGCGCGGCGGCGGCATGACGCTGGCGATCTCCTGCGACGTCATCATCGCCAGCGAAGCAGCGACCTTCGGCTATCCCGAGATCGACCTCGCTCTCGTGCCGGCGATCCATTTCGTCCACCTGCCGCGAATCATCGGCCGTCACCGCGCCTTCGAGCTCTTGTTCAGCGGCCGATCCTTCGCGGCCGCCGAGGCGCTCGCGCTCGGCCTGGTGAGCCGCGTCGTGCCGGAAAAGGACGTTGCGGCGGAGGCAGGAAAGCTGGCGCACGCCTTCGCCAGCAAGGCGCCGAACACGATGCGGCTCGCGCGCGCCGCCTTCATGCGCGCGAACGACCTCGACTATCGGCGCGGCGTCGAATATGCGGCCGAGCTTTTTTGCAACGTCGCCGCCACCGACGAGGCGCAAGAGGGGCTGCGCGCCTTTGCCGAAAAACGGCTGCCGCGATGGTGACGCCATGACGGCCGACGGCAGCTCCACGCCCGCCTTCGACCCGCGCGGCCACCGGGTGATCGCGCAGCAGCGCTGGTTTGACGATTTCCGCATCGGCGAGCGCTTTGTGTTGCCGAGCCGGACCATGACCGAGGCGATCTTCCTCGCCTTCCAGGCGGCGAGCGGCGACAACCATCCGATCCACTACGACGTCGAATACTGCCGGGCGCGCGGCCTGCCGACCATGCTGGCGCACGGATACCTGGTCGCGATCCAGACGGTCGCGGGGGCGGGACTCTTCCCGCACATGGTCGAGGATTCGCTCAAGGCGTTTCTCGAGCAATCAACCCGGTTCCTGCAGCCCGTCTTTGTCAGCGATACGCTTTATCCGGCGCTCGACGTCAACGAGCTCAGCCCCAACCGCACGACCGGCGTGGTGGGCTTGCGCAGCACGGTGCACAATCAGAACGGCGTTCTGGTGCTCGACGGGCAGCACCGCTATCTGCTGCGCCGGTCCGCCGCGCATGGCGCCGGCGACGCGCCTTGAGGGCCGACCTCAGCGCAGCGGCCAGGCGAAGCTCAGCTCGTGGCCGTCGGGATCGGTCAGGTGGAAATATCGCTCGCCCCATTCGGCATCGCGCGGCGGCGCCTCCGGATGCAGGCCGGCCGCGACGGCGCGGGCGTACAGACCATCGACGTCGGAATGATGGAAGATCACCCGGCCCCACCACGACCATTGGCGCGTGCGCTCAGTGATCAGGTTGAGATAGCCCGTTCCGGCGCGGAAGCTCGTGAATGTCGCAGTCTCGCCGCCATAGGCGATCGCGAAACCGAGCGCGCGATAGAATTGCACGGCGCGGGCCATGTCGTGGGTCGCGAGCGTGATGGCGCTGATGCACTTGATCATGGCTATGCTGCTCCTGATATGAGCGGGGCCGCGCTGCCGGCGTTCCGACAGCTGGAGTGCGCCCATCGGATCGATCAGCAGTAACGCATTGCGGAGAAATCACATGGCCAATCCCTCGGCAAACGTCGCCGTCATCATCGGCAGCCTGCGCAAGGATTCGTTCAACCGGAAGGTCGCCAACGCGCTTCCGGCACTGTCGCCGGCCGCGCTCAAGCTGCAGATCGTCGAGATCGGCGCGCTTGCGCTCTACAACCAGGACGACGATACGGCCGGCAAGGTGCCGGCCGCCTGGCAGGCGTTTCGCGACCAGGTCAGGCCCGTCGATGCGGTGCTGTTCGTGACGCCGGAATACAACCGCTCGGTGCCGGGCGTGCTCAAGAACGCCATCGACGTCGGCTCGCGACCCTACGGAGCGAGCGTGTGGGACGGCAAGCCCGGCGCCGTGATCAGCGTGTCGCCGGGCGCGATCGGCGCCTTCGGCGCCAACCACCATCTGCGCCAGTCGATGGTTTTTCTCAACGTGCCGATGCTGCAGCAGCCCGAGGCCTATGTGGGCGGCGTCGCCAATATGTTCGACGACAAGGGCGATCTCACGAGCGCACCCACGCGCGAGTTCTTGACGAAATTCATGCAGGCCTTCGCCGACTGGATCGCGAAGGTGGGGAAGAAGTAGAGCACGGCGCTCGCACTCCCTCCCCCGATCGCGGGGGAGGGTGGGGAGGGGGAAGCCGCTTGCTCAGTGCTTGCGGCTTCCCCCTCTCCGGCTCTCCAGCCGAAGTCGGATAAATCCGACTTCGGCCAATCAATAGTGCCGAAATCGGGTAAGCCCGATTTCGGATGCAAGCGGGGGAGAGGGCGCTAGCGCAGTGCCTGACTCAAATCCGATCCGGGTAGGGCATGATGAAATTGTCCCGGTTCGGCATCTTCACCTTCGGCAAGGTCTGCGCGTCCATCGTGTCGTTCTCACCGATGAGCTTGTTGAGGCTCAGGATATAGGCGGTGAGCGCATAGACCTCGTGGTCGGTGAGCGAGCGCGGCGCATTGTAGGGCATGGCGCGGCGCACGTAGTCGAAGACGGTGGTCGCATAGGCGTAGTAGTTGGCAATGGTCTTCGTCGTCTCGATGCCGCTGGTGAGCGGCGCGCCGCCGACGAGCGCTGGATAGAACGGCGCGACGCCGCCCTTGCCGTCCACGCCGTGGCAGGACGAGCATTTTTGCGCGTAGATCGTGGCGCCCTCCTGCGGCGTGCCCTGCCCGGTCGGCAGGCCGACGCCGTTCGGCAGCACCGCGATGTCCCAGTTCTGGATGTCGGCCTCGGAAATCGGCCGGCCCAGGCTTGGCGACTTGCTCGATGGCGACTGTGCGGACACCGCGACGGCGCCGAGCGCGACCGCGAGGAGCGTCGCGCCGACGGTCTTACGCATAGACATGCGCGATCTCCCCTTTGTCGCTGATGCCCCAGCTCGTGATGCTGTTGTAGTGCTGGTTCGGGAACGCGAGCGGCGACGGCACCGGCTTCTTGGTCTCGCCGCGCATGGCGACGAATTCGGCGCGCAGCGGCTGCACGTTCCCGGCCTCGTCCCAGGCGCGGCTCTGCAGCACCGCGGGCCCGCCATCCCAGCGCCACGGCATGACGAAGCGCGTGAATGCCTTGTCGTGCACCGGCCCCTGCAGCGCGGCCTCGCCCCAGCTCTTGCCGCCGTCGGCCGACACCATCACGCGGGCGATGCGCCCGGCGCCCGAGTAGGCGACGCCCGAGATCGCATAGAAGCCGGGCTCCTTGAGATGCTGGCCGAACGAGGGAAACGTGATGAAGCTCTTCACCTCCATGAGGAAGTGGAAGCGCCAGGTCTTTCCGCCCGGCAGGATCTGCGAATAGTTCTTGGTCTCAAAGTACGTGTAGGCGGGCTGATCGACCGCCTTGAGACGGTGCAGGAATTTCACGTTCATGTTGCCCTGGTAGCCGGGCACGAGCAGGCGCATCGGATAGCCGTTGCCGGGCATCAGCCGCTCGCCGTTCTGGTAGATCGCGACGAGCGCGTCGTCATAGGCCTTCTTCACCGGTATGCTGCGGTCGAGATGCTGGGCATCGCCGCCCTCGGCAACCAGCCATTTCGCCTTCGGGTCGATGCCGGCCTCATCGAGCAGGGTCGACAGCGGCACGCCGGTCCATTCCGAATTGGAGACGAGGCCGTGCAGCAGGCCCGCGGTCGTCTGGATCGGCTCGTTGGAGAACATGCCGGCCGAGTTGCCGGCGCATTCGACGAAATGCGGGCGCGTCACCAGCGGATAGCGCGACAGCGTCTCGAGCGTGAACTCGAGCGGCTGGCGCACCATGCCGTGGATGACGAGCTTGTGCTGCGCGGGATCGATGTCGGGGATGCCGCAGTGGTTGATCGAGAAATGCAGCGAGTTCGGCGTAACAGTGCCGTTGAGCAGCTGATGCGGCGTGCGCGCGTGCGAGTTGCGGAATTCGCCCTCCGGGTTGCTCAGCGCCCGCGTGACGTTCTTCTCGAAGCGTGACGGCGCCTGCAGCGCCGGCGTGATTTCGCCGAACGCCAGGCTCCATGATTCGTCCTTGAGCGGCTCGGCGGCGGCGCCGGTGGCCCCGCCGACGCCGATGGCGCCGGCGAGCGCAATGCCCTGTCCGAGCAGTGCGCGGCGGTTGAGAAGGCCGTTGCCCGCAACGGCCTCGGGCGAGGGCGCGCGCCCTCGGCGGTTGGATGTGCCCATGTTGTCCTCCCTGACGGAGGGGCGTCTTGCGGCCCCTCGCATCGCGACGGCATCGCATGCTGCACTTTGGATTTTCGAATGTCCAGACGAGCGCGCCGCGCCCGGACGCGGCGGGCGCGTGCGCCTAAGGAAACGTCACGGACGGCCTGATGGTCAGGAGACGACGCGGCGCGTGTCGATCAGCCGGGCAAGACGGCGCCGATTGAGCGCGCGGCGCGGATCATGCGCATCGAGCCGGATGAGGTCGGCGGCCGGAGCCTCGGGAAGAAAACGGCGCGCCACGCGCTGATATCCCGCGCGCGCGCGGTCGACTGGCTCGCCCAACGGCATTATGTCGTTCAGCCGACGTTGCATGCAGGTCCCCCACGTCGAAGCGCGTCACCATCATGCCCGGGGATTGAACAATTGGAGCGGGCGAAGGGATTCGAACCCTCGACCCCAACCTTGGCAAGGTTGTGCTCTACCCCTGAGCTACACCCGCATCCTGTTCCGGCAAGGCCCCGTGCCGGAGTGCTTCCTATGCCAAAAGGACTAATGCTTTGCAACAGCTTCGGCCAATTCACAAGAAAATCGGTTAGCGTATGCTCCGCCGACGCTTCCCCGCAGCATTACTCTCCTACCATGCCCGCCACCCCCGACGACCTGTTCGCCTTCCTCGACCGTCTTGCCATCGCGCACCGCACGATCCGCCACCCAGCCGTCTTTACGGTTGAGGAAAGCCGCGGCCTGCGCGGCACGATTGCGGGCGGCCATACCAAGAACCTCTTTCTCAAGGACAAACGCGGCGCGCTTTACCTGGTGGTCGCACCCGAAGACGCGGCGATCGAGCTCAAATCCCTGCATCGGCGGCTGGGCGCGAGTGGCCGCTTCTCGTTCGGCGCGGCCGAGCTCCTGCGCGAGACGCTCGGCGTGGAACCAGGCTCGGTCACCCCATTTGCGGCGCTCAACGACACGGCCGGCCGCGTCACGATCGTGCTCGACACCGGCATGATGGCGCACGCGACGCTCAACTTTCACCCGCTGGTCAACACCATGACGACGTCGATTGCGGGTGACGACCTCGTCCGGTTCCTCGCCGCCACCGGCCATCCGCCGCGCATCGAGCCGGTTGCGGGACGGACGGAAGAGGTTTAAGCGCAAGCGCTTGGACGGCCCGGACGCGATTGCATTCGGCAGCGATGTCCACCATTTAATTGCCGAAACCAGAATACAGGCGACGCAGGTGGCCCCTTGGGGTCGAGGGATTTAACGACATGCTGCAGAACGCGGGCGCGACAGCGACGGCCCCGGATGGTCTCGTCAAGGAGACGACCACCCAGACCTTCGTCAAGGACGTGATCGAGGAATCGAAGCGCCAGCCGGTGCTGATCGATTTCTGGGCGCCGTGGTGCGGCCCATGCAAGCAGCTCACGCCGGTGCTGGAAAAGGTCGTCCGCGCCGCCAAAGGCAAGGTCAAGCTCGTCAAGATGAACATCGACGAGCATCCGGCGATCCCGGGCCAGATGGGCATCCAGTCGATCCCGGCCGTGATCGCCTTCGTCAACGGCCAGCCGGCCGACGGCTTCATGGGGGCGCTGCCGGAAGCGCAAGTCACCGCCTTCATCGAGCGGCTGACCAAGGACAAGATCGGCGGTGCCGCGCAGGACCTGTTGAAGGAAGCCGAGGCCATGCTTGCCGGCGGCGACCCGGGCGGCGCGGCCGAGATCTATGCGGAGCTGCTGGCCGAGGAGCCCGGCAATGTGGCGGCGCTCGCCGGCCTCGCCCGCTGCTATTTCGAGACCGGCGCCGCCGACAAGGCAAAGCAGACGCTCGCCACCGTGCCGGAGGCCAAGCGCAACGATCCCGCGGTCGCGGCGGTGCGGTCGCAGATCGAGCTCGCCGAGCAGGCCGCCACGCTTGGTCCGATCGCGGAGCTGGAGAAGAAGGTCGCGGCCAATCCGCTCGATCATCAGGCGCGCTACGATCTCGCCCTCGCCTTCAATGCAAAAGGCCAGCGCGCCGAGGCGCTCGATCAGCTGATCGAGATCGTGCGGCGCGACCGCAAGTGGAACGACGATGGCGCCCGCAAGCAGCTGGTGCAATTGTTCGAGGCCTGGGGGCCGACCGATGAGGCGACGGTCGCGGGACGCAAGCGGCTGTCGTCGGTGCTGTTCGCGTAAGACTAGGCGAATGGTGAGTAGCGAATAGCGAGTAGCGCATCCACCATTCGCTACTCGCTATTCGCTATTCGCCAGGAGATGGATCACGCGATGCCGATGAACGCGGTCTATCGCGGCCCTGCCGATCTGCCCGAGACGATCCCGGTGTTTCCGCTGCCGGGGGCGCTGCTGTTGCCGCGCGGGCAGATGCCGCTCAACATCTTCGAGCCGCGCTACCTCGCGATGGTCGATGACAGCCTGCGCGACGGCCACCGGCTGATCGGCATGATCCAGCCCGATACCGCCCATCCGGGCCCCGACTCCAAGCCCAATCTCTACCGCATCGGCTGCGCCGGCCGCATCACCCAGCTCGCCGAAACCGGCGACGGCCGCTATCTGCTCCAGCTCACCGGCGTCGCGCGCTTCCGCATCGAGGAGGAGCTCCGCGTCGCGACCGCCTATCGCCAGTGCCGCGTGACCTATGCGCCGTTCGCCGCCGACTTCGTCGCCCGCAAGGGCGAGGAGGCGGTCGACCGCAAGACGCTGCTCGCGGCGCTGCAGGCCTTCCTCAAGGCCAACAATCTCAAGGCCGACTGGGACGGCATCGAGAGCGCGCCGAACGAGGCGCTGGTCAATGCGCTCGCCATGATGTCGGCCTATGGCCCGGCCGAGAAGCAGGCCATGCTGGAAGCGCCGGATCTCAAGACCCGCGCCGAGATCCTCGTCGCCGTGACCGAGATCGAGCTCGCCAAGGGCAAGAACGAGGACGAGCCGCCGCTGCAGTAGCGGCAGATCGAGCAATCCATGCCGCCCGAGGACTCGCCGCAATCCGCAGATCCGCCGGCAGCAACGCGCGCCCGCCCGCCCGGCCTGATCCTGCGTGCGCGCGAGCCGAACGACTGGCAGGCGCTTGCCGCGCTGATGCAGCTGCCGCGCGTGCGCTGGGGCACGCTGCGCCTGCCCTTCGTCAGCGCCGAAGAAACGCGCAAGTGGATCGAGAAGCCGCCCGAAGGCCTTACCTGTATCGTCGCCATCCTGGACGATCGCCTGGTCGGCGTGGCCGACGTCACTCGCTACCGCGGGCGGCGCGACCATGTCGGCGGCATCGGGATGTCGGTGCACGACGACTTTCATGGACGCGGCATCGGCGCGGCGCTGCTCGGCGCGCTGGTCGACACCGCCGACAAGTGGCTCAACCTGCGCCGGCTGGAGCTTGCCGTCTATGTCGACAACGAGCCGGCGATACGCCTCTACAAGCGGTTCGGCTTCGTGATCGAGGGCACGCGGCGCGCCGCCGCTTTCCGCGACGGCGAATTCGTCGACGACTACGTGATGGCGCGCCTGCGCGGGGTGTGAGCAGGCGGCGCGCATACGGCTTGAACCCGACGTGGCCGGGCATGCTAAGGTCATGCCAGCCATCCGCCACGGACTCCACGCATGACCGAGCGCCCTGCCAACTCCGTCGACCCGAAGCTGCTCGAGATCCTGGTGTGCCCGCTCACCAGGGGGCGGCTCGAATACGACGCCGAGAAGCAGGAGCTGATCTCGCGCGCCGCCAAGCTCGCCTATCCGATCCGCGATGGGATTCCGATCATGCTGCCCGAGGAAGCGCGGCGGCTGGAGTAGTTCATCGTCATTGCGAGGCCTGCGAAGCAGGCCGAAGCAATCTCGCGCCAAACGGAACGAGATTGCTTCGCTTCGCTCGCGATGACGAATCCCGGGAGGAGACATCATGAAAATCTGGGGCCGCACCACGTCGTCGAATGTGCAGAAGGTGATGTGGGCGATCGGCGAGATGGGGCTTGCGCACGAGCGCATCGACGTCGGCGGGCCGTTCGGCAAGAACCGTGAGGCCGCCTACCTGGCGATGAACCCGAACGGTCTCGTGCCGACGCTCGAGGAGGACGACGGCTTCATGCTGTGGGAGTCGAACTCTATCGTGCGCTACCTCGCAGCCAAGCACCAGGCCTCGGTGATCGAGCCGAAGGACCTGCGCGCGCGCGCGCTGGCGAGCAAATGGATGGATTGGCAGCTCGCGGTGCTCGGCCCGGCGATCACGCCGGTGTTCTGGAACCTGGTGCGCACGCCGCCGGAGAAGCGCGACGCCGCCGCGATCGCGGCCGGCAA
>DATBZM010000108.1:0-11871 GCA_036513175.1 Xanthobacteraceae bacterium | reverse complement strand
CGCCTTCGGCGAGCCCAAGGATAAACTCCGCGAAGCAATCACGCGCCACGAACACATGTGGATCGAGATTGCTTCGTCGGCCTTCGGCCTCCTCGCAATGACATTTAAGCCGCGGCGAACAGCCCGCCCATGCGGGCGAGTGCGGCGAGATGATGGTCGGCGTCGCCGAACAGCGTATCGATCATGGTGACGCGCTTGAAGTAGTGGCCGACCTTCGCCTCCATGGTCATGCCGATGCCGCCGTGCAGCTGGATCGCGCCCTGGCCGACGATGCGGCCGGAGCGGCCGATCTGCACTTTTGCGGCCGCGATCGCCTTGCGCCGTTCGACCGCGTCCGTCTCGTCGGCCATCATCGAGGCGAGCAGCGCCATGCTGCGCGCCTCCTCGAGCGCGACCAGCATGTCGGCGGCGCGATGCTGCAGCACCTGGAAGCTGCCGATCGGCACGCCGAACTGCTTGCGCGTTTTCAGATACTCGACCGTGAGCTCGTGCATCGCCGCCATGGCGCCGACCGCCTCGGCGGCGAGCGCCGCGATCGCGCCGTCGACCACGCGCTCGATCAGCGGGAAGGCGTTGCCCGCTTCGCCGATCAGGTCGTCCGTCGCGACCCGCACGTTGGTGAGCGTCACCTCGGCGGCGCGCAGCCCGTCGACGGTCGGATAGCCGCGGCGCGCCATACCATCGGCGGCCGCATCGACCATGAACAGCGCAAGGCCGTCGCGGTCGCGCTGCCCGCCGGAGAGCCGTGCCGACACCACCAGCTTGCCGGCGCCATCGCCATGCAGCACGAGGCTCTTTACGCCGTCGAGCACGAAGCCTGCCCCGTCCTTGCGCGCCGTCGCCGCCACGTCGGCAAGATCGTAGCGCGCTTGCCGCTCCGCATGCGCGAAGGCGAGCTTGAGCGTGCCGCCGGCGATCTGCGGCACCAGCGCGGTGCGCAGCGCGGCGCTCCCGCCGAGCCGCAGGAAGCCGCCGCCGAGCACGATCGTCGCGAGATAGGGCTCGAGCGCGAGCGCGCGGCCGAACGTCTCCATCACGATCATGGTTTCGACCGCTCCGCCGCCGAGGCCGCCGTCGCTCTCCGCAAACGGCAGCGCCAGCAGGCCGAGCTCGGCATACTGGCGCCACATCTCGGCACTGCACCCGCCCGCTTCTTGCGAAGACCGCTTGCGCGCCGCGAAATCGTAGCGATCGGCCATCAGCCGCTCGATGCTCTCGCGCAGCAGGCGCTGCTCATCGGTGAGCTCGAAGTCCATCGGCTACAAACCCAAGATCGCCTTGGCGATGATGTTCTTCTGGATCTCGTTCGAGCCGCCATAGATCGAGACCTTGCGCGTGTTGAAGTAGTGCGGCGCCTGCGGGCCCGCCCACTCCGGGCCGATCGGCGGCTCGTTCCAGCGCTCGCTCTCGTCGTGCGGCACCTGGTCAGGCAGCGCATAGGGGCCGACCGCCTCCATCAAGAGCTCGCTGATCGTCTGCTGGATTTCCGAGCCGCGGATCTTGAGGATCGAGGAGGCCGGATCGGGCTTGCCGTCGCGCGTGCGCGCCGCCGAAACAACGCGCAGTGCCGTCATCTCCAGCGCCTTGAGCTGCACCTCGACCGCCGCGATCTTCAGCGCGAAGCGCTCGTCTTGAATCAGTGCCTTGTCGCCGATCCGCTCCAGCGCCGCGATCTCCTTGAGCCGGCGGATGCGGGCCTTGGAGATGCCGACGCGCGCGATGCCGGTGCGCTCGTTGCCGAGCAGGAATTTCGCGTAATCCCAGCCCTTGTTCTCATCGCCCACGAGATTGGCGCCCGGCACGCGCACGTCGTCGAAGAAGACCTCGTTGACCTCATGGCCGCCGTCGATGGTCTGGATCGGCCGCACCGTCACGCCCGGCGACTTCATGTCGATCAAGAGGAAGCTGATGCCTTCCTGCTTCTTCGCCGCCGGATCGGTGCGCACCAGGCAGAAGATCCAGTCGGCGTATTGCGCCATGGTGGTCCAGGTCTTCTGCCCGTTGACGACGAAGTGGCCGCCGTCGCGCTTGGCGGCGGTCCGCAGCGAGGCGAGGTCGGAGCCCGAGCCGGGCTCGGAGAATCCCTGGCACCACCAGTCGTCGATATTGGCGATACGCGGCAGGAAGCGGTGCTTCTGCGCCTCGCTGCCGAACTGCGCGATCACCGGCCCGACCATGGTGGTGCCGAACTGCAGCGGCTCCGGCGCCGGGGCCTGCTGCAGCTCGTCGCGAAAGATGTATTGCTGGACCGGCGTCCAGCCGGTGCCGCCCCACTCGACCGGCCAGTGCGGCACCGCCCAGCCCTTGGAATTGAGGATGCGTTGCCAGGTGACGATGTCGTCCTTCACGAGGCGATAGCCTTCCACCATCTTGCGCCGGATCGCGGCGGGGAGCGCGTCGCGCATGAACGCGCGCACCTCATCGCGAAACGCGATCTCCTCGGGCGTGAAGCGCAGGTCCATGGTGTTAGCCTCTGGTCTCCCGTCATGGCCGGGCCTGTCCCGGCCATCCACGTCTTGCTTGCGTAGTTGCAGCAAGAAAGACGTGGATGCCCGCATTCGCGGGCATGACGGCTAAATTAGTTAATCTCGAACAATCCCGCGGCGCCCATGCCGCCGCCGATGCACATGGTCACGACCGCATGCTTCGCATTGCGGCGGCGGCCTTCGATCAGGACGTGGCCGGTCATGCGCGAGCCGCTCATGCCGAATGGGTGCCCGATCGAGATCGAGCCGCCGTCGACGTTGAGGCGTTCCTGCGGAATGCCGAGCTTGTCGCGGCAATAGAGCACCTGGCTCGCGAAGGCCTCGTTCAGCTCCCACAGGTCGATGTCGTCCATCTTGACGCCGTAGCGCGCCAGCAGCTTTGGCACCGCGAACACCGGGCCGATGCCCATCTCGTCCGGCTCGCAGCCCGCGACCGCAAAGCCGCGGAAGGTTCCGAGCGGCGCGATGCCACGCTGCGCGGCGAGCTTGGCGCTCATCAGCACGCAGGCCGAGGCGCCGTCGGACAGCTGGCTCGCATTGCCGGCGGTGATGTAGCCGCCCTCGCGCACCGGCTTGAGCCCGGCGAGGCCTTCGAGCGTGGTGTCGGGCCGGTTGCCCTCGTCGCTCTTGAGCGTCACCTGCTCCAGGCTCTCGGCCTTGGTGGCCTTGTCGACCACCTTCTTGGTCGTCGGCAGCGGCACGATCTCGTCCATGAAACGGCCCGCCTGCTGCCCGGCCGCGGTGCGTCGCTGGCTTTCCAGCGAATAGGCGTCCTGCGCATCACGGCTGACGCCGTAGCGCTCCGCCACGATGTCGGCGGTCTCGATCATCGGCATCCACACCTCGGGCTTGTGCGCCATCAGCCAGTCCTCGCGCACGTGCTCACGCCCCTCCTGCACCAGGCTGATGCATTCGAGCCCGCCCGCGACGACCACGTCCGCCTCGCCCGCGATGATGCGTTGCGCCGCGACCGCAATTGTTTGAAGCCCCGACGAGCAGAACCGGTTGATTGTCATTCCACCGACGCTCGCCGGCAGGCCGGCGCGGATCGCCGACAGCCGCGCGATGTTGTGCCCGGTCGCGCGCTCCGGCACGGCGCAGCCCATCACCACGTCGTCGACCTCGGCGGGATCGATTCCGGCGCGCGCGACCGCGTGCTTGACCACATGGCCGCCCAGCGTTGCGCCATGGGTCATATTGAAGGCGCCGCGAAACGCCTTGCCGATCGGCGTGCGGGCGGTCGAGACGATGACGGCGTCGGACATCAGGTTCTCCCGGTCGTGAGGGCAGGTTGACGGTCGGCGGATGATCGGCGGCGCTCTTCCTCGACCAGCACGCGGCGTGCGAACTTCCCCGCGGCGGTGCGCGGCAGGCTGGCGCGGATTTCGAGCGCGGTGGGCAGCGCGTGGCGGCCGAGCTTGTCGGCGAGAAAGTCACGCAGCGCCTCGAGCGTGAGCGTTGGTGCGCCGGCCCGCAGCTTGACGAAGGCCTTGGCAGCCTCGCCCCGATAGGCGTCGGGCACGCCGATCACCAGTGCTTCCTCGACGTCGGGATGCTCGTAGATCGCGTGCTCGACCGCGATCGGATAAACGTTGAAGCCGCCCGAGATGATCACGTCGTGCTTGCGCTCGACCAGGAAGAAGTAGCCGTCGTCGTCCATGAAGCCGATGTCGCCGGTGAGGAACCAGCCGTCGACCATGACGGCGGCGGTCTCCTGTGGCCGGTTCCAGTAGCCCGGCATCACGTTCTTGCCCTTGATGCGCAGCTCGCCGGTCTCATTGATGCCGAGCACGCGGCGCGGATCGTCGAGCGCCACCACCTCGACCGTGATGCCCGGCAGCGGGATGCCGATGGTGCCGGGTTTGGGCAGGCCGTTCGCGGGCGGCGAGATGCCGGCTGGCGAGGTCTCGGTCATGCCCCAGCCGCTCGGCAGCGGCAGGCCGGTGATGCGCTTGACGCGCGCCGCCACCTCGATCGGCAACGGCGCGCCGCCCGAGCCGATCACACGCAGCGAGGAAAAGTCGTGGCTCTCGATACCCAGGTGATTGATCAGCGCGATCCACATGGTGGGCACGCCCGGGAATGAGGTCGCGCGCTCGACCTCGATGTCGCGCAGCACCGTCTCGACGTCGAAACGCGGCCGCAGCAGCAGCTCGTTGCCGCAGGCGAGATGCCGCAGCATGATGCTGGAGAGCCCGTAGATGTGAAACAGCGGCAGCACCATGATGACGCGATCGGGCGCGGCGCCGGGCCGCGTGTAGGCGCGGATCCATTCGAGATAGCTCGACACCGCCGCCGTAAGGTTGGCGTGGGTCAGCATCGCGGCCTTGGGCAGGCCGGTGGTCGCGCCGGTGTATTGCAGCAAGGCGACGTCGTCGGCCGCGACCGCCGGCCAGCGCTGCGGCGGCGACGCCTCCAGCAGGCGCGCGAACGCGAGGATGTCGCCGCGCTCCGCAAACGGATCGGGCGGCGTCGGCGCCTCGCCCCAGGTCGCGTCGTCGCCGACGATGACGCGATCGACGTGTGCGGCGGCCAGCAGCCTTTCGGCCTTGGCGACGAGCCCGAACAGGTTCGTCGTCACCAGCGTGCGCGCGCCCGAGTCCTCGAGCTTGTGGACCAGCTCGCGGTCCGCATCGAGCGGGCTCAGGTGCACGACGCGCGCGCCGGCGCGCAGGGTCGCGAAGAAGCTGATCGGATGATAGGGCGTGTTCGGCAGCAGTAGCGCCACGCCGTCGTTGCGGCCGATGCCGCGATGCATGAAACCCGCGGCCGCGCGCGCCACCAGCATGGCGAACGCGACGTAATCGAGCTGGTACGTGCGATACGTGAAAGCAATGCGCGCCGCATGCGCCGCGACCGTCTGGTCGAGCATCTCCTGCAATGTCGAGGTGGCGATCGGCGCGTCCCAGCGCACCCCGGCGGGGTAGGATTTCTCCCAGGCGTGCGGGCGCCGCGCCATCGTCAGGCCTTGCCGCCCGCGAGCGAGCCGAAGGTCGCGCCGTCGTTCGCCAACCGTTCCAGCAGCGGCGCCGGCGTGTGGCGCTTGTCGCCGGTGGTCCTGGCAAGTTCCGCCAGCCGGTCGCGGACCACGGCGAGCCCGATCGTGTCCGCATAGAACATCGGCCCGCCGCGCCAGACCGGAAAGCCGTAGCCGTAGATCCAGATCACGTCGATGTCGCCCGGCCGCAGCGCGATGCCTTCCTCGAGGATGCGGGCGCCCTCGTTGATCATCGGATAGATCAGCCGCTCGATGATCTCCGCCTTGTCGATCGCGCGCCGCTTGATGCCGAGCCGCGCCGAGGCGTCGACGACCAGCGCCTCGACGTCGGGATTGGGCCGGCCCGCGCGCGCGCCCGCCTCGTAGACGTAGTAGCCCTTGCCGGTCTTCTGCCCGAAGTCGCCGTTCTCGCAGATCGCGTCGGCGATCACCGCCTTGACGCCGCGCTCCTTGCGGTTGCGCCAGCTGACGTCGAGGCCGGCGAGGTCGCTCATCGCGAACGGCCCCATCGGGAAGCCGAACTCGGCGAGCGCGCCGTCGACCTGTTGCGGCAGCGCGCCCTCGAGCAGCAGCCGCTCGGCCTCGATGCCGCGCGCGCTGAGCATGCGGTTGCCGACGAAGCCGTGGCACACCCCGACCACCACCGGCACCTTGCCGAGACGGCGGCCGACCGCGATTGCGGTCGCCAGCACCTCGGGCGCGGTCTCCGTGCCGCGCACGATTTCCAGGAGGCGCATGACGTTCGCGGGGCTGAAGAAGTGCGTGCCGAGCACGGACGCCGGCCGCTTCGTAATCTGCGCGATCGCATTGACGTCGAGATAGGACGTGTTGGTTGCGAGCACCGCGCCGGCCTTGGCGAGCCGGTCGAGATTGCCGAACACCTGCTTCTTGATGTCCATTTCCTCGAACACCGCTTCGATGACGATGTCGGCATCGGCGACCGCGGCGATGTCGGTCGTGCCGTTGAAGCGCGCGAGCCGTCGCTCCATCTCGTCGGCGCCGAGACTGCCGCGCGACACCGAGGTCTTGTAGTTCCGCGCGATCGTGTCCTGGCCGCGCTTCAATGCATCCGCGCCCGTCTCGATCAGGGTCACCGGAATCCCGGCATTGGCGAAGCACATCGCGATGCCGCCGCCCATGGTGCCGGCGCCGATCACCGCCGCGCGCTCGATCGCGCGCGGGGCGACGTCCTTCGGCACGCCGGGAATTTTCGCCGCCTCGCGCTCGGCAAAGAAGACGTGCCGCTGGGCCTTCGACTGATCGCCGGCGAGGAGCTGCATGAAGGTGTCGCGCTCGCGCCGCAGCGCGTCGTCGATCGGCACGTCGAGCGTCCAGCGCACCGCCTCGATCGCGGCGGCTGGCGCCGCGAGCCCGCGCGAGCGCTTGGCATGCGCCGCGACGATCTCGCCGAACTTTTCCGGATTGCGCCGCGCCTCGGCGAGCTTGTCCTCCATGTCGCGCACGCGCCGCAGCGGGCGCTTCTCGGCGAGGACGCGGCGCGCGAACGCGACCGCACCGGCGACGAGATCGCCATCGATGATCTCGTCGATCAGGCCGACGGCGAGCGCGTCCTTCGCCGCAATCGGATCGCCCGACAGGATCATGCCGAGCGCCTTGTCGATGCCGACGAGGCGCGGCAGGCGCTGCGTGCCGCCGGCGCCGGGAATCAATCCAAGCTTGATCTCCGGCAGGCCGAGCCGCGTGCCCGGCGCGGCGACGCGGAAATGGCAGGCGAGCGTGAGCTCGAGCCCGCCGCCGAGCGGCGTGCCATGCGCCGCCGCGATCGTCGGCTTGGCGATGGCGTCGATCAGGGCGATGACGTCGATCAGGCTCGGCGGCTGCGAGGTCTTGCCGAACTCGGTGATGTCGGCGCCCGCCATGAAGGTGCGCCCGGCGCCGGTGAGCACGATCGCCTCGACCTGCACGTCGTCGCGCGCCGCCACGAATGCGTCGCGGATGCCGGCGCGCACCGCGTGCTTGAGCGCGTTGACCGGCGGATTGTCGACGATGATGATGGCGATTGCGCCGTCGCGGCGCGAGCTAACAGGATTGTCCACGGCCCGATCCCCTTGCTGCGACACGACGGCGCAGGAGCCCGCGGTCGCGGCGATCATCCTCCCGAGTGTTTCGCGCTCGCGCGCGTTTCGCGTGCCCGGACGGGCTTTTCGGCTCGTTTCGCACTGCGGAACTCAATTCTGCGCGTTGACCGAAACGCTAGGGTGTGGTGACAATCCTTGTCAACCGTCACGCCTGAGACTTTCGAGTTGCATCGATGACCTTGCATACCGGGCATGACCTGCGCGAGATGCCGACGCCCGCGCGCCGCGCGCGCGCCGGCGGGGGCGACCGCAAGTTCGTCAGCGCGCTGGCGCGTGGCCTCGAGGTGCTGCGCGCCTTCACGCCGACCGAAGGCCTGCTCGGCAACGGCGAGTTGGTGGCGCGCACCGGGCTGCCCAAGCCGACCGTGACGCGACTCACCTACACGCTCACCAAGCTCGGCTATCTCACGTATGTGGAGCGGCTGGGGAAATACCAGCTGGCGCCCGCGGCGCTGGCGCTCGGCTATTCGGCGCTCGCCAACATGCGCATCCGCCAGATCGCGCGCGGCTCGATGCAGGAGCTCGCCGACTATGCGGATGCTTCCGTTGCGCTCGGCACGCGCGACCGGCTCGACCTCATCTACGTGGAGCATTGCCGCGGCAAGCACGGCATGATGCTGCGGCTCGGTCTCGGCTCGCGCATTCCGATGGTCACCACCGCCATGGGGCGCGCGCTGATCGCCGGGCTGCCCGAGACCGAACGCGACTGGCTGCTCGGCTATCTGCGGCGCGACGCCGGCAGGGGCTGGCCGAAGATCCGTGCCGGCATCGAGCGCGCGATCGACGACGTGGCGACGCGCGGCTTCACCCTCGCGATCGGCGAATGGGAGCGTGACATCAACGCGGTCGGCGTGCCGCTGCTGGCGCCCGACGGCTCCGGCGCCTTCGCATTCAATTGCGGGGCGCCGTCCTTCCAGTTCACCCGCGACCGGCTCGAACGCGACATCGGCCCGCGGCTCGTCAACATGGTGCGCAACGTCGAGGTCGATCTCAGCGTCCGCTGAGCAAGAATAACAAGAACAATGCAAAATGGAGGAAACGCAGGATGCATGCGAGCTTGGCGACTTGCGTGACGACGTGCGGTGGCGCCGACGCTCGCCGCGCGGCGCCGCGGTTCCGGCCCTGAAAGGCCGCGTCCCGTGTCGGCCATGTCGGGCGCCGTCGAAATTCAGCCGCGGTTCGGCGCGGTTGCCGCTTCGGTGGCCGCACCGCTCGTCGCCGTGCGCGACATCAGCGTGCGCTTCGGCGGCGTCATCGCGCTCGAGCGCGTCTCCTTCGCGATCCGAACCGGCGAGCTGCTCGGCCTGATCGGACCGAACGGCGCCGGCAAGACCACGCTGTTCAACTGCTTTAGCCGGCTCTACACCCCGAAAGAGGGTGACATCGTCTTCGCCGGGCGCAGCATTCTCGCTTTGCCGCCGCACCGCATGGCGGCGATCGGCATCGGCCGCACCTTCCAGAATCTCGCGCTGTTTCGCACCATGTCGGTGCTCGACAACATCCGCGTCGGCAGTCACCGCCTCGGCGGCAGCGATTTCCTCAGCAATGCGCTGCGGCTGCCGTGGACCCGTCGCGAGGAGCGCCGGCTCGCCGAGGTCGCCGCCGAGCTCATCGATTTCCTCGATCTCAACGAGGTGGCGCGGCGTCGCGTCTCCGACCTGCCGTTCGGCGTGCAGAAACGGGTCGAGCTCGCGCGCGCGCTCGCGGCGCAGCCGAAGCTCTTGCTGCTCGACGAGCCGGCGGGGGGCCTCAATCACGGCGAGGTCGAGGAGCTCGGCCGGCTGATCCGCCGCATCTGCGACGAGCGCCGCATCACCGTGCTCTTGGTCGAGCATCACATGAATCTCGTGATGTCGATCTGCGACCGGGTGGTGGCGCTCGATTTCGGCCGCAAGATCGCCGAGGGCACGCCGGCCGAGGTGCAGCGCAACGACGACGTGATCCTCGCCTATCTCGGGACGACCAGCAAATGACGGCGCTGATCGAAGCCCGCGGCCTGTGCGCCTTCTACGGCGACATCCAGGTGCTGTTCGGGCTCGATCTCGCGGTCGAGGAGGGCGGCGTCACGGCGCTGCTCGGCGCGAACGGCGCCGGCAAGACCACGACCTTGCGCGCGCTGTGCGGCATGGTGCGCACGCGCGGCGATATCCGATTCGCCGGCAAGTCGATCGCCGGCCAGGCGACCGAGACCATCGTGCGCCTCGGCATCGCCCACGTGCCGGAGGGTCGCGGCACCTTCTCGCGCCAGACCGTGGAAGAGAACCTGCAGATCGGCGCGATCACGCGGCGCGACCGCGCCGGCATCGCGGCCGACATCGAGCGCGTCTACGGCTATTTCCCGCGGCTCAAGGAGCGGCGCGGCCAGCAGGCCGGCACGCTCTCGGGCGGCGAGCAGCAGATGCTCGCGGTCGGCCGCGGCATGATGCTGCGGCCGCGCCTGATGCTGCTCGACGAGCCGTCCTTCGGCCTGGCCCCCATGGTGGTGGAGGAGATGTTCGAGATCTTCGGCACGCTCAACCGGCGCGAGCGCATGAGCATGCTGATCGTCGAGCAGAACGCCGCGCTCGCGCTCGCGCTCGCCGACCAGGCCTACCTGATCGAGACCGGCTCGCTGGTGATGGCGGGCCCCGCCGCCGACGTCGGCCGCGACGAGAACATCCGTCGCTCCTACCTGGGCTACTGAGGCGAGGGCCATGGAACTCTTTCTCCATCAGGTCCTCGCCGGCATCGCCACGGGCGGCATCTATGCCTGCATGGGCCTCGCCGTGGTGATGATCTACCAGGCGATCGACCATCTCAATTTCGCCCAGGGCGAGATGGCGATGTTCTCGACCTTCATCGCCTGGCAGCTGATGCAGTGGGGTGCGCCCTACTGGGTCGCGTTCGTCGCGACCATTGCGATTTCCTTCGCGGCCGGCGTCGCCATCGACCGCATCGTGTTCAAGCCCATCCATCATGCCCCGGTGCTGAGCCACATCGTGGTGTTCATCGCGCTGCTCGCGATCCTCAACAGCGGCGCCGGCTTCATCTGGGACTACCAGATCAAGACCTTTCCGAGCCCGTTCGGCACCGGCGCGCTGTTCGGCCAGAACCTGGTCAGCCGCCACGACGCCGGCATGATCGCGATGACGCTGGTCATGCTGGTGCTGCTCTATCTGTTCTTCCGCCACACCCGCATCGGGCTCGCGATGCGCGCGGCCGCCGCGAGCCCCGACTCGGCGCGGCTCGCCGGCATCCGCGTCGGCTGGATGATCGCGCTCGGCTGGGGCATGGCGGCGGCGATCGGCGCCGTCGCCGGCATGATGATCGCGCCGGTGGTCTTCCTCGAGCCGAACATGATGATCAGCATTTTGCTCTACGGCTTCGCCGGCGCGGTGCTCGGCGGCCTCACCAGCCCGGGCGGCGCCGTGCTCGGTGGCTTCGCGGTCGGCGTCATCGAGAACCTCGCTGCCACCTACATTCCGGTCGCCGGGCGTGAATTGAAGCTCACCATCGCGCTGTTCATCATCGTGGCGGTGCTCATCTTCAAGCCGGGCGGCCTGTTCGGCCGCCGCGTCGTGAGCCGGGTCTAGGCCATGCAGCACACCTCGGAGATGCCGCATGATGCCGCCCTCGCGGCGGCGCCGCGCGCGCGGTCCGGCGGGATTTCGTCGACGATCGTCTGGCGCGCCCTCGTGCTGCTGGCCGGCTGCGTGCTCGCCGCGGGGCTGCCGTTCGCGCTGAAGAACTTCTTCGTGTTTCAGGTCACGCTCGCGGTGATCTACGCCATCGCGATTCTCGGCCTCAACCTGCTGACCGGCGTCAACGGCCAGTTCTCGCTCGGCCACAGCGCGTTCTATGCGATCGGCGCCTATACGGCCGCGATCATGATGAATGCCGACATTCCTTATGTATGGACCTTGCCGGCCGCGGGCCTCGTCTGCCTCGTCAGCGGCTTCCTGTTCGGGCTGCCGGCGTTGCGGCTCGAGGGCATCTATCTTGCGCTCGCGACCTTCGCGCTGGCGGTGGCAACCCCGCAGCTGCTCAAGGTGAACTTCCTCGAGGACTGGACCGGCGGCGTGCAGGGCATCAGCCTGATCAAGCCCGACGCCCCGTCCTGGGCGAGCGCCGTCGTGGTCTGGGCGGGCGGCCGGCCGCTCAATTCCGACCAGTGGCTCTATTTCTTCACGCTCGCGGTCGCTGCGCTGCTCTACGTCTGCGCCGCCAACCTGGTGAAGAGCCGCACCGGCCGCGCGCTGATCGCGATCCGCGACCATCCTGTCGCGGCGAGCGCCATGGGCATCAACGT
>DATBZM010000107.1:0-2853 GCA_036513175.1 Xanthobacteraceae bacterium | reverse complement strand
GAAGTAGTCGCCGTAGGAGTAGTCGCTGTTGTCCTGCGCGTAGTTCTGCCCGGGCGAGGCGAGCGCGCTGACCTGGAACCCGTTCCAGATCGGCGACTCGTACCAGATCGCGTGGTTCATGCGCCAATCGAACTCGGCGCGGTTGTCGCCGCCCGTATTGCCCATGATCGAGTTGTAGTCGGCGATCGTATTGGCGAAGGGATCGAACTGCGCCGTCGCCTTCTTGTACGGCGTGTCCTCCTTGCCGATCTTGACGGCGCCCCAAGGGCCTTCCACGCCGACATAGCTGTCACGGGTGCCGAGGGCGGCGCGCTCCGTCGGCGCGGCCGCGACGTCGACCTGCGCCTCGATCTGGCCGACGATCGCGTAGCCGTCATAGCCATAAGGCGCGAGATTGTGGCGCAGGCGAATGCCGAAGTAGGAGCCGTTGCTCGCGATTGCGGCCTTGGCGCCCTGGTCGTAGACGGAGTTGAACAGGCCGTCGACCGAGAGATCGAAGTGGCCGTAGAGCGTGACCGTCGTGTTGTCGATGATCGGCCCGAGCGGGCCGGCCTTGACCGGCATGCCGGCGATGGTGTGCACCGGCGGCGGCACGGGCGACGGCGCGACCCCGGCGTGCAGAACCGGATTGCCTTTGGCACCGACCGGCGCCGCCGCCGCGGCAGCGGGCGGAACCGCCGCATAGGTGCCGGCCCGCTGCGAGGAGAGCGTGTGTACCTGCTTGCGCAGCTCAGAGTTTTCTTTCTCGAGCTTGTCGAGGCGACGCATCACGTCGTCGAGCGTTGCCGCGGAGGTTGCGTGGGAAAACAGCGCCAGGCTCAAAGCCGCGGTTGCGGTGCCCGCCAGAAGCTTGGACTTCATCTCGCCCCCCTTTGGCACTTGTCCCGAGACCGCCCCCGCGGTCCCGTATTAACCTTAATGCCGATGCCATATTGCCGCACAGGTGGGCGATTGTTGACATGTTTGTGGTATGCCAGATGCGTTTTGCCAAATTTAGTGGCAAACATGCAACACTCGGCCGTGCGGGACGATGTTCGAATCTTCTGATGGTGCGATGCACTATCTGGTGGAATATCTTGTACCAGAATGATTTTCCGCCGCCGAGCACCGCCGATGGGTGCATTGCAGGAACTCGATTCGCGCGGCCCAACTTTTTCACATCCCACCCGCGATCGGTGGGATTCCACCTCAGAACAAGTCAGCGAGCACGGACCAGTAGACGAGCTCGTTGTTGAAAGCCGGCAGCGATTCGCCGTTCGGCCACGGCACCGGTTCCTCTCCCGCGCTCCAGACGATGGCCGAGAGAAGCTTGAACCGCGAATCGGTGAGGAAGGCGGTCCAGCGCTTTTCCGGCGTGCGGAATGCCAGGATGACGCGATCGTCCTTGGGGTCGAGGTTGCGATAGATCCCGTGCTGGTAGCCCTCGCGCTCGAACGCGAGCTCACGCACAGTGAGGATCTGCGCGCCTTTGGTAAGGCCGAGATGCTCGGCCACCTTGAAGGGCAGCACACGCGTGTCGCCTTGGGCATCCATCCGTTTGACGATCTTGGCCCATTGCTCCGGCGTCAGCGGCGCGGCCGAATCGGTCTTCGGCGCCGTGTCACCGGACGCGACGACCGAGAGCAAAGCCGCGAGCGCCATGACGAGAGTCGCGAGGGCGTGACGGGCTCGGCGGGTCGTGGATTTCTTCATCGTCGCAAGCGTAGCATTTCGCTTGCCGCAACGGCGAGGCTAGCTTGAGACGTCGGGTCGCACCGCGCGCTCGAGAAAGTCTTCGAGCGCCGCGATGCAGGTGCGATCGCCATAGACGCGCTGCTTGTTCGCCGCGATTGTGGCCCGCACGGCCGCGCGCGCCGTCTCGTCACGGCCCAACCGGATGGCGATCGCGACATAGTCGTCGAGGCTGCGCGCAATGGTCTCCGCGACCCCCATCATCTCGAGAATGGCCGCCGTGTGACGGCCGCGCATGAATGCACCGGCAAGCGTCACGATCGGCAGATCGTGCGCAAGGCTTTCCAGCGTCGAATTGCAGCCGGACCAGCCGATGCTGTCGAGCAGGATGTCGCATTGGCCGATCGCGGCGACGAAGCGATCCGGCGCGAGCCGGGGCAGCAGGACGCAGTGATCGGCGGCGGAGAGGCCGAGGCGGGCGAACGCGCGATCGAGGCGGGCGCGGAAGAGATCGGTGATGCGCGGCCCGCCACCAAATTCAATGAATGTGAACTGGCAATCGCCGACAGCAGCGGCGATGCGGGCAAACACCTCGTCGAACTGCGGCAGGTATTTCGGCAGCGATTGACAACACCAAAATACGATCGCGCCGGCGCGCAGGCCGAGCTGCGCGCGGTCGAGTGGAACCGGCGGCACATCGTCTGCCGGTTGGTAGCAGATCGACAGGTTGGGCAGGCGCACGAGGCGTTCCGTGTAGTGCGCCTCCGCGCCTGCCGGCTCCATGCGGTCGCTGCTCAGAAAATAGTCGATGGTGGGAAATCCGCTGGTGACCGGATGCCCCCAGGAGACGCACTGCACCGGGGCAAGCCGCTGCGCCGCGAGCTGCGCCGTCACCTTGTCCATGCCGATCTCGGGATAGAGCAAGGCGTGCGGCGCATCGCGCAGAATGGCGTCGCGCCATCCCGCGAGCGGCAGCGGACCTTGGACGAAGCGCTCGCACAGCGATGCGGCGACCTCGGTCTGCGCATCGCGCTCCGTCGCCGGATGGTAGGCGAACAGGCGAAACCGTTTGCGGTCGAGCCCGGCAAGCCAGCCGGAGATCGGGATCTTCCAGTTCGAATGCTGCCGGAAGAAGGCGCTGACGATGCCGAGCCGGATCGGCTCGTCGGCGCGCGGCGGCGG
>DATBZM010000106.1:0-7544 GCA_036513175.1 Xanthobacteraceae bacterium | reverse complement strand
ATGCTGGACACTGTGATTTCGCTGCTGGCGTTCCTGGCGAGCACGATCCGGTCACGAACGAGGGCCGGCCGGCCATTGAGCGCCGCAATGCGGGCATTGGTGTCGAGAAGAAAGGTCAATCGAGATCAAAGTCCCTTTCGGGCACCGGCGGCTGATTACGATCCGGGAACGGCGGCGCATCGATGGCATCGATCGCGGCGAACACCGCTTTCATGTCGACCGACATCGGCTCAAGCAGCACGCCAGTGCCGAATCGGCGAATGCGCACCTCCTTGCCGGGAAAACGAAATTCCTTGGGCAAGCGGACAGCTTGGCTGCGGCCGGTGCTGAACAGCTTGGCAGTCGTCATGGCGCAGGCTCACGTTGTCTCCGATAGATACCATCAGTAGATATCAGTAAGCTGCTCGAGATTCAAGAGAAAGCGGAGCTGTCAGCGTACCAGCACGTTCCGGAACTGCCACGGATCGCGCTTGTCCATGTCCTCGGGGAAGAAGCCCGGCCGGTCGGTCAGCGGCGTCCAGTCGGTGTATTCGCCGATCACCGGCCCGAGATAGGGCATCTGCACCTCAAGGCAGCGGAGGAAATCCATCTCGTCGGCCTCGACGATGCCAGCCGCCGGGCTCTCCAGCGCCCACACCATGCCGGCGAGGACGGCCGAGGTCACCTGCAGGCCGGTCGCGTTCTGGTAGGGCGCAAGATCACGCGTCTCGTCGACCGAGAGCTGCGAGCCGAACCAGTAAGCGTTCTTCTTGTGGCCGTAGACGAGCACGCCGAGCTCGTCGATGCCGTCGACGATATCGTGCTCGTCGAGGATGTAGACCTCCTCCTGCCGCTTGCCAGCACGGCCGAACAACTCGTGCAGGGAGAGCACCGCGTCGTTGCACGGGTGATAGGCGTAGTGGCAGGTCGGGCGATAGACGACCTTGCGGCCGTTGCGCAGCGTGAAGTAGTCGGCGATCGAGATCGACTCGTTGTGGGTGACGAGGAAGCCGTACTGTCCGCCCGCGGTCGGCGTCCACGAGCGCACCCGCGTATTGGCGCCGGGCTGGGTCAGATAGATCGCGGCGCCGCAGCCGGTCTTGTGCTTGTGGCCGTTCTTCGGCAGCCATTTTTCGTGCGTGCCCCAGCCGAGCTCGGCCGGCTGCACGCCCTCCGAGAGAAATCCTTCCACCGACCAGGTGTTGACGAAGACGTCCATGGGCTTCGGCTGCTTCGCCCGCTGGGTGTCGCGCTCGGCGATATGGATGCCCTTGACGCCGAGCTTTTTCGCCAGCCGCCCCCACGCCTCGCGGGTCTTCGGCTCGGCAGCCTTGATCTTGAGGTCGCCCGCGATGTTGATGAGCGCCTGCTTGACGAACCACGACACCATGCCGGGATTGGCCCCGCAGCAGGAGACCGCGGTGGTGCCGCCCGGATTGCGCCGGCGCGCCGCCAGCACGGTCTCGCGCAGCGCGTAGTTCGAGCGCGCCTCCGGCCCGAGCTTGGAATCGAAGTAGAAGCCCGCCCAGGGTTCGACCACGGTGTCGATGTAAAGCGTCCCGATCTCGCGGCACAGCTCCATGAGGTCGAGCGAGGAGGTGTCGACCGAGAGGTTGACGCAAAAGCCCTGGCCACCGCCGGCGGTCAGCAGGGGGACGAGCAGCTCGCGGTAGTTCTGCCGCGTCACCGCCTGATGGACGAAGCGGATGCCGCGCTCGTCGAGCAGCTTGCGATCCTTGTCCTCCGGATCGATGACGACGAAGCGCGCCTTGTCATAGTCGAAATGCCGCTCGATCAGCGGCAGCGTGCCTTTGCCGATCGAGCCGAAGCCGATCATGACGATCGGGCCGCTGATGCGGCCATGCACGGGCCATTGGGTCATTGCAAATCTCCGGGAGCGCGCGAGGCGAACGGGAAAAACAAAGGTGCCGCATGATTATCGCTCGTGCGGCACCGAGGGAAGTGCTCCGACCCTGTATGCGGCCGGTTTATGCCGCCTGTGCGACGGCAACGGATTGCGCGGCTCGCGCCGCCGGACGGCGGCTGCGGGCGTCGGTGCGAATGACGCCATGCGCGTCATCGAGTGCGCCGGCCGAGAGCTCCAGGCCGAGGAGCCGATCGGGCCGATTCGCGCCCGGCATCGCCAGCGCCGCGGTCTTTTCGGCCGAAAAGCCGAAGCGGCCGTAGTAAGGCGCATCGCCGACCAGCAGCACGGCTGCGTGACCTGCCTGTTTGGCGGCGCGGATCGCGCGCCGCATCAGGGCGGCGCCGATGCCGCGGCGGCGGCAGTCGGGATGCACCGCGAGCGGGCCGAGCAGCAGTGCCGGCCGGTCCGCGCCGGCGAGCACCGGCCAGAGCCGGACGGTGCCGACGACGCGGCCCTTCTCGGCGGCGACGAGGGCGAGGGCCGGCTCGCGCCGCTCACGCAGGCGCGCCGACGGCTTCGCGAAGCGGACCGGGCCGTAGGCGACGTCGAGCAGCGCCTCGCGCGCCGCGACGTCGGCCGGGTTTTCCGAGCGAATGGTGGTCATGGCATTCCTCCGCGCCCGGGCACAGGTGCACCGCCCTTGGGCGGCGCACCTGCCGGGACGCACGCGCGCTCGCGCGCGGCTCAGATGTGGAAGGATTGGAGCGGCGAGAAACCGTTGAAGGCGACCGACGCGTAGGTGGTCGTATAGGCGCCCGTGCCCTCGATCAGCACCTTGTCGCCGATCTCCAGGCTCACCGGGAGCATGTACGGATCCTTCTCGTAGAGCACGTCCATGGAATCGCAGGTGGGGCCGGCGATCACGCAGGCGGCCGTCTCGTCGCCGTCACGCGGCGTGCGGATCGCATAGCGGATCGACTCGTCCATGGTCTCGGCGAGGCCGCCGAACTTGCCGATGTCGAGGTAGACCCAGCGCACGTCGTCGGCCTCGCTCTTCTTCGAGACCAGCACGACTTCCGCCTCGATCACCCCCGCATTGCCGACCATGCCGCGGCCGGGCTCGATGATCGTCTCCGGGATCGCGTTGCCGAAGTGCTTGCGCAGCGCGCGGAAAATCGCCGTCCCGTAGGACTTCACGGCCGGAACCTCCTTGAGGTACCGGGTCGGGAAGCCGCCGCCGAGGTTGACCATGGCGAGGTTGATGCCGCGCTCCGCGCAGGCGCGGAAGATCGCGGCGGCCGATTTGAGCGCCGCGTCCCAGGCCTGGGTGCGCCGCTGCTGCGAGCCGACGTGGAACGACACGCCGTGGGCGACGAGCCCCTGGCGGTGGGCATGCTCGAGCACCTCGACCGCCATCGTGGGATCGCAACCGAACTTGCGCGACAGCGGCCATTCGGCCCCGGCGCAGTCGTGCAGGAAGCGGCAGAAGACCTTCGATCCGGGCGCCTTGCGGGCGATCTTGTCGACCTCCGCCTTGCTGTCGACCGCGAAGAGCCGCACGCCAAGCGCATAGGCGCGGGCCACGTCCCGCTCCTTCTTGATCGTATTGCCATACGAGATCCGCTCGGCCGTGGCGCCGGCCGCGAGCACCATCTCGATCTCCGGGATCGAGGCGGTGTCGAAGCAGGACCCCAGCTTGGCGAGCACGGCCAGCACCTCCGGCGCCGGGTTCGCCTTCACGGCGTAGAACACGCGCGTGTCCGGCAGCGCCTTGGCGAAGGCCTGATAGTTGTCGCGAACGACGTCGAGGTCGACGACCAGGCAAGGTGCGTCGTCCTGTCTCTCCGCGCGGCGGTTGCGGAGAAACTCGCGGATGCGCTCAGTCATGGCGCTCTCCCCACGGGTCAGGGGCGGCGAACCGCCCGATGTGATGCGGGTTTTCGAGGTGGCGCCGACGCGCGATGGGGACGCGCCGGTGCCGGACTCTCTAAAACCCGACCATGCTGCCTTGGATTGGAAAGGGGAGACCCCGTCCGCACGGCCGGCAATGAAGAACAAGCCTCTTCGGTAGCCCGAGCCGGTGGGTGGAGAACCGGCAGAGACCAAAAAAGCCCGCTCCGTCGTTGCTTTAAGCCGCGTCCCTCGTGGAGAACGAGGTGCGCCGGTTTCGCCTCCGGCTGTCAGTCAAGTGTTCGGAGCTGCAAGCGATCGCAGACTTTTGTGTCTGTGGATGAGCGCCTCTGAACTCTCGAGATGCTCGTCCGTTCGACACGCCGTCTTGGCGATCTCACTCCGGGCGGCTGTCCGGCCTCTTGTCCGGATGCCCACCGACCGACACACGGCCACAGGCACGTGCGAATTTGGGCAAGATTGAAATAAGTGGATTCTGAATTGCACGCAAGAAAAAATCGCGGCGCGTGCAAAAGTTTTTTCACCGAAGCGATCGAAACGGTTTCGAGATGATTAATGTGGGGCGCTTTGGCACGCGCAGAGCGGCGCGCGCGACGCTGCGAGCGCGTCAGTCGCGCACCGTGAACGGCTCGACGCGCACGGCGTTGCGCACGAAGGCGACCATCACGATGAGGCCGACGACGAAGAAGGCGAGCTGGAAGGCGTAGACGCCGTAGGAGCCGAGCCCGATCAGGTTTGCGGCCGCCCAGCCGCCCGCGAAGGCAGCGCCGAACACCTCGGCGCTGATCAGGATGGCGGCGCTCAGAACGGTCGACACGTTCTGCCACGCAATCCGCCGCGGTCCCTTGGTTGAAGCAACGTCGCGCATCGCATAAATCCCTGTCTGGCGGCCGCAATCTCCATCAAATGGGCACTGCGATCAAGCCCGGCAAGCCGCCCGAAATGCGGCCGGACGAGCGATATTTCAATGAAACAGGTCCCCTCCGAGCTTCCCGAGTCTGGCGACAATCCGCTGCTTGCGGCCGGGGATGCGCCGTTCGCGGCGCCACCGTTCGCGGCGATCGAGCCGGCGCATTTCGGCCCGGCCTTTGCGGCGGCGTTCGCGCTGCACCAGGGCGAGATCGCGGAGATCGCGGCGCAGATGGCGGCGCCCACCTTCGCCAATACGATCCGGGCGCTGGAGCGCTCGGGGCGGCCGCTCGCCCGGGTGTCAGCCACCTTCTTCGCCCTCGTCGGCGCCCACAGCAACGAGGCGCTGCTCGCGCTCGAGCGCGACATCGTGCCTCGCCTCACTGCCCATTGGGACGCGATCCACATGAACCAGGCCCTGTTCAAGCGCATCGCAGCCGTCAAGGCGGACCCGTCCGGGCTCGATGCCGAAGAGGCGCGGGTGCTAGATCGCTACTTCGTGACCTTTCGCCGCGCCGGCGCCGGGCTCGACGACGCGGCGCGGGCCCGGCTTGCCGAGATCGGCGAGCGCCTCGCGGCGCTCGGCACCAAGTTCAGCCAGCGGGTCCTCGCCGACGAGCAGGGCTACGTGCTGCCGCTTGACGGCGAACCGGATCTCGCCGGCCTGCCGGAGCATCTGCGCGCCGGCGCCCGCGCGGTCGCGCAGGAGCGCGGGCTGGAAAGCCCCGCGGCCGTGACACTGTCGCGCTCCAGCGTCGAGCCGTTCCTCGCCTTCTCGCGCCGCCGCGACCTGCGCGAAAAGGCCTTTCGCGCCTGGATCGCCCGCGGCGAAGGCGGCGAGAGCGACAACCGGCCGGTGATCGCCGAGATGGTGCGGCTGCGCAGCGAGAAGGCGAAGCTGCTGGGCTATCCGACCTGGGCCGACTACCGGCTCGACGACGCCATGGCCAAAACGCCTGCGGCGGCACGCGGGCTTTTGGAGAAGGTCTGGGCGCCAGCGCGGCAGCGGGCGCTCGCCGACCGCGACGCCATGCAGCAGATGATCCAGGCCGAGGGCGGCAACTTCAAGCTCGCGGCGTGGGACTGGCGATACTACGCCGAGAAGCTGCGCCAGCAGCGCTGCGACATCGCCGAAGGCGAGTTCGAGCCCTATCTCCAGCTCGACCGCATGATCGCTGCCGCCTTCGAGACCGCCCGCCGGCTCTTTGGCATCACGGCGACGCCGCGCACCGACGTGCCGGTCTGGCATCCCGACATGCGCGCGTGGGAGATCAAGGCGGCCGACGGGCGCCACCTCGGCCTGTTCTTCGGCGACTATTTCGCCCGGCCGTCGAAGCGCAGCGGCGCCTGGATGTCGACCCTGCGCGAGCAGGACAAGCTCGACGGCGAGGTGCGGCCGCTGGTGTTCAACGTGATGAACTTCTCCAAGGGGGCAGATGACGGCCCGGTGCTGCTCAGCCACGACGACGCCCGCACGCTCTTTCACGAGTTCGGCCACGCCCTGCACGCGCTGCTCTCGGACGTCACCTACCCGCTGATCTCCGGCACCGGGGTTGCGACCGATTTCGTCGAGCTGCCGTCCCAGCTCTACGAGCAGTGGCTCGACACGCCGGAAATCCTCAAATCCTTCGCGGTGCACTATCGCACCGGCGAGCCGATGCCCGATGCGCTGATTGCCAAGCTCAAGGCGGCGCGCACCTTCAATCAGGGCTTCACGACGGTCGAATACGTCGCCTCGGCGATCGTCGATCTCGACTACCATTCGCTTGCCGACGCCGACCATCTCGATCCGGCGGCGTTCGAGCGCGCGGCGCTCGACCGCATCGGCATGCCGGAGGAGATCGTGATGCGGCACCGCTCGCCGCAATTCAGCCACGTCTTCGCCGGCGACCACTATTCGGCGGCCTATTACAGCTACATGTGGTCGGAGGTGCTCGACGCCGACGCCTTCAACGCCTTCCAGGAGACCGGCAACGTGTTCGACCGCGCGACCGCCGAGCGGCTCCATCGCTTCATCTATTCGGCCGGCGGCTCGCGCACCCCGGACGAGGCCTACAAGGCCTTCCGCGGCCGGCTGCCCGACGAGGAGGCGCTGCTGCGGCGCCGCGGCCTCGCGGACGCGGCCTGATTCGATGGATCTGCACAGCGCCGGCCACCGCGGCGGGGTCGTCGCCGCCCCTCACTCCGCCGCTGCGGAGGCCGGCCGCGCCGTGCTGGCGGAGGGCGGCAACGCCATCGAGGCCATGGTCGCGATGGCGGCGACGATCGCGGCCGTCTATCCGCACATGAATCATATCGGCGGCGACGGCTTCTGGCTCATCCGCGAACGCTCCGGCCGGGTGCGGGCGCTGATGGCGGCGGGGCGGGCCGGCGCCAACGCCCGCCGCGAGCTTTATCACGAGCACGAGACGATCCCGGCGCGCGGACCGCTCGCCGCGCTCACCGTCCCGGGCGCGGTCGCCGGCTGGGCGCTCGCGCTCGAAGCCGCCAAGGCGCAGGGCGGCCGGCTGCCGCTCGAAAGCCTGCTCGCGCACGCCATCCGGCATGCACGCGACGGCTACGTGGTCGCGCGCAGCCAGGCGCGGCTGACGACCGAGAAGCTCGCCGAGCTCGCGGACGCGCCGGGCTTTGCGCAGACGTTCCTCTTGGCCGGCAAGCCGCCAGCGGCCGGCACCACGCTGCGCCAGACGACGCTGGCCGGAACGCTCGATCATCTGGCTCGTGCCGGGCTCGACGACTTCTACCGCGGCGACGTCGGCCGCGAGATCGCGGCCGACCTCGAGCGGATCGGCAGCCCCGTCACGCGCGCCGACCTCACGCAATGCCGCGCGTCGGTGGCGGAGCCGCTGAGCGTGACGCTCCAAGCCGGCACCCTCTA
>DATBZM010000105.1:0-2333 GCA_036513175.1 Xanthobacteraceae bacterium | reverse complement strand
GCTGCTCTCGCAGCTCATGAAAATCCCAGATCGGTTCGCGTCCACCGACGCCACGACCGGCTTTGCGCCTGAAAAACTCTCGCCGCCTCTCGCGCAATGTTCGGCAGTCATGCAAAGATTGTGTGAGAAATCCGGGCTAGCACCCTCGTGTACAGCGGATACACTTCCGCGAGGCCTCTGCCACCCATAACGTTGATCCTCTAATGCCATCCCGTCCTCAGGCCGGGCAAGCGCGGGCCGAAGCCGCGGACGCCTACGGACGAGGCGCAAGGCGATCTGTTAAGTGCACTGTCACCGTGATTCGTCGTCGCCATAATTCGTTATACGCCGATTTCAACCAATTTGTTTAGCTTTAGTTTCTATCACGATGGAAGGATCTACGTCCGTAGGGCCGCGAAGGTAATAGCTCATCCGAACAGCATCTGCTTCATAAACGCGCGGTTCAATTGAAATGCAAAATGTCTTCTTGTTTACGCCGCGCAAATACTCATACATTAGCTCGTGACAGTCATTGACCGCGCTCCTTAGCGAGTCGTCCTCAATCGAATTCTTCGTTACTTTTCGTATCGCAGAAGCTATTTCGCGCCGCAAGCACCTGGGTCCCGGGTCTGCAGTGCACCGCTTCGCGCTGCACTGCGCCCGGGACACGAGTGAACGGCTTTTTCGCATCGAACGCGAAACTGCTCGCGTCGGACAACAAAGCCAGGTGCCCCACCGTCAACGACACTCGTAGTCCGCTTCGCTGCACGCATTCACCTCTCCCGCAAGCTCTCCTGCTTGTAGCGCAGCAGTGGCGACAGCAGGTACTCGATGATGCGCCGCTGGCCGGTCTTGATCTCGATCGTCACCGCCATGCCGGGCGCGAGGTCGACCATGCGGCCTTCGACCTGCATGCGCGTGGTGTCGAGCGCGATGCGCGCCGAGTAGAGCAGCTCCTGGCCGGACGGCTCGCTGGTGCGAGAGGTCGAGTTGTTGCGCGCGTCCTTGTCGCTGGCGGCGGCGCCGCCCTCGGTCGGCGGCTTGTCGCGCTGGATGGCGTCGGCCGAGATGCTCAGCACACGCCCGTGCAGCAGGCCGTACTTGGTGAAGCTGAAGGTGTCGATCTTGACCTCGGCGGCGTCGCCCTCGTGCACGAAGCCGATGTCCTTGTTCTGCACCATCGCCTCGATCTCGAGATGGGTTTCGGCCGGCACCACGACCATGAGCTGCTGCGCCGGCGTCACCACGCCGCCGATCGTGTGCAGGGCGAGCTGCTGCACCATCCCGTCGCTCGGGGCGCGCAAGGTCTCGTCGGCGATCTTGCGGTCCGCCTTGATCAAGTCGTCGGCCGACTGCGCCGCCTTCTGCTCCGCGTCGGCGAGGTCGCTGATGATGCCTTGCGCGTACTCGGCCTTGGTCTGCGCGCGCTGCGCCTCGAGCGCCTCGCGCGCCGCCGCGATCTCGATCGCCTTGCGCTGCTGCACGATCAGCTCGTTCCTCTGTTCCGACAGCTTGAGCTGCGCCTCGAGATGCGCGACGAGGTTGCCGTATTGCATCTTCATCACTTTTTCGCGCAGGTCCGCGGTCTGCTCGAGGAACGGCAGCCCATCCGTGAGCTTGGTGATGGTCGCCGCGATCCCGTCGGCTTCGGCTGCCTTCTGCGCGATCTGGTGGTCGAGCGAAGCGATCTTGGCGGCCTGCTGGTCGGCCTGCGCCTGCATGGCGGCGCGCGTGCGCGCGACGTCATGCGGCGAGGCGCCGGCCGGCGGCGCGAAGCCGACCGGCGCGATGCCGCCGGCGTCGAGCCCGGCGCGCAGCGCCGTGAGCCGCGCCGCGTCGAGGCGCGCCGCGGTCAAGTCCTCCATCACGTGGCCGCGCTCGGCGGCGCTCACGGTGTGGTCGAGCTCGACCAGGATCTGGCCGGCGGCGACGCGATCGCCGTCGCGCACGTTGATCGCCGTGACGGTGCCGGCCTGCAGCGGCTGGATCACCTTGATGCGGCCGACCGGGATCACCTTGCCCTGCGCGGTCGCGATGATGTCGACGTGGCCGAGGCAGGCCCAGGCGATCGCGATGACGACGAAGGCGAGGATGGCGGCGCCGATGGCGCGGCCGAGCGGGCCGGCCGGCGTCTCGATGATCTCGAGCGCGGCGGGGAGGAACTCGAGCTCGTCGCGGCGCGACGGGCCGCGGCGGGGGAGGGGGAGGATCTTGGCGGTCGCGGGCTCAGTGGGCATGGGGCGGCCTCTTGCACGGCGTCCGTGCTCCCTCTCCCCGCATCCGAACTCGGGCCTGCCCGAGTTCGGCACTATTGATGCCCAAGTCGGGCAGGCCCGACTTGGGTGGGGAGAGGG
>DATBZM010000104.1:0-3941 GCA_036513175.1 Xanthobacteraceae bacterium | reverse complement strand
CCCTCTCCCCGCTTCTTCAGCGGGGAGAGGGAGCGCGGGCGCCGAGCGCACCGACGCTCGCCTGTCACACACCTTGCGCGAATCATCGCTACATCGCCTTGGCAATGCATTTGAATCTCATTGACGCGATCGGCATGACGGGCGCCGTGCTCACCACGGTGTGCTGGCTGCCGCAGGCGCTCAAGACCATCCGCGAGCGCGAGACGCGGTCGATCTCGCTGTCCGCGACCGGTATGTTTACGTTCGGGATGGCGCTATGGCTGGCCTACGGCGTCGCGCTGATCGATTGGCCGCTGATCACCTCGAGCGTCGTGACGCTCGTTTTGATGCTGGTGATTCTCGGCCTCAAGCTGAGGCACGGGTGAGCCGGCATGGGCATCAGGCGCTCGCGGCGGCCCGGCGCAAGCAATCAGGACAAAGACAACTTTCGCCGGCGACAGGCACGGGCAGGCGGACGGGCTCGTGCTTGCACCAGCAGTCGCCCCGCGGCTCGCACACCAACGTCGCGCCGCAGCGTGGGCAAGCGGCGCGCGGCAGTTCGGTCGTCGTCGTGTTCGGCGGCGCGTTCATCGTTTCGCCGGCGTGACCCGCAGGATGCGCCCGGCCGGATTGTCGGTGAGCAGCCATAGCGCATTGTCGAGGCGCACGTCGAGCATGCCCGCCTGTCCGCCGGCGACGACGCGCGGCACGTCGGCGAGCGGGGCCGAGAGCTTGCCGTCCTTGTCGACGATGCGCATGCGGCCCGGCCGCTCGGTCACCAGCATGCGGCCGTCCGGCAGGAACGCGAGACTCCACGGATGGACGAGGCCGCGCGCGAAGGTCGTGACCGCAAGCGGTCCGGCGGAGGACGGAAAAGTCTGCGCGCCCGCCGGCGCTGCCGCGGTCAGCGCGGCGGCGACAATGCCGAATATCGTCGGGCGATCCATGGCGTCCTTTCGCGGAATCAATCGTCCCGACGGCAACGCGACGCGGCTGCCGCTCGTTCCGAAATTCAACGCCAGGATATACGCCGAAAAATTTGCGTGGGTTCAGAAAATGGTGCGGGCGCGAAGACCGTCCGTGCCGCAAAAACTCGCTTTACCCGCGGCTACTCGCGCGATTCCACCCGCGCGCGACTCATCCACGCCGTGAGGCCGCCCATGCCGACGAGCAGAAGCGACAGCAGGACGGCGACGTATGCGCTCGAATCCTCGGCGATGGCCTTGAGGCCATCGGCGCGCGCGATGCCGACCGACATCGCGGTCACGGCCACCGCGATCGACAGAACAAGCGCCGCCGACGTGATGAGCTGCGCGACGGCGGTGGAGCGGTGGTCGTGGGCGCGGGCGCACGCCGGCGGCGTGAAGCCCGTGCGATCGATCCGGTCAAGCGTCATGGCATCTGCCTTTCGAATCACTTCCCCTTGGCGAGGAAACTCGGGCCTGATACCGGCGGCGTTTCGACCGGAATCCGGCGACGCCATTGAGGATCAGCGGCGATTTCGTGGCGCGCGGTTAAGAAAGGGTTAACGCAGAAACGCGCGATCGCGAATTTCCGCGTATGTTGCTAACGCGCAACGCGTCGGGCAAAAATCATCCGGGGCGCGCCGGATTTGCGCATTGGCGCATGTCCTTCTCGGCGAACCGGTATCCACTTCGCCGGGACATGCGCTCTTGCGGCGTCGAATGCTTTACTCGACGATCGCCATGGTGGCGGGCTGCCAATTGATCGGCACGTATCCGGGCTGATCGGCGACGCGCTTGAGCCACGTGCGGATCGACGGAAAACCGGTGAGATCGAAGGCGCTCTCGTTCGCCATGTGCGTATAGGCGTAGAGCGCGATGTCGGCGATGGTGTAGCGGCCGGCGGCGAAGAAATCATGCGTCGCGAGATGCTTCTCCATCACGCCGAGCGCCTGGTAGCCGTTCTCGGTCCAATCCTCGAGCGCGTGGGTCTGCAGCTCGCGCCCGCCCTTGACCATGGTGAGCCAGAAATGCGCGGCGCCGAGGTTCGGCTCGACGCTGTGCTGCTCGAAAAACATCCATTGCAGCGCATCGGCGCGATCGATGCGGTCGTCAGGCGCGAGCGGCGTGCCGCCGGCGATGTACCAGAGGATCGCGCCCGATTCGGCGAGAAAGCGGTCGGGCGCCACTTCGAGCAGCGGCACATGGCCGCTCGGGTTCTTGGCGAGGAACTCGGGCGTGCGGGTATCGCCCTTGAGGATGTCGACCTCGATGAGCTGGTGCTGGATTTTCAGCTGAGCGAGCCCGAGGCGCACCTTGTAGCAGTTGCCGGAGCGCCGCATCGAATAGAGCGTAAGCATCCTGATCCTACCGCCTCGAGCCTGCAGCTTTGCGTTCGCCGCTCCCCTTAGCCTCGTTCGGCGCATTCAGCCACAAAGCGTGGCCGTTGCAAGGCGCCTCTGTGCTCTCGCCGCGAAAGAGTGAGAGCATATCGTCACGTCGGCGGACGGGAAAATGATCGCCTCTGATCCACCGCGCACGCGACACGCGCGTTTCCAGCGTAACGATGGTCCGCACGGCATTCGGCGGCGCGCCGCGATCGGCTTGACTTCTGAGCGTTATTTTAGGCCTCCGGTCGGCAAAAGCCACGGAATTTAATCTTTGTTTAACCGCATCTGCCGAACCTGATTCCAAGCCCTTGCGCCGCGATCGATCCGGAGCTTCTCATGACCGCCGTTCTCGCCAAGATTCCGGAACACAATGCGGGCGGCCACGAACCGGAGAAGTCGGTCGTCGACATTGCGCGGCCGCGCGCGACGCAAGCGGTCGATACCGTGCTGCTGCGCATGGTAGGCGAGACCAAGACGAGCCCTCTCAAGATCATGCGCGACTATGTCGGCCTCTCGTTCGGGCCCGGCAAGGTTTCGTTCAAGGACTACGCGCAGCTGCGCCTGTTCGACGAGGCGTTGTGGGAAGGCGCCGACCGCCGAGCGGTGGTCGGACAGCATCGCGGGGTCGAAATCCATCAGCAGGTCAATTTCCGCCACGACTGGTGGGGCATGTTCGACAACAAGATCGCGATGGCGAGCTACCTTTCGGCCTATGGTTTTCCGGTCATCCCGACGCACGCGGTCTATTGCCCGCAACTCGGCACGACCGCCGCGCACGTGGCGCGCGACGCCGACGGACTGCGCCGCGTGCTCGCCGATGAGTCCAGCTATCCGTTGTTCGGCAAGCCGACCGAAGGCCTGCAGAGCCTCGGCTCGGTCGGGCTCAAGCGCTATTCGTCCCAGTCGCATTGCCTGCAGACGACCGATGGCCGCGTGGTCGCGCTCGATGCCTTCGTCGCCGACATCGTGCGGCACTATCCGGGCGGCTACATGTTCCAGAAGTTCGCCTCGCCGCATGCGGCGATCCGCGCTTTATGCGGCGACCGGCTGCCCACGATCCGCATCGTGACGCTCAACCTCGAGGGCGCGCCCAAGGTTTTTCGCGCCTGCTGGAAGATCCCGGCGGGCGACAATATCGCCGACAACTACTGGCGCGCCGGCAACCTGCTGGCGCAGATCGATCGCGCAACCGGAACCGTGCAGCGCGTGCTGTCGGGCGCGGGGCTGTCGCTCGCGCATCACATTTTCCATCCCGACACCAAGGTGCACATGATCGGGTTCCAGCTTCCGCACTGGGACGCCATGGCCGCAATGGTGGTCGAGGCGGCGCGGTTGATGCAGCACGTGCCGTTGATCGGCTGGGACGTGGCGGCGCTCGACAGCGGACCGGTGATCGTCGAGATGAACGAGCGGCCCGATTTCTTCCTGCCGCAGCTCGCCGACGCGCGCGGCGTCCTCGACGCCGACCTGACTGCGTTTCTCGGCGTGCAGAAGCGCAAGGCCGCCGAGCGCCGGCAGGCGAACAAAAGTTCGCTGCGGGAGATGTAGAGAATATCGTGCTGAGCGTGCGCTCCCTCTCCCGCTTGCGGGGGAGGGCGGGGAGGGGGGA
>DATBZM010000103.1:0-27425 GCA_036513175.1 Xanthobacteraceae bacterium | reverse complement strand
CAAAGCGGCCGCGCGGCATCGCCGCAAATCTCGAATACATCGAGTCACTCTTTCTTGCTCAGCACGGCGACGAGCGAATCCGCCTGCCCGGACCAGTGCATGTCGGCGATGCGCCAGCCGGCCGGCGTCTTGACGAGATCGAGCGTGACCACGGTCGGCTCCTTCTCGCCGACGGCGGTGAAGCGCGCGGTGCCGGTGGCGCGATCGGCGCCCGCGCCGGGCACGACCTTGAGCTCGATCTTGGTCGCCTCCCAATCCTGCGACGCGGTGAAGGGATCGAAGTCGAGCCGGCCGACTTCCTGGCGCTTCTTCGCCTCGGCCATGTCCCGGACGAGGAGCTTGACGAGCGAGGGGTCGAAATAGCGCGCGGCCTTCGCCTGCGAGCTGATGTCGTTCGACTTCTCCGGCTTCTCATAAGGCGCGTAGACGCTCTGCAGGAAAGCCTGGGCGCCCGCGTCCTGGGCGCGGCTTGCCGGTGCGAGCAGCGCGGCGACGAGGACAAGGATCGACATCAAGCGAATATGGCGCATGCAGGGAATCCTCTCTGAGAAAGCTCGGGGGCTGGGACGCTACCATGCGGTCGGTGCGACCGCGTGAACAAGTTCACGAACAACTCGAGTTGCGCGCCCCTATTCGGCCGAAGCCATGCAGACCACGCGGCCGTTTTCGACAAAGCGCACGGTCGCGGTCAGCGGCTTTGCCACCCTCACGCCGAGCCACCATTTGACGGTCGAGGACGATCGGGCGGGCGGCGTGAAGGCGTAGTCGACATCGATCCGCTCGTCGGCGCGGCGGACGCCCTGCAGCTTGAAGACGTTCGCGGTGTCGCCGGCCGGGATCACGCGCGCCACCAGCAGCACGCCATCATGCGCCCACACGTCAGGCCCAGGCGCGAACGGCTTCGACCCGCCCATGACCGGCGCCGGATGCATCACCTTGTCCCAATCGGCCCGTGATCGCATGGCCGCGCATTTCGGCTCAGTCTCCGGCATCCAGTTGGCGACGAAGCTTTGGAACGAATCCGGATCGAGCACCACGTAGGACGGATCGCGCGCGCGGCTGGAAGTCGCTGCGGTCAGCGCGAGCAAGACGGCGAGCATGCTGAGACGATGGCGCGGCATGGTGCAGACTCCGGGCGAGACGCGAGGCCCTCGCTCGTTGTAGCACCCCGCGATCCGCGGAGGTGCTCGACGGCTTCGTCGCCGCCGACAAGGACAGGGAATTCGTGTGAGCGTGGACGGCGCGGACCCCGTCACGCCCGATAGTCGGCCGGCACCGTCGCGTCGGCGGGCGCGGCGCGCATGGCGTTGAACAGCGGGGTCAGCACGACGGCGAGCACGAGGTTGAGAATAAGCGTGTAGAACGCCGTGTAGCCCGGGAAGCTCCAGCCGCCCACCGCGAGCGGAAAGGTCGGCGCATAATGCGCCACGACGGACATCGCGGTGCCCACGATGATGCCGACGGCCCAGCCGATCAGCAGCGCCCAGTCGTTGAACCAGCGCGTATAGACGCCGAGCAGCACGGTCGGCAGCGTCTGGATGATCCACACGCCGCCGAGCAGCTGCAGCTGGATCGCGTAGGTCGGCGACAACGAGAGGATGAAGAGGAGCGCGCCGAACTTGACGATCAGCGACACCCATTTCGCCATCTGCGCTTCCTGGCGATCGGTCGGATTGGGATTGATGAACTCGCGATGGATATTGCGGGTGTAGAGGTTCGCGGCCGCAATCGACATGATCGCGGCCGGCACCAGCGCGCCGATGCCGATCGCCGCAAACGCGATGCCGACGAACCAGGACGGGAAGCTGTGCAGGAGCAGCGCCGGTATCGCGAAGTTGTTGCCGAACTGCTTGAACCCATCGACGAACTCCGGCAGGCCGCGGACCCCGGCCGCGATCGCGAAGAAGCCGAGCAGCGCCAGCAGCCCGAGCATCAGCGAGTAGCCCGGCAGCAGCGCCGCGTTGCGGCGGATGGCGTGGCCGCTGCTCGCGCTCAGGATGCCGGTGATCGAGTGCGGGTAGAGGAAGAGCGCCAGGGCCGAGCCGAGTGCGAGCGTCGCATAGGCGCCGTAGGCGCCGGTCGTGTGCTCGCCCGGTACCGCCAGGATCACCGGGATCTTCGCGGCCGTGACCGCGGCGAAGATATTGCCGAAGCCGCCGAGCTGGATCGGCACCACGATGACGGCCGTGAACGCCGTCACATAGATCAAAATGTCCTTGACGATCGCAATCGACGCCGGCGCGCGCAGCCCGCTCGAATAGGTGAAGGCCGCGAGGATGATGAACGCAATGATCAGCGGCAGGTCGCCCGCAAGGCCGCTGCCGTAAATACCAAGCCCGCCGATCACGACCTGCAGGCCGACGAGCTGCAGCGCGATGTATGGCATGGTCGCGACGATGCCCGTGACGGTCACGGCGAGCGCGAGCCAGCGATTGCCGAAGCGGCCGCGCACGAAATCGGCGGCCGTGATGTATTGATGCTTGCGGCAGACGTGCCACAGCCGCGGAAAGGCGAGAAACAGGATCGGGTAGATCACGATCGTATAGGGCACCGCAAAGAACGCGACCGCGCCCGCCCCGAAGGCGAGCGCCGGCACTGCGACGAACGTGTAGGCGGTGTAGAGGTCGCCGCCGACCAGGAACCAGGTGATGAGCGTGCCGAAGCGGCGTCCGCCGAGGCCCCATTCGTGCAGCTGATCGAGGTCGCCCTTGCGCCAATGGGCGGCCGCAAAGCCGAGGATCGTGATAAGGCCGAACAGCACGATGAAGATGATGAGAGCAGTCCAGTTGACGCCCTGCACGGGGACCTCCGGCCTGGTCAATCGTCGGTGGCGAAATACACGATCGCGGTCAGGATCGCGCTGACGACGACCCAGGCGAGCTGATACCAGTAGAAGAACGGAATGCCGATCCAGGCGGGATCGAGCTTGTTGTAGAAGGGTGGCCACAGCACCGCGACGAACTGGATCACGAAAAGCAAATACCACCAGCTCCAGCCTGCGTGCCTTTCGCTCCCTGCGTCGGTTTCATTCATTGCTTGGGCTCTGCGCTTGGGCTCTGCGCGCCGACACCACGGTGCTACAACCTGGCCGGCCAGTCAACGTGCGGACGCCATGGTCCGTCCCCGGCGGAAGCCTGGGCACGCGCAGTCAAATCGCCGCGCCGCCATGCCTATTGCGGTGCAAACTTGGCGGCCGAGAGGATTTGTGCACTGCGCGCAAGATCGGCGATGACGAACTTGGCGAATGCTTCCGGCGTCTCTTCCACCGGCTCGATGCCGAGCGCCGCAAGGCGCCCTTCGGCGGCGAGCGCCTTGACGGCCGCGTTGACCCAGCCGTTGATGGTGTGCACGACCTCCGTCGGCATTTTCGGCGGTCCCCACATGCCCCACCAGGCGCCGAGGTCGAGCTGCGGCAGGCCGAGCTCCGCCATGGTCGGGATGTCGGGCGCAAGGGCGCTGCGTTTCCGGCTCGTCACCGCGACCGCCCGCACGTTGCCGCCGCGCGCCAGCGGCAGCAGCGCGAGCATCGCCTCGATCATCATCGGCACGTGTCCGCCCGCGACGTCGTTCATCGCCGGCGCGGTGCCGCGATAGACGATCACCGGCACGTTGAGCCCGGTGTACTGGTTGAATGCGAGCTCCGCGATGTGCCCGGGCGCGCCGAGCTGCGCGGTCGCGAACGACCAGTCGTCGGGCTTCGCCTTGGCGGCGGCGACGATCTCGGCGGGCGTCTTCTCGGGGCGGTCCTTGGCAATGATGTGCAGCAGCGGCGCGTTGCCGGCGAGCGCGATGGGCGTGAAGTCCGCCACCGGATCGTAGGGCACGTCGCGCAGCACGAGGCGCGCCACGTTGTGCGTCGAGGCGTGAAAAAGCACCGTGTAGCCGTCCGGCGCGGCGCGCTCGACGTCGAGGCCGCCGATCGTGCTGTTGCCGCCGGTGCGGTTCTCGACCACGAACTGGACGTTGCGCTGCGCCGCCACCTTGGCGGCGATCAGCCGCGCGAAGGCGTCGACGCCGCCACCCGGCGAGACCGGGACGATGATGCGGATGGGACGCGCCGGAAAGCTCGCCTGCGCTCGCAGCACGCCCGGCGCGAAGGCCGCCCCCGCCAGCATCGACGCAACGGCGTGACGGCGATCCATCGGCGCGGCCCTCCCCTGCGGCGTTGGATTTTGTATCACGTGGCACCGCGCGGGACATCCGGCAAATCGAACGCGGCCGCCCACAAGCTGTCCGAGTGTTGCGCCGTGCACACTGCCGGCGCGCGCCGTTGCGGTGCGCGACGCGCACGCTATAGTCGGTGCGGCATCCAAGGACCCGCGCGATGGCCTCCGACACCATTCCGACGATCGACCTTTCGCCGCTGCGCGACGGCAGCGAGAGCGCGCGCCGCGCGGTGGCGCGCGCGATCGACGCGGCGTGCACCGACATCGGCTTCTTCATGGTCGTCGGGCACGGCGTTGCGGCCGAGCTGATCACGACGACGCGCCAGCGCGCGATCGATTTCTTCGCCCTGCCCGACGCCGAAAAGATGACGGTCGCGCGCCCGCCCGCCAAAATCAGCCGCGGCTACAACTGGGTGGGCGACCGCTCGCTCGCCTATTCGCTCGGCGAGACCGCGCCGCCCGACATCCAGGAGGCGTTCGCATTCGGTCCCGACCGCGTCGCCGATCTCGCGGCGCGCGTCGACCCGGCGAGCGCGCAGATGTACGCGCCGAACATCTGGCCCGCGCACCCGCCCGATTTCCGCGCCGTCATGCTCGCCTACTACGACGCCATGTCGGGGCTTGCCGCCACCGTGCTGCGCACCATGACCACGGCGCTCGACGTCGATGCGAGCTTCTTCGCCGACAAGTTCGACCGCGCCGCGAGCGTCGCGCGCATGATCCGCTATCCGGCGGTGCGCACCTCGCCGCAGCCCGGACAGTTGCGCGCCGGCCTGCACACCGACTACGGCATCATGACCTTCGTGCGCGGCGACGACACCCCGGGCGGCCTGCAGGTGAAGCACCGCAACGGCGGCTGGATCGACGTGCACATCCCGCCCGCGGCGTTCGTCTGCAATATCGGCGACCTGATGATGCGCTGGTCGAACGACCGCTGGATCTCGACGCTGCACCGCGTCGCGACGCCGCCGCCGGAGGCGGCGCCGAGCGACCGCATCTCGCTCGTCTTCTTCCAGAACCCCAACCCCGACACGGTGATCCGCTGCTTTCCGAGCTGCGCCGGCACGGCTGAGAAATATCCGCCGATCACCGTCGCGGAGCACTATCTCGGCAAGCTGATGAAGGCCGGCCACAGCCGGCTCGACGCCAAGGCGCAGGATGCGCTCACGGACGCCGCGTCGTAACGCTTCGCGCTAATCCGCTTCGCTCGGATAGACGCCGCGCAGCACTTCCTCGAAGTGCATCTTCACCAGCTCGTTGCACTGGCACGCGATCGTCTTGAGCGCCGGGTGGTCGCGCACGACCAGCGAGCCGCGCCGCGTCTCGATCATCCCGCGCGCGCGAAATCCTTGCAGCACGCGCGTCGTATGGCTGCGCCCGGCGCCGAGCATCGCGGCCAGCTCCTCGTGCGTAAACGGCACGACGTCGTCGCCGGTGCGCTCGGTCGCCGCGATGATCCATTTGGCCGCGCGCTGCTCGGTCGAGTGGATCGCGTTGCAGGCGGTCGCCTGGAAAACCTGCGCCAGCAAGCAGTCGGCGTAGCGCGCGAAGTAGTGGCGCAGCGGCACGGACTTGGCCTTGGCGGCCTCGAGGTCCGCGACCTTGAGAGCGACGAAGCCGCCGCCGAACTTCACGACCATCCGGGTATAGGCCGGCAGGCGCCCGTGGCTGACGATGCCGCCGACCGCGCCCTCGCGGCCGACCAGCACGGTCTCGACGTCGCGGCCATCCTCGCCGGCGACGAGAAACGACACCATGCTCGGCCCGCAGGGAAAATGCACCACCTCGACATTGTCGCCCGGACTGTAGAGGACGTCGGCGGCGCTGGCGTCGCGGGCGAACAGGTTGGGCGCGATCAGCAAGTAGTCCGGCTCGCGGAGCGCCCGCAGCAGATTGTTGTTGGGTCGCGTTTCATCCGCCCGTTCGGGCGAAAACGTCTCCGCCATCTACCGCTCCACGCCATTCGGGATGATGCTGTAGGCGGTTGTGTGCACAACCGCACAGACAGCGACAGGGCCGCGATGTTTGATTTCCCCCGCCGTCATACACGGCGCACACGGGGGCGCAAGCATGCTGCGACTTTGCAGTCCGACCGGCGCAGGAAGCACAGGGGCGCATCAAGTGCCGATCACGCCGTTCCTGAACGCGAGGGTGTTCGAGCCCGAGGTCGCCCAGGCGATGGGCGTCGCCTTCGAAAAGGCCTGTGGCACGCTCGGGCTTTCCCTCACCCACGATCCCGCGACGGAAGCGGTGGCGAGGGTGATCATCGAGCTGGCCGACTCCGGCGAGCACGACCCGGAGCAGCTCTATCGGCGCGCCCTCGCGCACTTCGGCAAGGAACGCTGAATCAGGCCGCGGCCTCGAGCAGGATCTCGCATAGCCGCTCGGGGGCATCGACCATCACGTCGTGGCCGCACGCCACCTCGTAGCTGCGCCAGGCGGGGTCGGATTGCACGGCCGCGAATGCGCGGTCGAAGCCCGGATTGGCATAGGACTTGGCGCGCACATAGGCCTTGCGAGGGACGCGGCCGGCGGCGCCCGTGAGCGCGATCTTGTCGGTGAACGTCCCGATCGGCTGCGGCACGCACAGGCGATCGACCCAGGGGCGGTCGGCCGGATTGACGCCGAACGCCTCGGCCGGACGCGGCGGGACGCCCAGGTCGCCACGCTGCAGCGCGGCGGCGGCCGCCTCGCGCACCGCAGGGCCGGTCAAATCCTGCACGGCCTCGCCGTTGCGCGGCACGAATGCATCGAGGAACACGATTGCACGCAACGCCGCGCCCATGTCCTCGGCGACGCCCGAGATGATCATCCCGCCGTAGGAATGGCCGCACAGCACCACGTCGGCGAGCCCCTCCCACTCGAGCACGTTGACGACATCGGTGATGTGCGTCTTGAGATCGATGCCGGCGCGCACGAGATGCGCCCGCTCGCCGAGGCCGGTCAGCGTCGGGGTGAACACCGTGTGACCGCCGCCGCGCAGGCGATCGGCGACACGCCGCCAGCACCAGCCGCCGTGCCAGGCGCCATGGACGAGAACGAAGGTGTAGGGCATCGGCGGCCTCCCGGCGCATGTTCCGGCGAAAGCCTGCCCCCGACTTGATCGGGGGTGGATGCCGGTTCGCCGACAAGAACATGCGCCAAACGAAAAAATCTACAGCGTGTTCCGATTCCGCAGGAACGGAACACGCTGTAGCGCGCGCCGTCACGGCAGCATGCGCACCATGACTCTATCCCGATAGACGAGCAAATGAACCAGGGCGGCCAGAAGGTGCAGGGCGACGAAGCCGAGCAGCGTCCACTCCAGCGTCTCGTGCCAGCGGCCGATCGCGCGCGCGACCGGCGAGGTCGCGGCCGCGAGCATCGGCAAATCGATCACCCCGAACAGCCGGATGGTCCAGCCGCGCGTGGTGGCGAAGAACCAGCCGCTCAGCGTCACGGCGAACACGAGAAGATAAAGCAGCCAGTGCACCGCTTCCGACGACACGCGGTGCCACGGCGACAGCGAGCTTTCCGGCGCCACAGGATGGGAGAGGCGCCACAGGAACCGCGCGCTCATGACCGCGAGGATGGTCACGCCGAAGGAGACGTGAAACATCATCGCGGTGCCGGGCTGCATGCCGCGATGGATGTCCGGCATCAGCCAGCCGATGAAATACTGAACGATCAGCAGGGCGACGATCAGCCAGTGCAGGGTTTTTGCAGGGACGCCGTAGTGAAGCTCTTTCGACACGCGCTCTCCCACCCGATGAATGAACGTTTCGGCCCGCCGTCCGCGGGCCGATCCGGCCATCGGTTTATATCCAGGCGACGCGCGCGGTCCAACATGCGGATCGCGCCGCCAGCTCCCTGGCGCATATAATGATTTTGAGCCTGTTCTGTTCCTGCGGAGCGGAACGCGCCCTGACGGGTGGCGCTTTCCCAGGCGTCGCCCAGGTCACGCGTCCAATGCGTCTCGATCTGAATCACAAGTTGCAGACCGTGCCGATGTGCGGTATGGCGCGCGGGTGCGGCGGACCTCCCTGCCGGCAACTCGATATGCGGACGCAAACCATGACGGTCATCGCCCTCGGATTGATCCCCGGTCTGATGCTGGGCTGGATCGCGCTTTGCGTCGCCGAGATTTCGGCCGAGCATCCGGACATCGCCAAGCGGCGCGGCTGCCGCGGCGGCGCGTGCCGCACCACCAAATACTAAACGGGGAGACCCGCGCGCGGCCGATCGGTCGCGCCCGGGTCCCCGATACAAGGCGGCTTCTCGATTACGCCGGTTGCCGCCCGAGCCGATCGAAGCGCGCCTTCTGCTCGTCGCTCAGCGATCCGTAGAAGTTGGTCAGCGCCGGCCGCACCGCCTCGATCGCCTGCAGCATGCCGTTGAGCCGCTGCTCCATCGCGGCGACCCGCCCGGGCGGCGTGAGCGTCGCTCCGGTCGGGCAATTGGCGTTGAGGATCTCGTTGGACTTCGCGGATGCATCGTCGAGCGCCTTGAGGTTCGCGTCCTGGGCGCTGCTCAGCCGCAGCGACTGCTCGATGCGCGCGAGCGGCAGCTTGGTGGGCGAGGACCGCTTGTTGCCGCACAGTTGCGCGACATCCGGCTGCGGCGCGGCGCCGAAGGCATTCTCATCGAGCGCGTTGAAGCGTTCCTTCTGCTCGTCGGAGAGCGAGGCATAGAACCGGTCGAGCGCCGGCCGCACGGTCTGCACCGCCTGCAGCATGGCAGCGACCCGGATATGCATGGCGGCGAGCCGGCCGGTCGGGGTCGCCGGCAGATCGTTCGGACAGGCCGCCTGCAGGATGCCGACGGCTTTTTCGGTCGCGGCCTTGAGGTCGTCGAGCAGCCCCTGCTGCTTCTGGTTGGGCGCGACCTGGCGTGCGATCTGGTCGATCGGGAAATCGGTCAGCCCCTGCGTCTCGCCGGAGCACACTTGCGTCGCAGCGCCGCCCGCCGTCGCGCTGCCGTTCTGGTAGGCCGCACTCGAGGCCGGCGCGCCCGCATACGCGTAGGCGGCGCCGTACTCGGGCGCATAGGCGCCGTAGAGCCCCTCGAACACGTCGTCATAGGCATAGGGCCAGAACGTGTCGTAGGCGTCGGGCCAGAACGTGTAATCGACGAAATCGTCATAGGCGTACGGCCAGAAGAGCGAACCGGCGAAGCCGAGGACGAAGCCGAAATGATGATGGTGATGATCGTGATCCCCGTCGCGGGCGAAGCCCGACTGCGCGAAGCGTCCGCGGAAAGTCGAGCTCGCCAGGCTGCGCGCCGCCGGATCGCGGGCCGCAAGGTTGGTGAGCGCTGAATTGCGCAGGATCCGGTTGCCCGTGCCCTGACGCGACGCAAACGCCGCATTGCGGTTGGTGGCCGACGGCGCGGCCCCGACCGTGCCGGTCGTGGTGCGGCCATTCGCCCGATTGGCGGCGTTGCCGATCGCGCCGGTGTGCGGCGTGGCCGACGGCGTCAGCGCATGCTGCGTCGAACCAAGCCCATGCAGTCTGCGCGTCGCCAAGCCGGGCGCGGCATTGCCGCGCGTGAACGCGGGCCCCGCGCGATGCATCGCAAAGCGCGGGGCGTTGAACCGCGGCCCCGCATATTGCGGCGCCGCAAAACGAGGGCTTGCCACGTTCGGCGCCGCAATATGCGGGGCCGCGAACTGTGCGGCTGGAGCCGAGAAATGAGCCACGGGCGCCGAAAAGTGCGCCGCGGGGGCGGAAAAGTGGGCGGCGGGGGCGGAAAAGTGTGGCGCGGCGGGCGCGCCGCCGCCGCCGTGGCGTTGCGCCATTGCGTCGACGGTCAGCGCCGAGGACGCGAGAAGAAGCGCCGCGATGATGCTGAAATGTTTGCTGCGCATAACGGAACCTCCACGTCACCACTCCTAGAACGCGCGGATGGCACCGGAGGTTTCACCTGCGACAGCGTGCCGGGATTCTGTCGGATTGTTCATCAATGATGTTTGCGGGCCTTCACGTGCGCGTCGCCGCCTCGCGCGACAGACCCTTGACGGCGAGCTCATCTAGGTAGGTCTGCCAATACGCAGCCTGGTTGCGGCCGAGGTCGCGGAAATAGTCCCAACTGTAGATGCCGGTCGAGTGCATGTCGTCGAACACGAGGCGCACCGCGTAATTGCCGATCGGATGCACTTCCAGCACCAGAACGTTGCGCTTGCCCGGCACGGTCTTGCGCTCGTCCGGCGAATGGCCCTGCACCTCGGCGCTCGGGCTCTTGACCCGCAGGTACTCCGCCGGCAGCTCGAAGCGTTCGCCATTGTCGAAGCTGACGATGAGCGCGGCGCGGTCGCGCCGGAGCTTTATTTCGGTCGGCCAAGGGGACGCTGCGGACGATGCGGACATGGCAGGGTTCCGGGGTGGCCAACGGCCGCCCGACAGGGAAAATATGAGCTTGGTCATGCCCTTGTCGAGCCACCGACTCGCCAAGCGGGCATCGAAGGCTTATATCTGAAAAACGATGGGCGGGACGGCCCGTAAGGCCCCCTTGCCAACGCATATCCCGGCGAAAGCCTGCCCCGGACTTGATCCGGGGTGGACCTCGGTTCGCCGAAAAGGATATGCGCGAAACAAGCGCAACGCGAGCATGAACGGCGTGACGCAGGAACTCGAGCTTGACCGTGCGGCGCATCCGGCGCCGCTCGTCGACCCGTTCGGCCGCGCGATCTCCTATCTGCGCGTCTCGGTCACCGACCGCTGCGATTTCCGCTGCGTCTATTGCATGTCGGAGAACATGTCGTTCCTGCCCAAGGCCGACGTCCTCACGCTCGAGGAGCTCGACCGCCTGTGCTCGGCCTTCGTTGCGCGCGGCGTGCGCAAGCTGCGGCTCACCGGCGGCGAACCGCTGGTGCGGCGCGGGATCATGACGCTCTTCTCCTCCCTCTCGCGCCATCTCGGCGCGGGCGCGCTCGACGAGTTGACGCTCACCACCAACGGCTCGCAGCTCGGCAAATACGCAAGCGAGCTCGCGGCGCACGGGGTGAAGCGCATCAACGTCTCGCTCGATACCCTCGTGGCCGACAAGTTCCGCGCGATCACGCGCTGGGGCGATCTCGACCAGGTGCTCGCCGGCATCGAGGCGGCGCGCCGCGCCGGGCTCGCGGTCAAGATCAACGCGGTCGCGCTCAAGGGCGTCAACGAGGACGAGTTCGCCGACCTGATCCGCTGGGCGCACGGCGCCGGCATGGATCTGACCATCATCGAGGTGATGCCGCTCGGCGACGTGGGCGAAGGCCGGCTCGACCAGTACCTGCCGCTCTCGATGGTGCGCGCGCGCCTTGCCGAGCGCTTCACGCTCGAGGACATCGACTATGCGACGGGCGGACCGGCGCGCTACGTGCGGGTGGCCGAGACCGGCGGCCGGCTCGGCTTCATCACGCCGCTCACGCACAATTTCTGCGAATCCTGCAATCGCGTGCGCGTCACCTGCACCGGCACCCTGTTCATGTGCCTCGGCCAGGAGGACGCCGCCGATTTGCGCGCGGCCCTGCGCGCCTCCGAGGGCAACGACCTGCTCCATGCCGCGATCGCGGAAGCCATCAGCCGCAAGCCGAAGGGGCATGATTTCGTCATCGACCGCCGCCACAAGCGCCCTGCCCTCGCCCGCCACATGAGCGTCACCGGCGGTTGAGGGTTCCCGGCTCGGGCGCGGCAAAGTTTCAATTGACGCCCGCCGCCACGTTCGGATTTAAAGTCAAAGGATTGCGCCTGAGGGGCACAGGCAAGCGCGGGGCTGAGCTTCGCCGCACGGCGCGACGTGCGCGCGGCATTGCGTCAATCGAGGGGGAAATCTTGCGGGGCCTGCTCGCCGTCAGCTCGTTCATCGACTGGGTCAACGAGAAAATCGGTTTCGTCACCAACCTCCTCGTCCTGGTGGCCTGCGTGGTCAGCGCCGGCAACGCCATGTCGCGCTACGCCTTCAACCTGAGCTCGAACGCCTGGCTCGAAGTGCAGTGGTACATGTTCGCCGTCATCGTCATGTTCGGCGCCTCCTACACGCTCAAGCGCAACGAGCATGTGCGGGTGGAAATCTTCTACCTGATGCTGTCCGAGCGCGGCCAGCTCTGGCTCGACCTGATCTGCACCGCCGTGTTCCTCGTGCCGATCTGCCTGCTGCTCGCCTACCTGTCGTGGCCGTTTTTCATAATGTCCTACGACGTCGGCGAGATGTCGGGGAACGCCGGCGGGCTGGTGCGCTGGCCGATCAAGTTCGTGCTGCCTGCCGGCTTCGTGCTCCTCGCGCTGCAAGGCGTCTCCGAGATCATCAAGCGCATCGCCGCCCTCGCCGGGTTGACCACGGTCGACGCCAGGTATGAGAGGCCGGTGCAATGATCACGCTGCAGATGATGCCGCCGCTGATGTTCGGCGGCCTCGTTCTGTTCATGCTGGTCGGCTATCCGGTCGCCTTCTCGCTCGCCGCGCTCGGCATCACGTTCGCGTTCATCGCCATCTCGCACGGCTTCTTCGACCTCAACTACCTGCAGGCCATCCCGGGCCGCGTGTTCGGCAACGTGCTGTCGAACGAGCTCCTGCTCGCGATCCCGTTCTTCACCTTCATGGGCGCGGTGCTCGAACGCTGCGGGCTCGCCGAGGACATGCTCGACTCGATGGGCCAGCTGTTCGGCCCGGTGCGCGGGGGCTTGGGCTACTCGGTCATCCTGGTCGGCTTCATCCTCGGCGCGATCACCGGCACGGTCGCCGCGCAGGTCATCGCCATGGCGCTGATCTCGATGCCGATCATGATCCGCTACGGCTACAACATGCGCTACACCACGGGCGTGCTCGCGGCGTCGGGCACGATCACCCAGCTGGTGCCGCCCTCGCTCGTGCTCATCGTGCTCGCCGACCAGCTCGGCAAGTCGGTCGGCGACATGTATCTCGGCGCCTGGGGCCCGTCCGTCTTCCAGATCATCCTGTTCGCCGGCTACACGTTCGTCCTCGGCATCTTCAAGCCCGATCACGTGCCGCCGGTGCCGAAGGAGGCGCGCACGCTGACCGGCTGGAAGCTGTGGAAGAAGTGCCTGATGGGCATCATCCCATCGGCGGTGCTGATCTTCGTCGTGCTCGGCACCATGATGCTCGGCCTCGCCACGCCGACCGAGGCGGGCGCCATGGGCGCGATCGGTGCGATCGTGCTCGCCGTGCTGCACCACCAGGAGTTCAGCCGCACCGGCCACTACGTCCTGCTGATCGGGCTCGTCGCCTGCGCGATCGGCACGGTCTTCGCGCTCATCGATGCGCTCACGCTCTTCCGCATCGCCTTCGCGGTCATGTATGCGGCGATCGTCTGGATCTGCCTCGAGGCCGTGCGCATCAGGGACCTGCGCCTGCTCATCAAGCAGGGCTACGAGACCACCATGCGCATCACCGCCATGGTCGCCTTCATCCTGATCGGCTCGACCTGCTTCTCGGTCGTCTTTCTCGGCGTCGACGGCGCGACCTGGCTCGAGCACATGCTCACCTCGCTGCCGGGCGGCGTCTGGGGCTTCCTCGCCTTCATCAACCTATTCATCTTCTTCCTCGCCTTCTTCCTCGATTTCTTCGAGATCGCCTTCATCATCATCCCGATGATCGCGCCGACCGCGCAGCACGTGCTGGCGCCGGTCGTCGGTCCCGACGCGGCGCTGATCTGGTTCGGCGTGATGCTGTGCGTCAACATGCAGACCTCGTTCATGCATCCGCCGTTCGGCTTCGCGCTGTTCTACCTGCGCGGCGTCGCCCCGAAGGAGGTCAAGAGCTCGGACATCTACTGGGGCGCCCTGCCCTGGGTCGGCCTGCAGCTCATCATGGTCGCGCTGGTGATCGCCTTCCCGATCACCGTCACGGCGCTGCTCGAGGGTCCCTCCAAGATCGATCCGAACAAGGTCCAGCTCAACATCACGCTGCCCGACGCGCCGCCGCTGGACCTGAAGTGACGCGCAGCAGACGCCGCGCCATTTCGGGCGATGCCCGAAACCGCTATGTTGCGGGCAATCTCGATCACAAGCCTGGGAGAACCGCATGAAACTGCTGATCATGACAGCCTGCCTCGTCGCCGCATTTTCCGCGGGCGCGATGGCGGCCGAAATCAAGGTGCTGTCGGCGGGGGCAGTCGAGCCGGGCATCAGGCGCGCGGCCGAGGCGTATCAGCGGGCGACCGGGAACACGATCAGCATCCAGTTCAATACGGCGCCGGCGCTCGTGAAAAAGCTCGCCGACGGCGTCGTCGCCGACATCCTGATCGCGCCCCCGGGCGTGCTCGACGCGCAGGCGAAGGACAGCAAGATCGTCGCCGACGGCCGCACCGTGCTCGGGCGGGTCGGGGCCGGGATCGTCGTGCGTGCTGGCGCGCCACTCCCCGACGTGTCGAGCGTGGATACGCTCAAGCGTGCCCTCACCGCCGCCGATACCGTCGTCTACAACACGGCGTCCTCGGGCCTCTATATCGAAAAGATGCTTGAGCGCATCGGCGTCGCCGACCAGATCAAGGCGAAGACGAAGCGCTATCCGACCGGCGAAGCCGTGATGATGCACATCATCGGCGGCAGGGGCAACGAGATCGGCTTCGGCGCGATCACCGAGATCAAGCAGTTCGAGCCGAAGGGCGCGAAGCTCGTCGGCCCGCTGCCGGCCGACCTGCAGAACTACACCACCTACGGCGCCGCCATGCTGGCGAACGCGCCAACGAAGGACGCTGCCAAGGCGTTTATCGCCTACCTGGCGACGCCGGAGGCGAAGCAGATCTTCGCCGGCGCCGGTGTCGAGTAAGCTCCCGAAGGCGCCATTGGCCACCCGGATATCTTCGCCCTCTTACCTCGCAATTTCAGGCTGGTAACTCCGATCGGGCGGAATGACGCGTGGACCATAGGGATTGTCGAGGTCGCTGCCACGCTTCAAGAGAAGCCAGACAAGCAGCATGAGGCAACCAAGGCCCTGCACGCTCGAAAGCATCATAAACGGATTGAAAAGCATGGCGGCAATCAATCGAGGGTTCGCTGCCAGAGGGATGAGAGCGAGAAACATCATCAGTGAGATCAGGCCGAACGGGAACAGGATGATCCACCAGCCCTTCTGGTTCAGATCGTGAAGGCGCCTGATTGTCGATGACGTCAGGAACATCGTCACGAAGAGGCTGAGCAGTGCGCTTGCCGATGTGACCGCGCTCGCGAGAATCGACACGGAGTGTTCGCCAGGGCGGGCGAAATTGCGCATCGCGCCCCATGTGCCGAAAACACCAAGGACGATTGTCAATCCAAAGGCGATTGCCAGATGCAGCGCGAAGGTCTGGCGGCTGAGGCGGCCCTCGCAGGTGGTGGCAAGCTCCGCAAGCCTCAGAATTCGGTTGGTGCTTTGCTCGAGGTAATGGCCGCTTGGAAGCACGGCAAGTGATGCGCCGAACGCAAATTCGACCCAGAATGGCGGCGTCATGACGGGCGACGTAACAGGCAGTGGCGATATGATCAGCGCCGTGCTCGCGCCTGCGAAAAGGAACAGCGTCCAGAGCGGGCCGATCGGAAAAACCAGGAGCCATACACCAGAGAGACCGAGCTCGCGCATGCGTCGTCGGGCAAAGAACACGAGAGGTCCGCCGGTTATGAGGAGGCCGATGCCGAGGAGTAATGGGCGCAACAGCATGCGCAGGATCGCCAGCGCGGGGTCCGCACCTGCTGCCACAGCGGCTACTATGATCTTGCCTGCAATGAAGGGCAGGACCGCAATAGCGGCGGATGAGACGAGGAGCGCGACCAGATAGGGGAGCCGGCCGGTTCGTCCGTGCCACCAATTCGAGAACGCCATGGACGTGCTTTCCTCAGGTATCTTGACGGCTGGACGGGGTCGGCTGTTTCCGGAACGATGAGTCAGGGGAGGTGATCCGGATGCGCCCGCAATGACAGTGCGGATCGCAGCATGCGCGTAAATCCATTGCAAAACCGTGAAGGTTGCACCGGCGCCCCTGCGCTCGCTGTAAGGTTTTTTTCACCTAACCGAGGTCGCCGTGCAGGTGGTCAATGCTGCGTTCGACGGTACGTATTCGAAGGCGCGCGCGCCGGTCCAAGCGCCTTCCAAACATATTCGTCGGCGTAGCGCTGTTGTCGCAGGGAGCGCGGCGCCCGTGGCGTCGGGCGCGATCACCCCCATCATGAAAGCGCCACCGACGAGCCAGACCGTGTTGCCGGCGAACCCGGAGAAGGCCAGCGCGCGCGCTCGACTCACACCCGCGTGCGGTTGCGGATCAGGTAGCTGTCGTAGGTGTACTCGGCGACCTGCCACCACAGATACTGCTCGTTGCGGAACGCGAAGGTCGACTCGAACGCTTTCTTGAAATCGGGGTTGACGGCCGCGACCTCGTGATAGAGGTCAAGCGCGGCCTTGAGGCTTGCTTCCATGATGGCAGGCGAGAACGGCGCGAGCTTGGCGCCGGCGGCGAGCAGCCGGCGCATCGCGGCCGGATTTTCCGCGTCGTATTTCGCCTGCATCCAGGCGTTGGCCTTTTCCGAGCAGGAGCGCACGATCGACTGGTAGGCGGAGCTGAGCGCATTCCATTTGTCGATGTTGATGAAGTTGTGGATCATCGCGCCGCCTTCCCACCAGCCCGGGTAGTAGTAATAGGGCGCGACCTTGGCGAGCCCGAGCTTCTCGTCGTCATAGGGTCCGACCCATTCGGCAGCGTCGATCGAGCCCTTTTCCAGCGCCGCATAGATGTCGCCGCCCGCGATCTGCTGCGGCACCGCGCCGAGCTTTTCCAGCACGCGGCCCGCATAGCCGCCGATGCGCATCTTGAGGCCGTTGAGATCGGCCGGCTGGCGGATCTCCTTGCGGAACCAGCCGCCCATCTGGCAGCCGGTGTTGCCGCACGGGATCGCGTAGATTTTGTACTTCTGATAGAACGCGTTCATCAGATCCATCCCGCCGCCGAAGAGCTGCCAGGCGTTCTGCATGCGGCTGTTGAGCCCGAACGGCACCGCGGTGCCGAACGCGAAGGTCGGGTCCTTGCCGACGTAGTAGTAGGACGCCGTATGCGCCATCTCGACCGTGCCGTTCGACACAGCGTCGAGCGCTTGCAGGCCGGGCACGATCTCGTTTGCCGCAAACACCTGGATCTGGAACTTGTTGTCGGTCGCCTCGGCGACCGCCTTGGCGAAGACCTCGATCGTGCCGTAGAGCGCATCGAGCGATTTCGGCCAGCTCGCGGTGCAGCGCCATTTCGTCTCCGGCATCGATTGCGCGATCGCCGGGCGCGCAATGGCGGCGGCCGCGGCGCCGAGGCCGGCGGCACGCAGGAATTGACGACGCTTCATGAAATCCTCCGTTCGGCAAACGATCCGCCGGACCGGTCGCCCGCGGGACGGCGATACGCACAGCATACCGACCGTTGTGGCAAAATACGGCCTCGCGCGGCGCGCATCTTCGGCGCAATTGCGGCAAAACACCCATGAACCGGGCGTAAGAAGCGAAGGGCCGGCTTGCGCCGGCCCCGCCGCTAGGATCTGTCGAACGATCCGTCGACGCGTCTCAGCCCGCGGTGCGCGAGCGGATCATGAAAGTGTCATAGGTATATTCGGCGACCTGCCACCAGAAATATTCCTCGTTGCGGAACGCCACGATGTCGTCCCAGGTCTTCTTGAACGGCGCGTTCTTCGCCGAGGTTTCGGCATAGACCTCGTTCGCGGCCTTGTAGGACGCCTCCATGATGGCCGGCGTGAACGGGCGCAGCTGCGTGCCGCCCGCGAGCAGGCGCCGCAGCGCCGCCGGGTTGCGCGCGTCGTAGCGGCCCTGCTGCTCGACATTGGCGAAGCCGGCCGCTGCCCGCACGATCGCCTGATAGGACTTCGGCAGCTCGTTCCACTTGCCGCTGTTGATCATCAGATGGTTGGCGGTGCCGCCTTCCCACCAGCCCGGATAGTAGTAGTACTTCGCGATCTTGTAGAAGCCGAGCTTCTCGTCGTCGTAGGGACCGACCCATTCGGCCGCGTCGATCGTGCCCTTCTCCAGCGCCGGATAGATGTCGCCGCCGCCGATCTGCTGCGGCACGACGCCGAGCTTCGTCAGCACCTGGCCGGCGAACCCGCCGATGCGGAATTTCAGGCCCTTGAGGTCGGCGACGGTCCTGATCTCGCTGCGGAACCAACCGCCCATCTGGCAGCCCGTATTGCCGGCGACGAGGGAGACGCAGTTGTACTTGGTGGTGAACTCGTCCATCAGCTTGCTGCCGTTGGCGTCGTAGAACCAGGCATTCTGCTGGCGTGCGTTGAGGCCGAACGGCACCGCGCAGAACAGCGCGAAGGTCGGATCCTTGCCGACGTAGTAGTAGGTCGCGGTATGGCAGGCCTCGACGGTGCCGTTGGTCACCGCGTCGAGCGCCTGCAGCGGCGGGACGATCTCGCCGCCGGCGAAGATCTCGATCTGGAACTTGCCGTCGGTCGCTTCCGCGACGTACTTGGAGATCGTCACGCACGAGCCCCACAGCGTGTCGAGCGATTTCGGCCAGCTCGCGGTCAGGCGCCATTTGACGGCGGGCGACGACTGCGCGACCGCGGGCTTCGCGATCGCGGCGGCTGCGACGCCCACGGTCGCGGCCTGAATGAATTGACGGCGTTTCATGCGATCTCTCCCTCTCCGACCCGCGCAGGGTCGGTCCGTGCGGATTCGCCCTCCGCTTCTTCGCCGCGGAGGTATCCAGCACCATGGCGCGGAACGCACGCAAAATCCAGGGGGCCGATGCGGCTGCGGCCGCGTGAACCGCGCCGTTTCTCGACAGGGCGCGCCCTTGTAGACTCAGGACTCGCAAGAAACCGCCCAGAGGAGGAGACCATGCCCAACGACAGCAACGAACATCGGGTGGCCGGCACTTCGCCAAGCGAACGCGAGGGCGGCCTCGATCGCCGTGCGCTGCTCGCAGGCGCCGGCAGCGCGGTCGTCGCCGGCATCGGCGCGCCGGCGCCGGCCGCCTCGGCGGCGGTGGCGGCAGCGCCTGCCACCTATCGGCGCATCGATGCGCACACGCATTTTTCCTCGCTCAAGGTTCTCGACGCGCTGGAAAAGGCGGAAGGCAAGCCGTTCGTGCTCGGCGGCATGTACCGGGCAAAGCCGGCGCTCAGCGACGCGGCGGCGCGCCTTGCGCTGCTCGACCACAACGAAGTCGACACGCACGTGTTGGTCCCGGTGCCGTGGCTCGAGGCCTTTCCGCGCGTCGTGCACGACCGCGCGCTCGCGCCGCAATTCGCCCGCATGATGAATGACGAGATCGCCGCCGTGGTCTCAGCCCATCCGAAGCGCTTCAAGGGCGTCGCGCTCATCGCCTCGGTCGATCCCGACGCGATGGTCGCGGAGCTGCATCGCGCCGTCAAGGAGCTCGGCTTCGTCGGCGCCTATCTGCCGGTCGGCCCGACCGCCAAGCGGTTGGACCATCCCGACTTCGAGCCGCTCTATCGCGCGATCGTCGATCTCGACGTGATGCTGTGGCTGCATCCTTCGCGGCCGCCGCTACCCGAATACGTCGACGAGAAGACCTCGATGTACCAGGAATGGCTGCAAATGGGCTGGCCCTACGACACCACCTCGGCGATGTACCGCATCGTCTTCTCTGGCGTCTTTGCCCGCCACCCTGGTATCCGCATCATCACCCATCACCACGGCGGCTTCATACCCTATTACGCCTCGCGCATGATCGGCAGCTGGCTCGGATACGCCGAGGAAGGCACGCAGGTATCCGACAAGATCGCGCCGCCCTACATCGATCACTTCAAGAAGTTCTATTGCGATACCGCATGCAATGATTTTGCGCCGAAGGTGCTGGAGCTCGCGCTCGACTTCTTCGGCCCCGAGCGCATGCTGTTCGCCTCCGACGCGCCGTTCGGCGCGGGCGACGGCCAGAGCTTCACCAGCGGCGTGCTGCGCTCGATCGAGGCGATGCAGATCGCGCCGGAGGTACGCGCGACGATTCTCTCCGGCAACGCGCAGCGCATTCTCAAGCTGGCGTGACCGGCTCCAGCTGCGTTCGCCTGCAGTGCGAGCACGCACGCACGATGACAATAGGTATATCGCCACGCACCGGTAGCCGCCGGATACGCTACGCGCGTGAATCGCATACGTATCGCTTGACACGACGCAAGCGCAACGATGCATTCGGTAAAGGCGATTCGCTCGTTGTTCGCGTGCTTGAAACGGTGGGCAGAAATCTGATGCAAGGAGAAGCCCCATGGCACGCATACTCGTTGTCGACGACGAGATCCTGGTTCGTCGCACCGTAAAGACCATCCTCGAGCGCATCGGCCACACGGTCGTGCTCGCGGAATGCGGACATGACGGCGCCACCGCGATCGAGGCCTATGCGTTCGACATCGCGATCGTCGACATCTTCAAGCCGGGCCTGGACGGATTGGAAACCATCCGGCTGTTTCGGCATAGTGCGCCGAAGCTGCCGATCATCGCGATCTCGGGCTACGCGTTCCGCGAAGTCGGCGGACCGGCGCCCGACTTCTTGCGCATGGCCGTCGGCCTCGGCGCCACGGCTTACCTGCGCAAGCCCTTCACGGCGGCGGAGCTCATGAATGCCGTGCAGGCGTGCGACGTCACGCGGATGCGCAACGCGGCCAAGCCTCACGCCTCGATCACGATCTTGGGCGCCGCCCGCCCGGCCGCGCCGACCCCGATCTGATCGCGCACCCGCGCGGCGATCTCGCGATAGATTTTCGCATGCGGGCCGTCCGGCGCGGTCGCGACCACGGGCCGTCCCGCATCCGATGTCTCGCGGATGTCCATGTGCAGCGGCACCGCGCCGAGGAAGGGCACGCCCTGGCGCTCGGCCTCGTGCTCGGCGCCGCCGTGGCCGAAGATGTCCGAGCGCTCGCCGCATTTCGGGCAGACGAAATAGCTCATGTTCTCGACCACGCCGAGCACCGGCACGTTGACGCGGTTGAACATCGCGATGCCGCGCCGCGCGTCGATCAGGGCCAAGTCCTGCGGCGTCGACACGATCACGGCGCCGCGCAGCGGCACCTGCTGCGCCATGGTGAGCTGGGCATCGCCGGTGCCGGGCGGCATGTCGACCACCATCACGTCGAGCGTGCCCCACTCCACCTCGCGCAGCATCTGCGTCAGCGCCGAGATCACCATCGGGCCGCGCCAGATCATCGGCGTCTCTTCCTCGACCAGGAAGCCGATCGACATCACCTTGAGGCCGTAGCCGTCCATCGGCTTGAGCTTGTTGCCGCCGAGCGTTTCCGGCCGGCCGCGGATCGCCAGGAGCTTCGGCACCGAGGGGCCATAGATGTCGGCGTCGAGCATGCCCACGGTGAGGCCGAGATCGCGCAAGCCGAGCGCGAGATTGACGGCGGTCGTCGACTTGCCCACCCCGCCCTTGCCGGACGCCACCGCGATGATGGCGCCGACGCCCGGCACCGCCGGCTGGCGCTCGGCCGTGTGCGCGGCCGGTCGTCCGTGCCCGGCGTGCGGCGATGGCGCAGCTTGCGGCCGTTGCGGCGGCGTCTGCGCTCCGCGCGCGCCGGTGCGCTCGCCCGTGAGCGCCACCATGGCGGAGGTGACGCCCGCCACGGCCCGGACCGCCGTTTCGGCCGCCTTGCGCACCGGTTCCCACGATTGCACCACCGCGGCGTCGACCGTGATCGAGAAGAACACCTTGCCGTCCGACACCACGATGTCGGACAGCTTGCCGGTGCGCGGCAGCGGCGTCCCGTCCGGGCTCGGCACCGCCGCGAGGCCCGCCAGGATCGCATCCTTCGTCACGGCCGTCGTCACTGACATCGCGTCGCTCCATCGCGGACGCGGGCTCCGCGCCGCCGGGGAATTGCGCTCAACATAGGCTGGCAGGCCGGCCGGTCAACGCCGGCAGATGCCCTGGCGCATGTTCCGGCGAAAGCCTGCCCCCGACTTGATCCGGGGTGGACGCCGGTTCGCCGACAAGAACATGCGCCAAATAAAGAAAGCTAGAGCATGTTCCGATTCCGTAGGAACGGAACATGCTCTGGCCGGCGGGTTGACGACACCCCCTCTGTCGTCGCAATGAGCGGTCCGGATTGCGGCGCGGCGGATGTCCGCGCGAGGGAGGACGACATGGCGAAGGTCGCGTTTCTCGGGCTCGGCGTGATGGGTTTCCCGATGGCCGGGCATCTCAAGCAGAAGGGCGGGCACGACGTCACGGTGTACAACCGCACCGCCGCCAAGGCCGAGCAGTGGGTCGCCAAGTACGGCGGCAAGAGCGCAAGAACCCCGAAGGAGGCGGCCGCAGGCCAGGATTTCGTCATGGTCTGCGTCGGCAACGACAACGACCTGCGCGAGGTCATGCTGGGCGAGAACGGCGCCTATCGCGGGATCCGCAAGGGCGCCGTGATGGTCGACCACACCACCGCCTCGGCCGAGATCGCGCGCGAGCTTTACGCCGAGGCAAAGAAGCACGGTTTCGATTTCATCGACGCGCCGGTGTCGGGCGGCCAGGCAGGCGCCGAAAACGGCGTGCTCACCGTCATGTGCGGCGGCGATCCCGAGCCGTTCGCACGCGCCGAAAAGGTGATCGCCGCCTATGCGCGCGCCTGCAACCTGCTGGGCAGCCCCGGCTCCGGGCAACTTGCCAAGATGGTCAACCAGATCTGCATCGCCGGCCTCGTGCAGGGGCTCGCCGAAGGCCTGCACTTCGCCAAGAAGGCCGGGCTCGACATCGAGAAGCTGATCGCCACCATTTCCAAGGGCGCCGCGCAAAGCTGGCAGATGGAGAACCGCTACAAGACCATGGTGGCCGGCAAGTTCGACTTCGGCTTTGCGGTCGACTGGATGCGCAAGGATTTGGGCATCTGCCTCTCCGAGGCGCGCCGCAACGGCGCGCATCTGCCGGCCATCGCGCTCATCGATCAGTTCTATTCGGAAGTGCAGAAGATGGGCGGCAAGCGCTGGGACACGTCGAGCCTGATCGCGCTCTTGGAGCGCTGATCCGCGCCGCACAGTCTCGTCGGGATAAGCCCTAACGCTTGCAACCGCGCCCCTTGCATGGCGCCGGCGCCTTGGGCGGCGGGCCCGGGTGCGGCAGGTTCTGCACGCGCTGCTGAACTTGCGGGTGGAACTGCGGGTTGTTTTGCCGGAAGTTCGGCTGGCCCTGCGTCTGCCCCGGCCCCGGCTGGTGGAAGTGCGGCCCGGTGTTGTTGAGATTGTTGTTTGGTCCCGTCACGTTGACGGCATTCTGCCGCGGGACGTTGGGCGCGAAATTCGTGTTCGCGTGAAAGGTGTTCGGTCCGTTCAGGCGGTTGCCGGTGTTCGGATTGAACCCGGGCAGGCGCTGGTTCGGCGCAAACCGGTTGGCGTGCTCGAACCGGCCCGGCCGCGAGAACACCACCGGCCGCAGGATCGATGTCCCGAACGGCCGCCGCACCTGCAGCACCGGCAGCGCGATGCGCACCAGCGGCGGCGGCGCGAGCATGCGCGGGGCGAACACCACGTCGATCGGGCGCAGGCGCGGACGCGCCTGCAGGCGGGTCGCGAGATCCACATAAGCGCCGCCCGGATAGCGCGCCATGTAGGCCGCATAGGCGGCCGGCGTGTTCACGACAGTGGCATAGCGCCATGCCATCGCGTCGACGCGCAACGCCAGCGTGGTGCGTACCCAGTCGGCGCGCGGATCGTTGGGGTAGAGCAGCAGGAATTCCTCGTATTCCGGCACCGTGTCGTCCTCGACCACCATGTCGTAGGCATCGTCGGGTGACATGCCCTGCATGGCGACGACCGGCGTCGCGGGCGGCGGCCCGGCCGCGTAGTTGGCCGGCGGCGCGCCGTAGTAGGGCTGCGGTCCGTAGTTCGGCGGGGGGCCGTAATTGGGCGCCGCGTGGTAGCCAGGCGGCGGCCCGCTCGCGTAGCTCGGGCCCGGGGCGTAGGTGGGCTGCGGGGCGCCCGCGTAGCCCGACGGCGGCGCGTAGGTCGGCTGCCGGGCCGTCGCGGTCGACGCCGGCGGCGGTGGCAGCGAATTGTTGTCGTCCTGCGGCACCGTTGTGGTCGCGACCTGCGGCGGCGCTGGCGGCACCGGTGGCGTAGGCGCTTGCGGCGCATTCGGCGCCGTGACGGGCCGCGTCAGCTTGGCCGTCATCGGCGAGGTTGGTGTCGTGGAGGCGACGGCGCTCGGCGGCGGCGCCGGCTCATCGGACGGCTGGAACCAGAAATTGGCGGTGAGCGAGGAGCTTTCCCACGGCGTCTGCTGGCCGTTGGTCGCCTGGTTGACCTTGAGGCGAACCTCCTTGAACAGTTGCTCGATCTGCAGATGCGGCTCCTTGGAGACCTCGACGAAGGCGGCCGTGTAGGGACTGTGGCCGCCGGCGCCGTCGGTCGCCTCGGTGCCGGGCGCCGTCGAATAGGCGACGATCGAGCCGCTCGGCGCATCGACGATCGCGAGCCCGCGCGTCTGCTTGCTGGTGGCGAAGGGGTTGTTGCGGCAGGCGTCGAGGATGACGATGCGCATCTTGCTCTGCACCGCCGCGAGCGCGCTCATCACGTCGGCGAGCCGCACCGAGGCGATCGGGATATCGGACTCGCGCTCGATGTGCGCGTCGATGGGAACGAGGAAATTCTCGCCGTCGACCTGCACGCCATGTCCCGCGTAGTAGACGAGCGCGATCGTGTCCGGCCCCTTCTTGGCGACCTTCGCGGCGAAACCCTGAATCGCGCGGCGCATGTCGGCCTGGCTCACGTCGAGCGCCGTGGTCACGTCGAAGCCGGCGGACTTGAGGTCCTCGGCGACCGCCTTGGCGTCGTTGACCGGATTGGGCAGCTTGTTGACCGTGAGGTAGTTGGAATTGCCGATGACGAGCGCGAGGCGCGTCTCCGCCTGCGCGGTCGCGCCCGCGAGGCACGCCATCAGCGCCGCAAAAGCAACCGCAATCCGCCAACCACCCGCCATCAGGCTCCCCATGGCGTCCGCCCATCCGTGTCGCGGCCGAATACTGGCGTACATTGGAGCGATTTTACGACGCAATTCGCACCGAATCCGGGCTGCCATGCGCCGCGGGGCTGCCGATCGCGGAACGATGGGTCAGTAGCGCCAGACCAGCCGGCCGTTGATGGAGTGATCCTGGGCGCTGCCCGCGAGCTCGCCCGAATAGAACACCCCGAGCGTCGCCTGCCGGTTGATGCGCAGATCGGCGCCGGCCTCGACCAGCGCGCTGTCGCGCGCGAGCGGCACGCCGGTGATCACCGTGTTGGCGCCGGTGCTCTCGAAGGCGAGCGCTGCCGCGGGCGTGACATTGCCGAATGCGTGCTGGTAGGCGAGCGACGCGTGCGGCGTCAGGACCATCCCGTTCGCCAGGAATTCGCGCGTCGCGATGCGCGTCCCCAGCGTCGTATAGCCGACATCTTCATCGGCGGCGGCGCCGGCAAGTGCCGCGGCGCCGCCCGACTCGGTGAAGCTCTGAGTGCCGAGATGCACCCAGGCGAGGCCCGCGAATGGCTCGACCGCCAGGCGGCCGAACGCCATGCCGTAGCCGATCTCGCCGAACAGCTGGGTCTCGCCGGCGCCGTAATCGGCGTGTGCCTGGTCGGCGAAACCCGGAAACGCAATCGTGCGGTCGGTCGAGATCGTGTTCCAGGCGAACGCGGCGCCGGTGCGCACCTTCCACGCACCGAACCCCGCGGCCGCGTAGGCGGCGAGATGCGCCGTATCGATGTCGGCCGAGCTCGCGCGCGCATCGACGCTCAGGTCGGAATGGCTGTAGCCGGCCGCGATGCCGGCGCGCCAGCTCTCGCCGAAGCGGCGATCGACGCCGGTGAGGAAGCCGGCGAGCGTGCGGTTGAGCTCGGCCGCGTTGCCATCGCCATCCACATGCCCCCACGCGCCGACGCCCTGCGCCCAGAACACGAGGTCGGGCTCGCCGGCCGGCGCCGCCGCCGATGGCGCCTTGATCGGAAATTCGCGCCGCCTGCTGTCGAGATAGGCGAGCTTCGCGTCCGCATAGGCCAAGGTCGGGCCGCCGGCCCCGAGCGCTACGAGCGCGCCGCCCTCCCCCGCATAGGACGCCTGCAGCATGCGACCGAGCAGCGCGTCGCGCACGAACAGGGCGTCGTCGATCATCGCGGTCTGCGCGCTCGCGTGGATCTCGCCCGACAGCGCGTCGAAGGCCTGCAGCGCCTGTGCGGCGCTCAGCGGCAGAATCGCCTGCACCAGCGTGCTGGCGAACGGGCTCGCGCCGAGCGCTCCGGCGACGCTGCTCTGGTTGGGCGTCTGCGCGACCGACGAGAACGAGGCGGCGTTGCGCGTCAGCGTCAGCACGACCTCGTCGGTCGGATAGCTCAATGATGGCGTCAGGAACGCAGAGCTGCTGGTGGCATTCGAGAAAGTGCCCGTCACGCCGCCGGTCGTCTGCACGACGACGTATTGGGTCGTCGGTCCGTAGGCGCCGAGGAAGGGCAGCACCTGCACGGTGCCGCCGGTGAGATGCGCCGTCGTCGCGACGATCAGGTCCGACTGGCCGGCAGCGTTGACCTGCACCTGGTAGATCGAGCCCGGATGGAACGCGATATCGCCGGCAACCGTCAGCGTGCCGATCGAGTTGCCCGGCGCGACGATGCCGCCGGCATTGACGGTGGTCGGACCGACCGTGCCGTTGCCCGCGAGCGTGCCGTTCGCATCGACGGACACGCTGCTCGCCGCAATCGATCCGTTCACCGACAGCACGCCGCCGTCGATCAGGGTATTGCCCGTATAGGTGTTGATGTTGGTCAGCGTGAGCGTCCCGGTGCCGACCTTGTCGAGCGAGCCGCCGATGCCCGAGATCACGCCGTCGACCGTGGTCGACAGATTATTGCTGCCGACGATAAGCTGCTTGTCGCCGAGCACGTAGCTGCCCGCGCCCTCGATCGACCCCGCCGTCATGCTGGCGGCGACGAGCCCCGACATGTCGAACGTGCCGCCCGTATTGGTGATGAAGCGCGCGCTGCCGCCGGTCGTGTCGTCGAAGAAGAAGACGTGGCCGCCGCTGTTGGTGGTGATCGTCGCGTTGCCGGCGGTGGTGAGCGAGTTGAAGCTGACCGTGCCGTTGTTGGTGATGGTCGCGTTGCCGCCGGTCGCCGTGTCGGCGAGGCCGGGCGTGACGAAACCGCCCGAGGTTCCGAACTCCACGAAGCCGCCCGCATTGTTGAGAATGACGGCGTTGCCGGCGGTCGTCGCGGCAAGGAAATTGGTCGTTCCGCCGCTGTTGTTGGTGATGTGCGCGTTGCCGGCGGTTGCCGTGTCGGTGCCGACGAGACCGAGGCCGAAAGTGGTCGTCCCGCCGTTGTTGTTGACGATCGTCGC
>DATBZM010000102.1:0-4655 GCA_036513175.1 Xanthobacteraceae bacterium | reverse complement strand
GTTGGGGTAGTCGGCCGCCGCGTCCTTGGTCTGCGCCTGCGCGCAGGCGCACGCGAGCAGCGCCGCAATGATCGGCAGGACAAACTTCGCCATCCGACGGCCGGTCAGTGCGCCGCGGCGGTCGCGGCTGCGGCCGCCTGGTGCTCGGCCGCGAGCGCGGCGTCCGCCGCCTTCACCTTCACGGCCGCCGGCCGTCCACCGACGCGCGCGATATAGTCCTTGATCACCGCCAGCTCGGGGACGAGCTTGAACGCCGTGGTCCAGCCGAGCGCCGTGCCCCACAGCACGTCGGCCGCCGTCATGCGCTCGCCGAGCAGGTACGGGCCCTTGGCGAGCTGATCGGTCAGCGTCTGGAGCATGGTGTCGTAGTCGCCATAGGGCGACATCGCGGGCGCTCCGGCCTCGCGCTTGAGCGCGCGGTCGACCACGGCCGGCTCGAAGCACGAGCCGTAGTACACTATCCAGCGCAGATACGGCCCGCGCAGGCGATCGTTGAGTCCGGGCGCAAGCCCGGCCTGCGGAAACAGATCCGCCAGGTAGATGAAGATCGCAGGCTGTTCGGTGACGATCTCGCCGCGATGCAGGATCGCCGGCACCTTGCCCATCGGGTTGACGGCGAGGAAGGCGGGCTTCCTCTGCTCGCCCGCCTTCATGTTGACGACGCGCAGCTCATGCGGCGCGCCGAGCTCCTCCAGGAGGATGCGGGTGCCGCCCGAGCGGGTGTTGGGCGAATGGAAGAAGACGATGGTGTCGCTATCGGCCATGGAGAAACTCCGCGCTTCGTTTCGTCATGGCCGGGCTTGTCCCGGCCATCCACGTCTTTTCTGAGGCGCGGCGTCGAAGACGTGGATGCCCGGCATAGGGCCGGGCATGACGAGGAGATCTACGGATCGAGCTCCGTGTCCCAATAGAGATAGTCGAGCCAGCTGTCGTGCAGATAGTTGGGCGGAAACAGCCGGCCGTTGCGGTGCAGGTGATGCACCGTCGGCGCGAACGGCATCTGCGAAGGAAACATATGCGCCTCGGCCATCGTCAGGTTGCCCTTGCGCAGGTTGCACCCCGAGCAGGCCGCGACCACGTTGATCCAGGTGGTCTGGCCGCCGCGCGAGCGCGGCACCAGATGGTCGAAGGTGAGGTCGTCGTCGGCGCCGCAGTACTGGCAGACGAACTTGTCGCGCAGGAACACGTTGAAACGGGTGAACGCCGGATGCGTCGACGGCTTCACGAAGGTCTTGAGCGACACCACGCTCGGCAGCTTCATCTCGAAGCTCGGGCTGTGCACCACCTTCTCGTAGAGCGCGACGATGTTCACGCGCTCGAGGAACACGGCCTTGATCGCGTCCTGCCAGGACCAGAGCGACAGCGGATAGTAGCTCAGCGGACGGAAGTCCGCGTTGAGCACCAGAGCCGGAAATCCGTTCGGCGACATGGCGGCGTTCAAGCCGAAGCTCCTCCAATTCCTCTCGCCCGCGGGCAGACCGCCCGCCCGACTCGCAGTTTATATTAAGGCGTGACGATATTGTGAAGGCCAGCCCGGGACTTATGGCCATGCGATGGAAAACGGCGCCTCAGAACCGACGCCGCGCCAGGAACTCGCCGCCGTGGCGCAGGCCCTCCTCGTCGATGCCATGGCCGATGCCCGACGAGATGTGCCATTCGGCCGGCACGTCGAGCGCCGCCAATCCCTGGGTGGCGTGAAACAGCGCCTCAACGGGGATCAGCTCGTCGCGGTCGCCGTGGATCAGCAGCACCGGTGGGCGCGATTTTATCTCCGGCGCGACCGTGGCCGGCTCGGCATTCTCCGGCAGCACGAACACGCCCGAATAGCCGACGATCGCGGCCGGCGCCGTCGGGCGGCGCAGGCCCACATGCAGCGCCATCATGGTGCCCTGGCTAAAGCCGACGAGCGCGAGGGCCGAATGAGGCAGCTTGCGCCGCGCCAGCTCGGCATCGAGGAAGCGGTTGAGGATCGGCGCCGCCTTGTTGACGCCGCGCCAGCGTTCGTCCGGATTGCGAAAGGTGAGCTCGAACCATTGCCGGCCCATCGGCGCGCCGCCGCACGGCTCGGGCGCATGCGGCGATACGAACGCGGTGTCGGGCAGCAGCGGCTGCCAGACCCGCCCGATCTCGATCAGATCGTTGCCGTCGGCGCCGTAGCCGTGCAGGAACACGACGAGCTTTTTCGCCGTGCCCGCGCGCGGCTCCAGCCGTGGACCGTCGAGATCAGCGGCCATGAAAAAAAGCTCCGTCGTCAGGGCGTGGGCGGGATCGGCACGGCGTCGCGCTTCTTGACGGCGCGATAGTAGGTCCACAGCAGCAGCGCCGCCACCCCGCGCAACGGCCGCCACGGCTCGGCGAGCGGGCCCATCTGCTTCGCGGTCGGCCGCGCCTTGAGATGGAACGCGAGCCGCATCGCTTCCTGCACCGCAAGGTCGCCGGCCGGCCAGGCGTCGGCATGGCCGAGGCAGAAGAGCAGATAGATGTCGGCGGTCCACGGGCCGACGCCGTGCAGCGCCGTGAGCGCGCGGTGCGCGTCGTCGGCGGGAAGGTCGGCGAGCGCATCGAGATCGAGCCCGTCGCGGATCGCCACCGCGATCGCCTTGAAGGCGCGGATTTTCGCGCCCGACAGCCCGTGGCGCGCGAGCGTCGTCGCGCGGGCGCGCCGGATCTTCTCCGGATGCAGCGGATCGTAGGCCTTGGTCACCCGCGCCCAGATCGCGCTCGCGCTCGCGGTCGAGAGCTGCTGGTTCGTGATGATCTGGGCGAGCCCGGCGAAGCCGCCCGCGCGCCGGCGCAAGGCCGGGCGGCCCGCGACGGCGAGCACCTGCTCGAGCCGCGGATCCTGCTTCACCAGCTGGCGCAGGCCGGCATCGACGTCGGCCTGGGTTTCGAGACGCAGCGTCAAGTTCGTTCACCCCGATCGGGCGCAGGAGTTAAGTCAACGCGCGCATGGTGTAAAGGATTCCGGCGAATAGCGAATAGCGAATAGCGAGTAGTGAGTAGTGAGTAGTGAGTAGTGAGACTATCGCTCTTCCCTATTCGCTACCCGCCATTCGCTACTCGCTATCAGTCACCTCGCATCTTGCGCTCATGACGACACCCATCTTCCGCTTCGCGCCGAGCCCGAACGGCCATCTGCATCTCGGCCACGCCTTTTCGGGGCTGCTGAATGCCGATCTGGCGCGGGTGCGCGCGGGCCGCTTCCTGCTGCGCGTCGAGGACATCGACGCGACGCGCTGCCGGCCCGAATACGAGACGGCGATCTACGAGGATCTCGCCTGGCTCGGTCTCGCCTGGGAAGGGCAGGTGCGGCGCCAGTCCGAGCATTTCGCCGACTACCGGGCGGCGATCGATCGTCTGGCAGCGCTTGGTCTCGTCTATGCGAGCTTCGAGAGCCGTGCGGAGATCGCCCGCCTGGTCGCCGAGCGCGACGCAAACGGCGAATGGCCGCGCGATCCCGACGGCGCGCCGCTTTATCCCGGCAGCGCCCGCACGCTTTGCGCCGAGGAGCGCGCGCGCCGCATGCAATCGGGCGAGCCCTATGTGCTGCGGCTCGACACGGCGGCGGCGGTGGCCCGCGTCGGCGCGCTGACATGGCGCGAGGAGAGCCTCGACGGGCGGATCGAGACGGTCGCGGCCGATCCGGCGGCGTGGGGCGACGTGGTGCTGGCGCGCAAGGAGACGCCGACGAGCTATCATGTTTCGGTCGTTGTCGACGATGCCGCGCAAGGCGTGACCGAGGTGGTGCGCGGCGCCGATTTGTTCGCGGCAACCAGCGTCCATCGCCTGCTCCAGGCATTGCTTGGCCTGCCACAGCCGGTATATCTGCACCATCGACTGCTCCTCGATGCCGACGGCCGCAAGCTGTCGAAGTCGACCCAGGCGACCGGGCTGCGCGAACTGCGGGCAGGCGGCGTCAGCCCGGCCGAGATCCGGCGCATGGTGGGGCTCGCTCCGTAGCCCACGCGCCACGTTCATGCGATGCTGGAACCGGGTGGGTCATGGCCAAGCGCGTCCGCAGGAAAGCGAAATCCCGCCGGCCGGCATCACGGCGGCAGGCGTCGACGCGCGCCATCGAGACAGCCCTTGCGGGATTCGCCCACGATATCCGCACGCCGCTGACCGGCATCATCGCGATCGGCGAGCTGCTCTCCACCTCGGAGCTGGACGAGCGCGAGCGCCGCTGGGTCGCGGCGCTCAAGGAGGCCGCCGAGCACATCGTCGCGCTCACCACGGTGGTGGTCGATGCGGCACGCGCCGGCGCGCGGCGTGTCACGGCGCGGCGCGAGCGCTTCGACGCGCGCGCGCTGGCGCAATCGGTCGCGGCGTCCTGCGCGGCGCGCGCGCAGGCCAAGGGGCTCGGCTGCAAGACCGAGATCGCCGCCGCGTTTCCGGGCCACGTGATCGGCGATCCGGTGCGGCTGCGCGCCGCGATCGAGAACCTGATCGACAACGCGGTCAAGTTCACCGAGCGCGGCGACATCGTGCTCCGCATGTCGGCGGCGCGCGCCGGGCGCGACCGCGTGCGCCTCGTCTTCGCGATCACCGACAGCGGCATCGGCATGACGGCGGCCGAGATCAAGCGGCTGTTTCGCCCGTTCGCGCAGGGCAACGAAGATATCGCCCGCACCTACGGCGGCGCCGGCCTCGGCCTC
>DATBZM010000101.1:0-7117 GCA_036513175.1 Xanthobacteraceae bacterium | reverse complement strand
TGGGGAGGCGCTCGCCCGCCTGCGCGCGCTCGCGGCCGAGCCGGTCGTGCCGCTCGCCGATGAAGAGCTCGACCGCCTCTCGACGCTCTGCCGCGACCTCTACGAGGAGCGCTTCCTCGCGCGCGAGGGCTACCGCCTCGCCATGCGCGGCTATCTCGCGCTGCTCGCGATCGCGGTGGCGCGGCTCGCCGCAAGCCGCGCCCGCACCGGCGCGATCACGCTCAAGCCCGCCGATCCGACCGTCGAGGCCTTGCGCGGACTATTGGAGGAGCATTTTCGCGAGGAGCGGCTGCTCGCCTTCTATGCCGAAAAGCTCGCGATGACGCCTGATCGCTTGAACGACATCGTCAAGCGCGCGACCGGCGTCACCGCGGGCCACCTGGTCCGCCAGCGCGTGCTGACCGAGGCGAAGCGCCAGCTCGTCTTCACCAATGTGGCGATCCACGAGGTCGCCTACGACCTCGCGTTTTCCGATCCGTCGCACTTCGCCCGCTTCTTCCGCAAGCAGACCGGGACGACGCCGCAAGCCTTCCGCGAGCAGGGCGGGGGATAGAGGTGCGCGAATAGCGAGTGGCGAATAGCGAATAGCGAATAGCGAATAGTGCACTACTCGCTACTCCCTATTCGCTATTCCCTCGCCATCAATGCTCCCACGGATTGAACGCCTCGGACTCCTTCGCTTCGATCTTCTTGGCGTCCTGCAGGAACTTGTCGATCGCGTTGACCGGCCGCTTGTCCGGATTGGCCTGGCAAAACTCGACCACGAGCTTGGTGATCATCGGCTCGTCGATCGCGCCCGCGTCCACATAGTCGGTGTTCTCGTTGAGCATGTGGATGTTGGCGGCGCTGATATAGCCCTGCGCCCAGTAGAACAGGAGCGCGTTCGGCAGATGGGCTAGCCCGCCGCCTACCTTGAGGTCGGCCGCGAGCTTGGCGCAGCTCGCGAGCCCGATGCCCGAGCGCAGCATCGGGTCCGCGCGCCCTCTTGCGGGAAGGCCCGCGACGGCGCAACCGAGCGCCAGCAGACATGCGATTCGAGTGACGTGCGAGCGCATCGAAATCCTCCGTAGGCCACCGGCGTTGCGGGAAACAGCCATATCACGGGCGCGCAGCCCGTGCGTGACGTTTTGATCAGGCACGCGCCGCGCGCCGTGACGGTCAGCGAACGGGGCCGAGGTCCTTCACGATCTCGCCCGCCTCGCGGAACGCGTGATTGCCGGCGGGCGCGCCGCAATACGCGGTCTGCTGCAGGATGATCTCCTTGACGTCGTCGGCCGTGAGCGCGCCCTGGCTCAACGCCGCGCGCACATGCAGGCGAAACTCGTCCCATTTGCCGAGCGCGACCATGGTGCCGATCACGAGGATGCGGCGGGTGCGCTCGTCGAAATGCGGGCGCGTCCACACCCCGCCCCACACGTTGCGTGTGATCAGCTCCTGGAATTCGGAATTGAACGCGGTCTTGCCGGCCGTCTGCTTGTCGACATGCGCGGCGCCCAGCACCTTGCGGCGCACGCTCATGCCGGCGGCGTAACGTTCCTTGTCGTCCATGGAAGTCTCCTCTCCGCGCATTCGTCATGCCCGCGCTTGTCGTGGACACGCCCGGCCATGACGGTGAGAATGTTACGATTTCAGAAACCCAAGCACGGTCTCGATGTAGGTCTGCGGCTGCTCGAGGTTGGAAATATGCGCGGCGTCGAGCGCCGCGAGCTTGGCACCCTTGATGCGCTTCTGGATCTCCTCGCCGGCGGCAGGCGATGTCGCGGGATCCATGAGCCCGACGATCACGAGGGTCGGCGCCGTGATGCGTTCGTGGGTCGGCCGCAGATCCATGTCGCGGATCGCGGCGCAGCAACCGAGGAAGCCTTCGACCGGCGTCCTGAGAAACATGTCGCGCATCATCGCGATCTTGTCGGGCGCGCGCTCGCGGAATTCCTTGGTGAACCAGCGCTCCATGGTGCCGTCGACCGCGCCCGCGAGCCCTTTCTCACGCACGCCGTTGATGCGGTCTGCCCACATCTGCTTGTCCGGATAATAGCTGTGGGTGTTGGAGAGAATGAGCTTGTCGATGCGCTCGGGCGCGTTGGCGCCGAGCCACTGGCCCACCATCCCGCCCATCGACAGGCCGCACCAGCTGACCTTCTTGAGCCCGAGCCCGTCCATCACGGCGAGCGCGTCGCGCCCGAGCATCTCCATCGAATAGGGGCCGCTCGGTGCGCCCGACTTGCCGTGGCCGCGGCGGTCGTAGCGCACGAGGCGGAAGTCCTTGGCGAAGGCGCCCACCTGCGGGTCCCACATGTGCAGATCGGTGCCGAGCGAATTCGACAGCATCAACGCGGGGGCGTCGCTCGGCCCCTCGACCTCGACATTGATTGGGCAGCCCTGCGATTGGATGGCCGGCATTCTCAGTTCCCTCCCTGACGCGTTCGTTATGTGTCGATTTGCCTATCGCCGCGGCACGCGCGATTGCGCCGAGGCGACCAGCCGCTCGATGAAGGTCTGCGCCACGCCCTGGTAGGACAGCGGCTCGAACAGGCGGGCGACCTCGCCGGGCGTCATCATCAGCGTCACGCGCTCGTCCTCGCCGAGGATGTCGCGCAGGTGGCGCTTTTCGGCGATCGTCTTCTGCACCGCTTCATCCATCACCTGGTCGGCGATCGACTTGCCGAGCTTCTCCACCAGCGCGGCCGCGACCGCCGGGGCGACAATCAGCCCGTTGGTGGCATCGAAATTGGCGCGCATGCGCTCGTTGTCGACCTCGAGCCGCTCGCCGATGTCGGCGACGCCGGCGAGCGCGCCGGAGACCGCGAGCAGCAGGGCCGGAAAGATCGCCCACTCGGCCTGCCAGGCGCCGGCGGCGCGCTCGTGCTCGTGCGTCTCGGCGCCCATGATGGTCGCGGCGAGCGGCGCCGCCATGCTCGCGCAGGCGAGAACGGTTGCGGCCGCGATCGGTTGGCGCCGGTGCGGCGGCGCCGCGCCGTTGCCGGCGGGCGCCGGCTCGAAGGCCTCGGCGACCTCGGTCTGCATCAGCAGCGCGACGTCGCGCCCGATCTTGCCGCAGGTGCCGGCGAGTATCGCGAGGGCGGCCGCGACCTCGGCGAGCCGGTCGCGATGGCTGTGCCAGGGCGCGTCGGGCAGCGGCAGGTCGAGGAGCGCGGCGAGCCGCTCGTAGACATCGAAGCCGCGCTCGGCGAGCGAGGCGAGCGTGCCGGCCTCGCCGCCGAACTGCATGATCAGCGCCTCGCGGCGCAGGCGCTTCAAGCGCTCGCGCGCGCGGCCGAGTGCGGCCGCATAGCCCGCGACCTTGAGGCCAAAGGGCATCGGCAGCGCGTGCTGCAGGCCGGTGCGCGCGACCGTCGCGGTACGACGATAGCGCCCGGCGAGCGTCACATAGGCGGCAACCGCGCGGTCGAGATCGGTGAGCAAGACGTCGAGCCCGGCGCGCAGCTCGAGCACCAGCGCGGTGTCGATCGCGTCCTGGCTGCTCGCGCCCCAATGCACGAAGCCGGCGGCGTCGGCGCTCGTCTTGGCGACCTCGGCGGTCAGCGCGGCGACGAGCGGCGTGAGCACATTGCCGGCGGCGGGCGCCGCGGCGGCGAGCGCCGCGAGATCGTATTTTTCGGCCTGCGTGGCGGCGACGATCGGATCGACCGATTCGTGCGGGATGACGCCCACCGCGGCCTCGGCACGCGCGAGCGCCGCCTCGAAATCGAGCATGCGCTGAATCCGGGCGCGGTCGTCGACCACGGCGCGCATCGCCGCGCTGGAAAACATCGGCAGCAGCAGGGAGGAAGGCGCAAGCGCTTCGGTCATGAGCGAAAAAAAGCCTCCGGCGGCACACCCTTAGCGGCCCGCGCGCCTGCCGCCAACCCCGGGGGAACAGGCGCACGGACTGCAGGGCCGCCGGGTTACACCCTTTCCAGAGCGATCCATTCGCTCTAAGTCGTCATGGCCGGGCTTGTCCCGGCCATCCACGTCTTCCTTGCTGCGCGGCCGCCAAGACGTGGATGCCCGGGTCATAGGCAAGCGAAGCGACGCCGTTCTTCGAACGGCTATGCCCGGGCATGACGCGTCGGGCCGTGATGAGGAGAAACCGCCATGGCGATGACGATGAACGGAGAAGTCCAGCTCAACGCCACGCGCGAGGCGGTGTGGGCGAAGCTCAACGATGCCGAGGTGCTGAAAGTCTGCATCCCGGGCTGCGAGCAACTCGACAAGCTCTCCGACACTGAAATGCAGGCGATCGCGGTGACCAAGATCGGGCCCGTGAAGGCGAAGTGGAAGGGCAAGGTGCATCTCACCGATCTCGATCCGCCGAACGGCTACAAGATCTCCGGCGAAGGCGAGGGCGGCATCGCGGGTTTCGCCAAGGGCGGTGCCGTGGTCGCGCTCACCGACAAGGATGGCGGAACGCTGCTTACCTACAACGTCGAGGCACAGATCGGCGGCAAGCTCGCCCAGCTCGGCCAGCGGCTGATCGCCGGCGCGGCGAAGAAGATGGCGGATGATTTTTTTGCGAAGTTCGCTGCCGCGGTGGCGGGCGGGTAGCCGCCGAGACGAGCGGCGATCCGGCTTGACCCGAAGAGGCAAGGGGTGAACACTCGCCCTTGTTCCGATCGGAAAAATCAGGCAAAAACGCCCCGATTTCGCCCGTGAATTTCGCCGGGGCTGCCGGCGAACGCGAAAAACAGGCCATTCCATCGAATCCGGGAGAAGCCCAATGCCCGCCGTCAAGATGATCGTGAACGGCAAGCCCGTCAGCGCCGATGTCGATCCGCGCACCCTGCTGGTGCAATTCCTGCGCGAAAACCTGCGGTTGACCGGGACGCATGTGGGCTGCGACACCTCGCAGTGCGGCGCCTGCGTGGTGCATGTGAACGGCAAGGCCGTGAAGTCCTGCACCATCCTGGCGCTCACCGCCGACGGCGCCGATGTCCGCACCATCGAGAGCCTCGCGACCGGCGAGAAGCTGCATCCGATGCAGGAGGCCTTCCGCGAGAACCACGGCCTGCAATGCGGCTTCTGTACCCCCGGCATGATCATGACGGCGGTCGACATCGTTCGCCGCAAGGGCAACGAGCTCGACGAGAAGACCATCCGCGAGGAGCTCGAGGGCAACCTCTGCCGCTGCACCGGCTATCACAACATCGTCAAGGCGATCGCGGCCGGCGCCAAGGCCATGGCCACCTAGCCCATGTGAAGGCCGCCCGTGAGAGCGGCCGACGCAGGGAATTGGGAGACACGTTCCAACCAGGAGACCGCCATGAACGCGACCGGCATCGGCGCGGCGGTGCGCCGCAAGGAAGACTTCCGTTTCATCACCGGCAAGGGCCAGTACACCGACGACATCACGCGGCCCGGCGAAACGCATGCGCATTTCCTGCGCTCGCCGCATGCCCGCGCGAAGATCACGAAGATCGACGCCAAGGCCGCCAAGGCCATGCCCGGCGTGCTCGCCGTCCTCATCGGCGCCGACCTTGCCGAGGACAAGATCGGCGGGCTCATCTGCGGCTGGATGATCCATTCCAAGGACGGCTCGCCCATGAAGGCGGCGCCACATCCGGCGATCGCCAACGGCACCGTCAACTATGTGGGCGATCCGGTCGCCGTGGTGGTCGCCGAAACGCTCGATGCGGCCGAGGACGCGGCCGAGAAGATCGTGGTCGACTACGAGGTGCTGCCGGCGGCGGTCGATCCCGCCAAGGCGCAAGCCAAGGACGCGCCGCAGATCCACGAGGTCGCACCGCATAACACGATCTATCAGTGGCATCTCGGCGAGGCGAAGGGCACCGCCGAGGCGATCAAGAACGCCAGGCACGTCACCAAGCTGCACATCGTCAACAATCGGCTGGTGCCGAACGCGATGGAGCCGCGTGCCGCGATCGGCGAGTATGATGCGGGCAACGAGAGCTTCACGCTGTGGAACACGACACAGAACCCGCACGTGGCGCGCCTCGTCATCTCGGCCTTCATCGGCATGGCGCCCGAACACAAGTTGCGGGTGATCGCGCCCGACGTGGGCGGCGGCTTCGGCTCGAAGATCTTCATCTATCCCGAGGAGGTCGTGTGCCTGTGGGCGGCGAAGAAGGTCGGCCGGCCGGTCAAATGGGTCGCGGACCGCAGCGAAGCGTTCATCGCCGACGCGCACGGACGTGACCACGTCACCAGTGCCGAGATGGCGTTCGACGCCGACGGCAAGATCACGGCGCTGAGGGTCAAGACGATCGCCAATATCGGCGCCTACATGTCGACCTTCTCGTCGTCGGTGCCGACCTATCTGTACGGCACGCTGCTGTCGGGTCAGTACGACATCCCGCACATCTATTGCGAGGTCGACGCCGTCTACACCAACACGGTGCCGGTCGACGCCTATCGCGGCGCCGGGCGGCCGGAAGCGACCTTCGTGGTCGAGCGGCTGGTCGAGGTCGGCGCGCGCGAGCTCGGTATCGATCCGGCCGAGCTGCGGCGCAAGAATTTCATCCGCAAGTTTCCGCACCAGACGCCTGTCATCATGAACTATGACGCCGGCGACTACGACGCCTCGCTCAAGCGCGCGCTCGAGCTCGCCGACCACAAGGGTTTCGCCAAGCGCAAGCGCGAGTCCGAGCGGCACGGCAAGCTGCGCGGTTTTGGCTTCTCGACCTACATCGAGGCCTGCGGCATCGCGCCGAGCCAGGCGGTCGGCTCGCTCGGCGCCGGCGTCGGCCTGTGGGAGTCAGCCGAGGTGCGGGTCAACCCGACCGGCTCGGTCGAGGTTCTGACCGGCTCGCACAGCCACGGCCAGGGCCACGAGACGACCTTTGCGCAGCTCGTGTGCGAGCGGCTCGGCGTCCCGATCGGCAACATCTCGATCGTGCACGGCGACACCGACAAGGTGCAGTTCGGCATGGGCACCTACGGCTCGCGCTCCGGCGCGGTCGGCATGTCGGCGATCGTCAAGGCGCTCGACAAGGTCGAGGCCAAGGCCAAGAAGGTCGCCTCGCATCTGCTCGAGGCGGCCGAGAGCGACATCGTGTTCAAGGACGGCAAGTTCACGGTCGCCGGCACCGACAAGTCCGCCGCCTGGGGCGACGTCTCGCTGCACGCCTATATCGCGCACAAGTTCACCGGTGCGCAGCTC
>DATBZM010000100.1:0-16025 GCA_036513175.1 Xanthobacteraceae bacterium | reverse complement strand
CGGCGGCTCGCCGGCGCGCTCGCCTGCGCGAGCCGCCCGCTCGCCATCGCGTCGATCCCTTACGGCTACGTCGCGACGGGCGCATGCACTGGCGCATGTCCTTGTCGGCGAACCGGTGCCCCCTTCGCCGGGGCATGCGCCGGCGGGCCCTGGCTGCTCGGCGACCAGGCCGCCGTCATCCCGTCCTTTTCCGGTGACGGCATCGCGATTGCGCTGCATTCGGCGCGGCTCGCCGCCGACATTCATCTCGCCGGCGGAACCGCGGGCGAATTCCAGCGGCGGCTCGCGCACGACGTCGCCGGCCAAGTGCGGCGTGCGACCTGGATGTCGCGGATGCTGGTGCACTCAGCCGGACAAGTGGTTGCCGCCGCCGCGGCGCGCATCGTGCCGGAGATCGTCGCCGGCATCGCGCGGGCCACGCGGATTCCGGCCGATTGCATGCGCAGCGCGCGCGACGTTCCGCTGCTTCCGCTTGCCGCCTCGCCGCCGCTTACGCCCGCGCCCGCTCGTTACGCCGGGCTTCCAGCTCGACGGCGCGATCCGGAATGATGATGTGGAATGCCGCTCCGATGGTGCCTTCGGCGAGGCGGATCTCGCCGCCATGCGCGCGCACGAGCTCGGCCGCGATCGCGAGGCCAAGCCCGGTGCCGCCGGTGCGCGTCGAGCCCTGGAACGCCTCGAACAGGTGCGCGCGCGCCTTCTCGGGAAAGCCCGGACCCGTATCGGCGACCTCGATCATCACCACGGCGCCCTGACGGCGCCCGGTGATGCGGATCTGATCGCGCGCCGGGTCGTTGGGTGCCCGCGACTCCAGCGCCTGCACGGCATTGCGCGCGAGATTGATCAGCACGCGCAAAAGCTGGTCGTGGTCGGCATCGATCATCAGGCCGCGCTCGACCGCGCTGACCCAGCCGATCCGCCCGTCGGCGCCGAGATCGAGCGTCTCGCGCGTCTCCTCGACCAGCGCCTCGAAGGAGATCATCTTGCGCTCGGGCGGGCGCTCCTGCGCGCGTCCGTAGGAGAGCGTCGACTGGCAGAAATCGATCGCGCGCTCGAGCGCCAGCATCAGCTTGGGCGCGAACCGCTGCACCCGCGGATCGGGCAGATGCAACAGACGGTCGGAGATGAGCTGCGCCGAGGCGAGCAGGTTGCGCAGGTCGTGATTGATCTTCGACACCGCAAGGCCGAGGGCCGCGAGCCGGCTCTTCTGCTGCAGCATCGAGGCGATATCGCGCTGCATGGTGGCAAGCTCGCGCTCGACGATGCCGATCTCGTCCTGGCGGCTCGAGACCGCGATGATGCGGGCGGGATTCTCCGGATCGCCGCGGAAGGCGATCATGTTGGCGGTGATGCGGTGCATCGGCCGCACGAACAGATAGTGCAGCGCGAGATAGAGGAGCGCCGCGACGATCGTCGAGATGACGATCGAGATCAGCAGGATGTTGCGCGAATAACGCCACATCGCCTGGCGCAGCGCGCCCTCGTCCATGACGATTTCGAGGAAATCGCCGCCCATCGGCGCCGGCCCCACCACCCGCATCACGTCGTGGTCGTTGCAGAACAACATGGTGTCGAACGCGCCGATGACCATGCGCAGCTTCGACATGTCGCGGGTATCGACCTCCTGGCGGATCTGCGTCGGCACGTTGCTGGCGGCGAGGATGCGGTGCGTCTGCTCGATGCGCATCACCACCATGCGGGCGCCGATGCTTTCCAGGAGCTCGCGCTTGAGCTGCTCGGGCACCGTGATCTGCTTGCTCTTGTCGCCGCCGTCGTCCGGCTTGAGCACGAGCGCTGCCGTATGCGCGGCCGCCAGCCGGTCGGTGAGCCAGCCGAGGCGGTAGTTGGCGATCGAGGGCACGTAGAAGACCACTTCGGCCAGCATGGTGGCGACCACCGTGAAGGCGAACAGCTTGCCGGACAGGCCAAGCCGCTCCGTCCAGTGCACATGGGCACCGGCAGGCTGGGCACTAGCCGGCTGGGCACCGCCCGGCGCGCCGTCTGCTGCTGCTTTCCTGCGAAACATGCTTGTCGTTGACCGCTATCTCTCAACCGAAGCGACGCAACCATATGATGATGCGCCTGACCATCGGGTGCGTCAAACTGGCGGTAAAGTAGGTAATCGCGGCGCGTTTACCAATCTCGGCCAGGGTCGGATATGCCACCACGGTACCGGCGAATGTGCGGATATTGAGGCGCTGGCTAATGGCGAGCGCCCAGGTCGCGATCAACTCGCCGGCGCTGCGTCCCACGATGGTGGCGCCGAGAATGCGGCCGTGGCGCGTGGTGATGACCTTGATGTGGCCCTCGGTCGCACGCTCGGCCTGGGCGCGGTCGTTCTCGCGGTAGGGCCAGCGCAGCACGCGGAACCGGACGGCGCGCCGGCGCGCCTCCGCCTCGCTCACGCCCACGTGGGCAAGCTCCGGTTCCGTGAACGTGACCCGGGGGATGATGTCGTCGTCGACCCGAACCGGCAGCCGAAACAGCGCATTCCGGATGACGAGCCCGGCATGGTAGCTCGCCGCATGGGTGAACTGCGGGCCGCCCGCGACGTCGCCGATCGCATAGACGCGCTTGTTGGTGGTGCGCAGCCCTCTGTCGACGACGATGCCGCGCGGCCCGAATCGGATGCCTGCCCGATCGAGCCCGAGATCCGCAATGTTGGGCGAGCGCCCGGCCGCGACCAGCAGGTGGCTTCCCGCGAGCGTTTCCTCGCCGGTTGCGCCGCCGATGGTCACTTGCAGGTTGCCGTCCACGCGCCCGACGCGCTGGATCGCGGCGCCGTCGCGGATCACGACGCCGTCGCGCGCGAGCTGGTCGAGCACGACCGCGGCGCATTCGGGATCGTCATTCGCCAGCGGCGTTGCGGCCTCAATGACCGTCACGCCGGCACCGAGCGCCCGGAACGCCTGGGCGAGCTCGAGCCCGACCGGGCCGGCGCCGATGACGATGAGATGGCTCGGGCATTCGGCGAGATCGAAGATCGTCTCGTTGGTGAAATGTGGCGTCGCGGCGAGGCCGGGAATCGGCGGAATGGCGGGCGAGGAGCCGGTCGCGATGACGAAGCGCCGTGCCTTGATCTCGAACGCGTCGCCGATCGCCACGGTCGCGGCATCGATGAAGCGCGCGGTGCCGTCGAGCACGCGCACGCCGAGGCCGGTGAAGCGCGCCTTCGAATCGTTCGGCGCAATCGCCGCGATGACGCCGCGGACGTGATCGCGCACCTTCGCGAAGTCGACCTGCACCGGGCCGCTGCTGACGCCGAAGTCCGCCGCGCGCGCAATTGCCGCGGCGTGGCGTGCGGCGGCGAGTAGCGACTTCGAGGGAACGCAACCGTAATTGAGGCAATCGCCGCCCATCTTGCCGCGCTCGATCAGAATCGCCGGAACGCCGAATGCCGCCGCAGCCGCGGCGACCGCCAGCCCGCCGGAGCCGGCCCCGATCACGCAGATGTCGGGCGCGAGCCGTTCGGGCATGCGAGGGCGCTCAGGTCTCGTTCGAGATTTCGCGCGGCGCGCGGGCGGCGCGCAGGCGCTTGACGACGACCGGCACGAGGGCGAGCAGGCCGAGCGCGACGAGTCCGGCGATCAGCTGTGGCGTCACGGCGGCGCTCGGGTCGAAGCCGGGCTTGCAGCCGGCACGGCCGGCCGCGATGCAGGCGCGATGGGCGGCGACTTGCGCCGTCACGGCGCTGTCGAGCCCGGCGCCGAAGAAGGCGAGCGCGAAGGTGCCCGGAATGATGCCGAGCGCGGTCGCCAGCACGAAGGTGCGCAGGCGCACGCCGCACATTGCCGGCACGAGATTGACCAGACAGAAGGGAAAGAGCGGAACGAGGCGCAGAAACAGGAGGTAGCTGAACGCGTCGGCACAAAAACCGGCCGCCACGCTTTCGGCATGCGGCCCGGCCCGGCGAACGAGCCAACCGCCAAGCGCGCTCTTGGCGACCATGAAGAGCACGGTCGCGCCGGCGGTCGCTCCGACGAGCGCCGCGAGGCCGCCCGCAGGCCCGCCGAAGATGATGCCGCCGCAGATCGTCAGCAGCGCCGCGCCCGGCAACGACAGCGCGACCACTACCGCGTAGATGCCGGTGAATGCGAGCAGCGCCGCAATGCGATGCGCGCCGACGAACGCGTCGATTGCCACCCGTCGTTCGAGGAGGGAGACGGGCGAGAGGCCCCGGGACCAGGCGAGGCCGATCAAGGCGGCGCCGGCAAGCACCATAATGGCGAGCGCAACGAGCCGAACGGGCCGGACGCGCGGGGACGAAGGCGGTGGAACAGAGCTGCCGGAAGACATTGAGCCTGTAGGTTGCGGCGAGGCGCCTTGGGCGTGCGGGCGTTCGCTCGGGTTATGTCGGGTTCCTTAATGTTCTCTACACCCGCGCGCGCGTGGTCGCGAAGCCCTTCTCACTGCCATTTGACAGGACGTGAGCGGCGCGCTTGCCGGCGCCATCCGTCCGCACGTTGCATTGACGGGACCCTGGGGGGTCCCGTATAAGCCCGCCAGCCTGCGCATGTCCCGGCGAAAGCCTGCCCCCGACTTGATCGGGGGAGGACACCGGTTCGCCGATCAGGACATGCGAATCATGCATACGCGCCGGCCCGGAAAACTCGGTATTTCGCTGGAAATCCGAAGGTCGCGGCGCATCGGCGGACGATCGATCGGCGCGCCGCGCGGACAAGCGGAGAACACTGGTGAAGCGGACGTATCAACCGAGCAAGCTGGTGCGCAAGCGCCGCCATGGCTTCCGCACCCGCATGGCGACCACCGGGGGCCGCAGGGTGCTCAATGCCCGCCGCACGCGCGGCCGGAAGCGGCTTAGCGCCTGATTCGGCCGGCGCCCCCTAGTGCCGCCGATTTCTCACGAACTTCGGAATCGGGACACTAGTGTGGAACGGTTGCGGAAACGGGCGGACTTTCTGGGCGTCGCGGCGGGGCCCCGCGCTCCCGCGGAGGCGTTCGTGCTGCAGTCCCGCGAGCGCGCCGACACAGGGCCGCCACGGGTGGGCTTTACGGTATCGCGCAAGGTGGGAAATGCGGTCGAGCGCAACCGGGTGCGGCGGCGGCTACGGGAAATCGTGCGGCTTTCCGACGCGGATCGGTTCAGGCCAGGGAGTGACTACGTGCTGATCGGTCGGCGCGCCGCCCTCGATCTGTCGTTCGCGCGATTGGCCGAGGACTTTTCGCGCGCGCTCGCGCGCATACATCAACAGCGGCGGGCGCCGCGGCGGCCCCCCGATCATCGCGGGGGCGAGCGGGTCGAGGTTTCGCCGGCCGGCGATCAGAAATCACCATGAGCGATCAAAAGAATACTCTTCTGGCCATTGCGCTGTCGCTGGTCGTGCTGCTCGGCTGGCAGTACTTCTTCGGGCTCGGGCAGATGCGCCCGGCGCAGAATCAGCAGCAGACGCAGACGACGCCGAACGCGCCGAACACGCCGGTGGCGATCCCGGGCCAGGCCGCGAATGCCGCGGCGCCGAAAGAGCTCACGCGCGAGGAAGCGCTCAAGCAGAGCGCGCGCATCCCGATCGACACGCCGAGCCTCAAGGGGTCGATCGCGCTCAAGGGCGGCCGGATCGATGACGTGAGCCTTGCCCGCTATCACGAGACGATCGATCCGAATTCGCCGCTCATCGACCTGCTCTCGCCGTCGCGAAGCCCGCATCCGTACTACGCCGAATTCGGCTGGATCGGCGGCGCCGGCACATCGGCGAAACCTCCGACCTTGCCCAACGCCGACACGGTCTGGAGCCAGGAAGGCTCCGGCACGCTCACGCCCGGACATCCGGTCGTGCTGACCTACGACAACGGCGAGGGCCTGAGGTTCCGCCGCGCCATTTCGCTCGATGACAAATACCTGTTCGAGGTCAAGGACGAGGTCGCAAACAGCGGGACGCAGCCGGTCACGCTCTTTCCCTACGCGCTCATCTCGCGCCACGGCACGCCGGAAACGCTCGGCTACTACATCCTGCATGAGGGGATGATCGGCGAGCTCGGCGACCAGGGAGAGAAGGAGATCACCTACAAGAAGCTCGCCGAGGAAAAGAAGCAGGTCTATTCCAACGTCACCAATGCGTGGCTCGGCATCACCGACAAGTATTGGGCCGCGACGCTCGTTCCCGACTCGAAGGCGACGCTCACCACGGCGGAATTTTCCCTCGGCGACGACGCCGGCACGCCGACCTATCAGGCCGACTATGTGATGCCGCAGCAGGTCATCGCGCCCGGTGCGACCGCCAGCATGAGCGCGCACCTGTTCGCCGGCGCCAAGGAGGTGCACGTCCTCAACGACTACAACAAGCGGTTCGATCTCAACCACTTCGACCTGATGATCGACTGGGGCTATTTCTGGTTCTTCACCAAGCCGATGTTCGAGTTCATGGACCTGATCTACCGCTGGGCCGGCAATTTCGGCATCGCCATCCTGATCGTGACGGTGGTCATCAAGGCGCTGTTCTTCCCGCTCGCCAACAAGTCCTATGCGTCGATGGCGAAGATGAAGTCGGCGCAACCGCAGATCCAGGCGCTGAAGGAGCGCTATCCGGACGACCGGGCGAAGCAGCAGCAGGAGATGATGGAGATCTACAAGCGCGAGAAGATCAATCCGGTCGCCGGCTGCCTGCCGATCCTGATCCAGGTCCCGGTGTTCTTCTCGCTCTACAAGGTGCTGTTCATCACCATCGAGATGCGGCACGCGCCGTTCTTCGGCTGGATCCACGATCTCTCGGCGCCCGATCCGACCAATATCTTCACGCTGTTCGGCCTGATCCCGTGGGATCCGTCGATCGTGCCGATTTTCGGCTCGTTCATGCATCTCGGCGTCTGGCCGCTCATCATGGGCGTGACCATGTGGGCGCAGATGAAAGTCAACCCGCCGCCACCCGACCCGACGCAGAAGATGATGTTTGCCTGGCTGCCGGTCATCTTCACCTTCATGCTGGCGAAGTTCTCGGCCGGCCTCGTGATCTACTGGGCGTGGAACAACACGCTGTCGGTCACGCAGCAATCGATCATCATGAAGAAGCACGGCGCCAAGGTCGAGTTGTGGGACAACATCAAGGCGATGTTGCCCAAGCGAAGGCCGTCATCGCTGGGCCTGTTGATCGGCCTGCTCGTTCCCGCCCTCATGGTTGCGGCAGGTCTGTTCCTGCGGGCCTAGAGCATGATCCCGAAAAAGCCTGCCCCGGACTTGATCCGGGGTGGATACCGGTTTTCAGAAGAGATCATGCTGAAACACTGAGCTAAAGCGTGATGACGATGCGAATAAAAGTCGTCACGCATTAGCGACCGATCACTCGCCGGCCTGGCCGCAAAGGGGCAGCATGTCCGCTGACGCGTTCACGGCTGAGGAGAGCGAAACCGGACGCAAGCTGTTTGCGGCGGAATGGCGCTTTCGCACGGCGGCCGGCGCGGTGGCGTCGCTGCCGCCCGCCGCCGGCATCGAGATTGCGTTTGCCGGGCGCTCGAACGTCGGCAAGTCGAGCCTGATCAACGCGCTCACCAACCGCAATGCGCTGGCGCGCACCTCAAACACGCCGGGCCGCACCCAGGAGTTGATCTTCTTCGCCGGCGGCGGCCCGCTCACCCTGGTCGACATGCCGGGCTATGGCTACGCGGCGGCGCCCAAAGCGAAGGTCGCCGCCTGGACGGCGCTGATCCGCGCCTATCTGCGCGGCCGCACCAACCTCGCGCGCGTCTATGTGCTGGTCGATGCGCGGCATGGGCTCAAGACGGCCGACGCCGAGGTGCTCGACCTGCTCGACGAGACGGCGGTGAGCTACGAGATCGTGCTCACCAAGAGCGATGAAGTAAAAGCGGATGCGCTCGCGGCGACCATCGCGGATGTCGGCGCCGCCGTGCGCAAGCGGGCCGCCGCCTATCCGGATGTGCTGGCGACGTCGGCGCGCAACGGCGCCGGCATCGGCGAATTGCGCGCCGCGGTCGCCCGGCTGCTGGCGGAAAAATCATGACGGGAGGACGGGCCATGACCCCGATGGTGCTGATTGCGCTCGCCGGCGTGATGGGCGCGGCCGGCGTGATCCTGCTCGCCGCCGGGGCGCATGCGGCGCCGGGCGCCGGCCTCGACAGCGCCGGCCAGGTGCTGCTTTTCCATGCGGCGGCCGTGGTCGCGCTCGCCAGCGCGCTGCATCAGGGATTGCTGTTTCGACCGCTCGCGCTCGCCGGCGCGATCGGCTTCGTCGCCGGCGCGATCCTGTTTTCCGGCGATATCGCGTTGCGCGCCCTGGCGGGCCATCGCCTCTTTCCAATGGCTGCGCCGAGCGGCGGGATCATCCTGATCGCGAGCTGGCTCGCGATCGCGGCTGCCGCCGTGACCGCGCTCGCGCGCGGCTGACCCTTTCGCGCCGTCGCGGCTACCGTTAAAAAGCCGCACCTGCACCCGGGGACCTCCTCCAATGGCCGTCAGCCCGTACGACATTGCCCGCGTCCTGTCGGAAGCGCTGCCGCACATGCAGCAGTACGACGAGGAGATCGTCGTGGTGAAATACGGCGGCCACGCCATGGGTGAGGAGGCGCGCGCACGCAGCTTCGCCCGCGACATCGTCCTCCTGGAGCAGACGGCCGTGAACCCCGTCGTGGTGCACGGCGGCGGCCCGCAGATCGGCGAGATGCTCAAGCGGCTCGGCATCAAGTCGGAATTCGCCGCCGGCCTGCGCGTCACCGACGCGGCGACGGTCGAGATCGTCGAGATGGTGCTCTCCGGCTCGATCAACAAGCAGATCGTCGGCTACATCAACGCAGCGGGCGGCAAGGCGGTCGGCCTCTCCGGCAAGGACGGCAACATGGTGCTGGCCAGCAAGGTCAACCGCACCGTGGTCGATGAGACCTCGCAGATCGAGAAGGTGATCGATCTCGGCTTCGTCGGCGAGCCCAGCAAGGTCGATGTGACGGTGCTCACCCAGATCCTCGGCCGCGAGCTCATCCCGGTGCTCGCCCCGGTCGCAGCCTCGGCGGAGGGCGGCACCTACAACGTCAACGCCGACACCTTCGCGGGCGCGATCGCCGGCGCGCTCAAGGCGAAGCGTCTGCTGCTGCTCACGGACGTGCCGGGCGTGCTCGACAAGGCGAAGAACCTGATCAAGCAGCTGTCGATCGACGACGCACGGGCGCTGATCGCCGACGGCACCATTTCGGGCGGCATGATCCCGAAGGTCGAGACCTGCATCTACGCGCTCGAGGCCGGCGTCGAGGGCGTCGTTATCCTCGACGGCAAGGTCGAGCACGCCGTGCTGCTCGAGCTGCTCACCGATCTCGGCGCCGGCACGCTCATCAAACGCTGACCCCCGTCCGCAGCTTGTCGACCACCTCCCAGCCTGCGGCGCCCGCCGCCGCCACGAGCCTCGCTCCCGGCATCGTCGCCGCGGCGGCCTTCGCCTGCGCCGACGTGCTCGGCAAGATCGTCTTCATAGCGGGCGGCGACGTGCTCACCTTGCTGTCGTTTCGCAGCGTCGTCGGGCTCGTCCTTTTCGCGGCGTGGCTGCGCGTCGGCGAGCGGCCGGCGCCATTCACGCCGCGCGAGCGCTGGGTCGCGTCGGGCCTCGGCCTCCTCTTTGCCGTGACGGTGTATTGCATCTTCGAGGCCATCAATCGGATGGACGTGCCGACCGCCATCCTCGCCTATTTCGTCTATCCGCTGATCACCGGGCTCGTCGCCGGCGTTACCGGGCTGGAGCGCCTCGGCTGGCGCGGCGTGGCGGCGGCGATTGTCGCCTTCCTTGGCCTTGCCCTCATGATCGGCGCCCACCCGGGCGAGCTTGCTTTCATCGGCGTCGCGTTCTCATTCGCGGGAGCGATCAGCCGCGCCGCGATGCTGCTCTTCTCCCGCGCGCTGCTCGCCAAATCCGACGCGCGGTTGACCAGCTGGTATTCGCTGCTCTCGTCGACCGTCGTTTTCGTCGTGATCTCAGCCGCGACGCGCACCTGGCATCCGCCGCATACCGGAGTCGGCTGGGCGGCGCTCGCCGCCATCAGCGTCGTGACCATCATCGCGATCCTCGCGACGTTCATCTCGACGAGCCGGGTCGGGCCGTTCCGCACCGCACTGGTGATGAATCTCGAGCCGCTGATCACGGCGCTGGGAAGCGCGCTGCTGCTCGGCGAAGTGATCACGCCGGTCCAGGGTGTCGGCGCCGCGATCATGCTGGCCGCGCTGGTGGCGTTCCAGCTGCGGCGTTGACCAAGCGCGCGATTACGGCGCCGACGACGACGCGCAGACCGCGACCAGCGGGCTGTTCGCCGGATTGGGGATGATGCCGCACGACGCCGAGCGCTCGGTAAGGAACTTGGCCGGGCTTCGGGTCGCGCCGCAGTAGGCCGTCACCAGCACCTCGTTCGCCGCGCATTCGGCCACGCAGGTCGAGGAGATGCAGTCCTCGCGCAGGATGCGGACGGCCGCGGCCGGCCCCGGCGGGCCTTGCAGCCCTTGCGGTCCGGGGGGCCCGGGCGGTCCGGTGGGGCCGGGATCGCCCTTGGCGCCGGGCGGGCCCTGCGGTCCGGCCTGCCCCTGCGGCCCAGGCGGGCCTTGGCCGCAACCGGCTATTAACATGCAAAATGTTAGGGAGGTCAGCAGCCTTAGGATCGCCATGCAACTTCCCCTCGCAACGCGTGCCCCGGTGAGGTCAACCGACGCTCCGGGATCAGCACGATAGTCGTCGCCACCCGCTCGCCACTAACGTGCTTGCGTTGAGGGCCAGCGGAAACTTATAACTTGGTGGGGCGTACGAGCGTCAAGGGCGCGTGCGCGGAGCTATCCAGTGCGCGATCCGTCAGCCGCGGAAGGTTCGTTATGCGCTGGAAGCGAGCGATCGCCGTCTTCGTCCCGATTGCCTTGATTGCGGGCGCGCTGGTGGCGTGGCGCGTGGGTGCGCCCGGCTTCGGCGCGAAGGCGGCCGCCAACGACCATGGGCCACCTGCGATTCCGGTGACCGCCGGAACCGCAGCGACCCGCAACGTGCCGGTCTATGTCGAGGGTCTCGGCAGCGTGCAGGCCTTCAATGCCGTGGCCGTGAAGTCGCGGGTCGACGGGCAGATCACCAAGGTCTTCTTCCGCGAAGGCCAGGAGATCAAGGCCGGCGAGTCGCTGTTCCAGATCGATCCGCGCCCGTTCGCGGCCTCCATCCAGCAGGCGGAGGCGGCGAAGGAGAAGGACGAGGCGCAGCTTCAGTCGGCCCAGCTCGACCTCGACCGCGCCGCCAAGCTGCTCACCCCCGGGTTCCAGACGCGCCAGGGTTACGATCAGCAGAAGGCGACGGTCGGTCAGCTGCAGGCATCGATCAAGGCCGATCAAGCGCAGATCGATACGGCACGGCTCAGTCTCGACTATTCGCTGGTGAAATCGCCGATCGAGGGTCGCACCGGCCAGCGCCTGGTCGACATCGGCAACCTGGTGCAGGCGGCGCAGAACACCACGCTCGTCAGCGTCACGCAGATGCGGCCGATCTTCGTGAGCTTCACGGTTCCGGCCGAGCGCCTCGACGCAATCCGCAAGAGCCAGGCGCAGCAGCACCTGAAAGTGATTGCTTATGCGATGGACGACAAGACGCAGATCGCACAAGGAGAGCTGACGCTGATCGACAACCAGGTGGATGCGGCGACCGGAACGATTCACCTCAAGGCGCAGTTCGACAACGTGGGCGAACCATTGTGGCCCGGCCAGTTCGTCAACGCCCGCATTGTCCTGTCGACGCGCGAAAACGCCGTAACGGTGCCGGAAGTGGCCGTCATGGAAGGGCCGAACGGCCCGTACGTCTACGTCATCGGCGACAATGATACAGTGCAGCGCCGCCCCGTCGACGTGGTCGCCAACCAGGAAGGTGTGGCCGTGATCGGTCGGGGCCTGCAGTCGGGCGAGCGCATCGTGATCGAGGGTCAGTACCGGCTCATCGACGGTGCCAAGGTCAAGCTCGGGGCTCCGGTGCAGGCGCAGCTTGGCGGACAAGCCACGCAATGAATATTTCCGAGACCTTCATCCGCCGTCCGATCGGCACCTCGCTGCTGATGGCGGGCATTCTCATCTTCGGCATCGCGAGCTACGAGCTGCTGCCGGTCTCGGCGCTGCCGACCGTCGATTTCCCGACCATCGTGGTTACGTCGCAATTTCCCGGCGCGAGCCCCGACACCATGGCGTCGGCGGTCGCGACCCCGCTGGAGCAGCAGTTCTCGCAGATTCCCGGTCTCGCGCAGATGACCTCGACCAGCGGTCTCGGCGTCACGACCATCACGTTGCAGTTCGATCTCAACCGCAACATCGACGGCGCCGCCGGCGACGTGCAGACCGCGGTCAATGCCGCGAGCGGCCTCCTGCCCAAGGATCTGCCGACGCCGCCGACCTACAAGAAGACCAATCCGGCCGAGCGCGCGATCCTGATCTATGCGGCCTCGTCCGACGCGCTGCCGATCTACCGGGTCGACGACTACGCCTACAATATCCTGGCGCAGAAGCTGTCGACCATCAACGGCGTCTCCGAGGTCGACATCGCCGGGCAGCAGACTTACGCGGTGCACGTCCAGGTCAATCCGCTGGCGCTCGCGTCGCGCGGGATCGGGCTCGAAGACGTGCACAACGCGCTCAACGCCGCGAGCCTCGACGAGCCGAAAGGGAACCTGGAAGGCCCGAATCAGGTCTTCACGCTCGACACCAACGATCAGCTGTTCGACGCCAAGACGTTCGACAACATCATCATCGCCTACCGCAACGGCGCTCCCGTCCACGTCAAGGACGTCGGCACCGCGATCGATTCCTCGAAACTGCCGCTGACCGGCGCCTGGAGCGGCCGCAAGCAGATCGAGCTCCTGCTGATCAAGCGCCAGGCCGGGTCGAATACGCTCGCGGTGGTCGATCAGATCAAGGCGCAGATGCCGATCCTGCTCGCGTCGCTGCCGCCGTCGGTCCACGTCGACCTCGTCTCCGACCGCTCGCTCAACATCCGCGAATCGGTCCGCGACGTCGAGTTGACGCTGCTGCTGACGATCTCCCTCGTCGTGCTCGTGATCTTCTTGTTCCTGCACAATGTGTGGGCAACCATCATTCCAAGCATCGTGGTGCCGCTCTCCCTCGTCGGCACCTTCGGCGTGATGTATGTGCTGAACTACAGTCTCGACAACCTGTCGCTCATGGGCCTGACCATCGCGGTCGGCTTCGTCGTCGACGACGCGATCGTGATGATCGAGAACATCGTCCGCTACCTCGAGGAGGGCGAGCGGCCGTTCGAGGCCGCCATCAAGGGCGCCGGGCAGATCGGCTTCACCATCATCTCGATCACGATCTCGCTCGTCGCCGTGTTCATCCCGCTGCTCTTCATGGGCGGCATCGTCGGCCGGCTGTTTCGCGAGTTCGCCATGACGGTGACGACCGCCGTGCTGGTGTCCGGCTTCGTCTCGCTCACGCTAACCCCGGTCATGTGCTCGCGCTTCCTCACGCGCGAGAGCGCGCACGGCACCAATTTCGTCAGCCGCTGGTCGGAGCGCACGTTCGACTGGCTGATCGGCGGCTACGACCGCGGCCTCAAATGGGTGTTCCGGCACCAGACGCTGATGCTCGTCATCACGCTCGGCCTGATCGTCGTCACCGGCATCCTCTATGTCGAAATTCCCAAGGGCTTTTTCCCCGAGCAGGACACCGGCTTCGTCTTCGGCCAGGCGGAGGCGCGGCAGGACACCTCGTTCGCGGCCATCACCAAGATCGAGAACCAGTTCGCCGAGATCATCGAGAAGGATCCGGCGGTTCAGGCCGTCGTCGGCTTCGCGGGTGCGACCGGCGGCAACTCGAGCGAGAATACCGCACGCTTCTTCATCCAGCTCAAGCCGCTCTCCGAGCGCGACGCATCGGCGCAGCAGGTGATCCAGCGGCTGCGCCCCAAGGTCGCGCAGGTGATGGGCGCGAAATTCTTCATGCAGGCGGGCCAGGACGTGACGGTCGGCGGCCGCCTCAGCCAGACCGAGTATCAGTACACGATCACCGACACCGACACCGAGGAGCTCAACCACTGGGCGCCGATCCTGCAGGCGCAGTTCGTCAAGGCGCCCGAGCTGCAGGACGTGGCCTCCGACCAGCAGATCGCCTCGCCGCACATCGCCATCGCGATCGATCGCAACGCCGCCTACCGGCTCGGCCTGTCGCTCTCGCTGATCGATCAGACGCTCTATGACGCCTTCGGCCAGCGGCAGGTGGGCACGATCTACACGTCGAGCCAGCAATACAAGATCATCCTCGAGGTGCAGCCCCAGTTCCAGCAGGATCGCGACGCGCTCTCGCGCATCTATATGTCGACTCCGACCGGGCAGCGCGTGCCGCTCGGCGCCATCGCGCATATGAGCACCAAGATCGAGCCGCTCACCGTCAATCACCAGGGCCAGTTCCCCTCGGTCACCCTCGCGTTCAACGTCGCGCCCGGTTATTCGCTCGGGCAGGCGGTCGAGCGCATCAACCGGATCGAGTCGGATCTGCATACTCCGATCACGCTGCAGGGCACCTTCCAGGGCACCGCAGCCGAGTTCCAGCGCTCGCTCAGCTCGATGCCGCTGCTGGTCGTGGCGGCGATCCTCGTCGTCTACATCGTGCTCGGGTTGCTCTACGAGAGCTACATCCACCCGATCACGATCCTGTCCGCCTTGCCGTCGGCCGGTGTCGGCGCCCTCATCATGCTGATGCTCTTTCGCTTCGAACTCACCGTCATCGCCATCGTCGGCATCATCCTGCTGATCGGCATCGTCAAGAAGAACGCCATCATGATGATCGACTTCGCGCTCGAGGCGGAGCGCAACGAGGGCAAGAGCCCGCTCGAGGCGATTCACGAGGCCTGCCTGCTGCGCTTCCGTCCCATCATGATGACGACGATGGCGGCGCTGTTCGGCGGCCTGCCGCTGGCGATCGGCTTCGGCGCCGGCTCCGAATTGCGCCGCCCGATGGGCATCGCGATCGTCGGGGGCCTGCTGGTGTCGCAGGCGCTCACCCTCTACACGACGCCTGTGATCTACCTCTATCTCGAACGCCTCAGCCAGTGGATGACGCGCAGCGCAGTGCGCCACAAGGAGCCGCCGGCGGCCGAGCAGATCGCGGCGGAGTGAGGGGCGCCGTCAGCCGTTAACGCTCCGTCAACCGTCGTCGCCCGCGGCCTTGACAGCGGTTCGGCCATTTCCGATATTTCTGTCATGACAGAAATACCAGAAAAGACGAAAAGGCTCCCGGTGGCGATCGAGCGCTTCGTCCTGCATTGGGGCGATCTCGGCGGGCGCTGGGGCGTCAACCGCTCGGTCAGCCAGATTCACGCGCTGCTGTACGTGTCCGATCGGCCGCGCACGGCCGAGGACATCGCCGACCTGCTCGGCCTCGCGCGCTCCAACGTATCGACCTCGATCAAGGAGCTGCTGGCCTGGGGCCTGATCCGCCGGGTGCCGATGATGGGCGACCGGCGCGAGCATTTCGAGGCCGAGGCCGACATCTGGGAAATGTTCCGCCGCATCTCGGCCGGGCGCAAGGAACGCGAGCTCGATCCCGCCATTGTGGCGCTGCGCGCCTGCGTGGTCGAGGCGCAGGAAGACACGACCGTGCACCCGGTCGCGGCAGCGCGGCTCAAGGCGCTGCTCGATTTCGTCGAGACGCTCGATCGCTGGTACGGCCAGATGCTGGGCGTTCCCAAGGAGAAGCTCGCGGCGCTGATCCGGCTCGGCACGCGGATCGTCGGTTTCCTGCCGGGGGCACGGAAGAAGTAGCGCCGCGCCCGGCGCCAGGAGCCAGGAGGTGGACGGTGAGGCCGGCAAGCATCGCGTCCGCAGGCTGGCGAGAGCCGCGGTCGCGCGACAGCGACGATACGTCCGAGGAGTCGCTCGGCGATCCGCGCTTTCGCGCCCTGCTGGCGGATCGCGACTGGGAGGCGCTGCCGCCGGCGATCCGGTGTCGCTTCTCCCGGCGCCTCGCCGATGGCGGCACCATCGTCTACGCCGGGCGCGTGATCGAGACCCGCATGAGCCGCCTGGGCTGGGCGTTGGCGCAGGCGGTGCGCCCGATC
>DATBZM010000099.1:0-2756 GCA_036513175.1 Xanthobacteraceae bacterium | reverse complement strand
ACCGCGTCGATGTTGTCGGCCTCGAGCCGGCCGGTGATCAGTTCACCGCGCCCCGAGCGGCCTCGATAGCGGAAATTGGACATGGCCTACGCGCGCTGCTCGAGCAGCGCCGCGACGCTCGCGTCCGCGAGCGGCAGCTCCGCATCCACATCGACGAATTCCTCGAGCCCGCTGCCCACGGCCATGGCCTCGGCGAGCGAGGTGACGCCGGCGAGCGCCAGGTCGATGGCGCCCTGGGCGAGCGGCACATACCCTGCGCTCGAGCGCGCGGCGCGCGCAAAACCCTCGAGGTCGCCGCGCCGCACGGCATCGGCGAGCGCCCGGTCGATTTCGAGAATCTCGTACACGGCGACGCGGCCTCGGTAGCCGGTGAGATTGCAATAGGTGCAGCCGGCGCCCTCGCTGAATTCCTGCCGCTCAGGATTCAAATCCGGGCGGCAGGTGGCGAGCCACGCGAGCTGGTTTGCGCTCGGTACGGCGGCCTGGGTGCAGTCGGTGCAAACGCGCCGCACCAGGCGCTGTGCGACGACCCCGTGAACGGCGGCGGCGATCATGTAGCCTGGCGCGCCCATGTCGAGCAACCGGTTGACGGTCGCGATCGCATTGATGGTGTGCAACGTCGAAAACACCAAGTGGCCAGTCATCGCACCGCGCAATCCGATCTCGACCGTCTCGCGGTCGCGCATTTCGCCGACCAGAATGATGTCGGGATCCTGGCGCAGCGCCGTGCGCAGTACGCGCGCGAAGTCGAGGCCGATCTTCGTCATCACCTGCACCTGCGTGATGCGATCGAGGCGGTATTCGACCGGGTCCTCGACGGTAATCACTTTCACGCCCGGCTTGTTGATGTGGGTGAGCGCCGCATACAGCGTGGTCGTCTTGCCGCTGCCGGTGGGACCGGTCACCAAGACCATGCCGGCTTGGCGCTCGACCAGGCGGCGGAATCGCGCCTCGGTAGCCGCGGGCATGCCGAGATGCTCGAGCGACTGCATGGCCGAGGACTGACTGAGCAGGCGCATGACCACCGACTCGCCGTGCGTGGTCGGCATGGTCGCGAGGCGCACGTCGAGTGCCTGGTCCCGAACGCGCATGCTGAAGCGGCCGTCCTGCGGCAGGCGCTTCTCGGCAATGTCGAGTCCCGCCATGAGCTTGAGCCGCGTGACCAAGGCGCCCGCGACGCGATTGCCATCGATGACCTGCTCTTGCAAGACGCCGTCGACGCGCAGCCGGATGCGCAGTTTGCCCTCGCCGGGTTCGATGTGAATGTCGGAGGCACGCGCCTGCACGGCGTCGGTGAACATCGTCTGCAGCAGCTTGATGACGGGTGCGTCGGGCGAGCTTTCTTCCGCCGACAGCTGCTCGATATCGACGTCGCTTTGCTTCAAGTCGTCGCGCACCGCCTCGGCCAGGGTGGCGATCTCGTCGGTCTGGCGATACACGGTGTCGAGCGTTTTGAGCAGCTCCGCCTCGCCCACCAGCGCGAGGCGAACGGGCTGCTTGAGACGCGCCTGCAATTCATCGTAGGCATGAATGTCCGAGGGGTCCGCCATGCCGACCAGCAGGCCGCGCGCGTCCTGCAGCAGCACGATGGCGCGATAGCGGCGCGCCAGCGGCTCGGGCAGTAATTTCACCACCTCGCGGTCGACCCGCGCCTGCTTGAGATCGACAAAGGCCACCTGCAGGTGCTTCGCCAGCAAATCATGCAGCGCCGTCTCGGACACGAACCCTAAGTCGGCGAGCACGCGCCCCAGTTTGCGGCCCGTGCGCTTCTGCTCGGACAGCGCCGAGTTGAGCTGTTCGCCGGTGATGGCGCCCTGCTCGAGCAACACCTCGCCGAGTCGGATTCTGCGCTTGATCGTCATGGGCCGCTGATCCTCGCGCTCACTGCGCGCTGCTGCGAACCTTGGGATCGAGCGCGGCAGCGCGGTCGACTTCGTCGCCCACGAGGCCCGACCATTGGGCATCCCCGTCGACGATGATCGGCCGCAACAAGATGACGAGCTCGGTATGGTCGGTGATTTTCTGCTGGCTCTTGAACAGGTTGCCGATCAAGGGGATGTCGCCGAGCACCGGCACGCGGTAATCCTGGTAGCTATGGCTCTTTTGCATCAGGCCGCCGATCACGATCAGCTGGCCGCTTCTCGCTGTGACCACGCTGTCCGACTCGCGCACTTCGCTGTAGGCGAGCGGTAGGCTGGTCGTGCCGCTGGGGCCAGTGGTGCCGACGGTTACCGACAAGATTTTCGACGTGACCACGCTCACCGTGGGGTGAATGTGCAGGATGATCTGGCCGTCGGCCGAGAGCTGCGGCGTGACGTCGAGCGCGACTCCGGAAAAGAACGGCGCTAGATCGATATTGTTGCTGGTCGATGAGGCGGTCCCGACCACCGTGTTGCTCGAGATACCGGTGACGAAGTATTCGTCGTCGCCGGCCTTGATGACCGCCTTTTGATTGTTGAGCGTCGATACCCGCGGACTCGACAGCACCGTCGTCTTACCCTGAGTCGACAGCGCTTCGACGTAGGAACTGAAGCTGCCGGCATTGACCGCGACCGCGAAGGCGCCGCCCAACGTATTGGTGACCGCGCTGGTGATCGGATTGCCGGGTCCCACCGTCACCGGAACCGACGGCTGATTCAAGAGCTGCAGATTGTTGCTGCCGAAGCCATTTTGTGGGCCGGTCTGAAAGCCTGAGATGGTGCTGCCGCCGTTCTTGCCAATGGCGGCCCAGTTGATGCCCGCCTGGAAGGCACTCG
>DATBZM010000098.1:0-9411 GCA_036513175.1 Xanthobacteraceae bacterium | reverse complement strand
ACGCCTCGCAATGACGGATAGGGGAAGGGGAGGCACATGCCCGAGACGATCGCCGACATCCTGCGCAATCCGGTCAAGGACAAGCTCGCGCGCGGCGAGGTGGTGGCCTCGATGACGGTGCGCCTGGTGCAGGGCATCGAGATTGCGGCGCTCGCCAAGACGGCGGGGTTCGACACTCTCTATATCGACGTCGAGCATTCGAGCTTCTCGCTCGCGACCACGAGCCAGATCTGCATCGCGGCGCTCGCGGTCGGCATCGCGCCGTTCGTGCGCGTGCCCTCGATCCGGCCCGAGCATGTCGGCCGTGCCCTCGACGGCGGCGCGCTCGGCGTGATCGCGCCGCACATTTGCTCCGTCGAGGAGGCGCGCGCGGTGGTGCGCGCGGCAAAATTTCCCCCGCTCGGCGAGCGTTCCGCCGCCGGCGGCCTGCCGCATCTGCGGTACCGCGCCTTTCCGCAGGCGGACGCGAACCGCGCGCTCAACGACCTGACCACCGTCATGGTCCAGTGCGAGAGCGCGGAGTTCCTCGACCGCGCCGACGAGATCATGGCCGTGGACGGCGTCGACATGGCGATGATCGGCACCAATGATCTCCTGGCCGACTGGGGCCTCACGGGCCAATACGAGCATCCACGCGTGCGCGAGGCGTACCAACGCGTCATCGCGGCGGCGAAGAAGCACGGCAAGCACGTCGGCGTCGGCGGCCTCGCGACGCACCCGCAGCTCGCCGCGGAGCTCGTGAAGATGGGGGCGAGGTATGTATCGACCGGGACGGATCTTGCGTTTCTGCTCGCGGCGTGCACCGAGAAGGCAAAGCAGGTGCGGGAGATGACTGTTTGATCGGGCACGGCGCTGGCGCTCCCTCTCCCCGTAGGGGAGAGGGCGGGGTGAGGGGCGCTATGTGCTTCAACTGAAACTCCGAGCGCCCCTCACCCGACGCGCTTCGCGCGTCACCCTCTCCCCGCGGGGAGAGGGAAGAAAGGAAACCCCATGCAACTCGACGGCTACGACATCGACATCGTCGTGCAAGGTTATCCAGGAAAGACCGTGTGCCATGGCGGGCTCGGCTGGAGCACGATCGCGATGATCCGCGGGCGCGGCCGCGTTGCGCTGGTCGACACCGGCGGCTTCGGCGTGCGCCCGCTGCTGCTGTCGCGCCTCGCCGCGCGCGGCCTCACGCCGGCGGACGTGACCGATCTGCTGATCACCCACGCGCATCACGACCACATGGTCAACTGGACCACCTTCGCGCATGCCCGCATCGTCATCGGCGCGCACGAGATGACCTGGGCCGGGAAGGAGCCGTGGGGGCTAACACCGGTGCCGGAGCTCTACGTGAAGGAGCTCGCCACCTGGAAGACGCTCTCGACCGTCGCGGACGGCGACGACGTGATGCCCGGCATGACGGCGCATCTCGTGCCCGGCCACACGCCCGGCCATATGATGTACGTGCTGAAGGGATCCGAGCGCGACGTGATCTTCACGGGCGACTCGGCAAAAAACCGCGCCGAGCTCGTCTGCGGCCGCGCCGACATGAGCTACGATGCGGCGGTGAGCGGCAAGTCGATCGCGGCGATTCGCGAGCTGTGGGGCCGGCGTCCCGGCAGCCTGCTGGTGCCCGGCCATGACATGCCGATGGTGCTCGAGGACGGGCGCATCGAATATGTGGGAAAGCGCGAGGCGGCGATAAAGTCGTGGTTCGGCGACGATCTGGAGACCACGACGACGATCGAGCTGGCGCTCGCGTGATGTAAATCGAATTCGTCATGCCCGCGAATGCGGGCATCCACGTCTTTCTTGCGGCGGTTCGGCAAGCAAGACGTGGATGGCCGGGACATAGGCGAGCGAAGCGACGCCGTTCTTCGCACGGCTATGCCCGGCCATGACGGGAATTGGGTCATGGGCTGGAGTCTCCGCCGATGTTTCGTAAATGCCTGCCGCTCGTCCTCCTCGTCCTCCTCGCCCTCATCGCCGCGGCGCCGGCGGCGCGCGCGGCCGACGCCTGGCCGAGCCGGCCGATCCATCTCGTCATTCCGTTTCCGCCCGGCGGCAGCAACGACGTGGTCGGACGCGTGTTTGCGGCGGCGCTCGGCGACCGGCTCGGCGAGACGGTCGTGGTGGAAAACCGCGCCGGCGCCGGCGGCGTGGTCGGCACCGAGCTCGTGTCGAACGCCACGCCCGACGGCTACACGCTGCTGGTGATCTCGCTCGCCCACGCGGTCAATCCGTGGCTCTACAAATTGAAGTACGATCCGATCAAGGCGTTCGCGCCGATCGGCATCATGGCGAGCGGCACCAACGTGCTGGTGGTGAACCCGACGCTGCCGGTGCATTCGGTGCGCGAGCTGGTCGCGCTCGCCAAGGCGAAGCCGGGCGAGCTCAACTACGCCTCGGCCGGCATCGGCAGCTTCCAGCATCTCGGCGGCGAGCTGTTCAAGCTCGACGCCGGGGTCGACATCGTGCACGTGCCGTTCCGCGGCGGCGGCCCCGCCCTGCTCGACGTGCTGGCCGGCAACACCAAGATCATGTTCTCGTCGCTGGTGCAGACCACGCCCTATATCCGCTCCGGCCAGCTGCGCGCGCTCGGCACCGGCGGCGAGGCGCGCAGCCCGGTGCTGCCCGACGTGCCGACCATCGCGGAGGCGGGCGTGCCCAACTACCAGGCGACCAACTGGTGGGGCATCATCGCGCCGGCCGGCACGCCGCAGGCGATCATCGACAAGGTGCACGCCGCGCTCGCCGCCGTGCAGGATGCGCCCGACACACAGAAACGTCTGGAGTCGGAAGGTGCCACGATCGTGCGCATGAGCTCGGCCGAGTTCGCCGCCTTCATGCAGAGCGAAATGGAAAAATGGGGCCGTGTCGTCAAGCAAGGCGGCATCACGGCGCAGTGACGCGCGTTCGTCTCATTCGTCATGGCCGCGAATGCGGCCATCCACGTCTTTCTTTCGGGTTGAGCCACAGAAGACGTGGATGCCCGCCTCCGCGGGCATGACGGTGCAAGTGGAAACGAAGGAGCACCACCCATGCCGCCACCCGACCGACCCCGCCGACCAAGCGACCCGCGCGCCGCCGCGGAAGCCGCCTTCAAGGCGGCGACCACCAAGCCGCCGGAGCCGATCCCGAGCACGGGCAAGCCGTCGCTGCCGGGCGCCAAGGAGGTGGTTTCCCTGCGCCTCGACCGCGACGTGCTCGACTTCTTTCAGCAGGAAGGCCCCGGCTGGCAGGACCGCATCAACGCGGCGCTGCGCAAGGCGGCGGGGTTGTAGGGTTGTAGCCCGCATGGAGCCCCCGGGTCTTGCCTTCGGCAAGCCCAAGGGTGAACTCCGCGGAATGCGGGGACACCGCCCCGGATTACGGCGCTGACGCGCCTCCATCCGGGCTACAACCATCCGTCCGGCTAGTTCACCTCACGCCCGGCACAGCGCGATATGCATGCGCCGCAGCTCGGCGAGGGCCTCGGTGGTCTCGCGCAGCTGCTGCTCCAGATGCGCGATCTGCTCGACGCACTTCTCGCGCGTGAGCTTGAGCGCCTGCGCCGAACCCTCGCCCTCCTCGGCCGCGATCATCTGCGCGATCTCGGCGATGGTGAAGCCGAGCTTGCGGCCCTTGAGGATGAGCGCGACGTGGTGCTGGTCGGTCGGCGAGTAGACGCGGCCGCGGCCCTCGCGCGCCGGCTTGAGCAGGCGCTTGCTCTCGTAGAAACGCAGCGCGCGCGGCGTCACGCCGAACTTTTCCGCCATCTGGCTGATCGTCACGGCATTGCCTTGACCGACCGACGCCGCCGGCTTCGCGTCGATCCAGACCACGTCGGCTCCGGTGGCGGGATTGGACGCTACAAGAAGAGGTTTCATTTAGCTTCACCTATAAGTTGCTCAGGGCTATCGGGGGGCCCGAGTTCGCGCGGACCTTAGGTCAGTGATCTGACGATTTTTCGCCCGGTTGCAAAGAAACATAGCGTAAGGGTAGGGTAATTTGCTGTTAAAATCGTTTACGTACAAACACTTAAGTTCCACGCGATAGGCGTGTATTTATCCCGGCGGGCCGCATACCCGCAACTGCGGGCATGCCTGAGGTCGCGCAACCCGCATCGGCACGAGCGCGGCCGCGCGATCCTCCGCCCGCGCCGATGCAACCGCCAGGCGGCGCGCGGGTGCGGGCCGTGCATCAGCTGTTGCCCGCAAGCCCGGCGGCGGCGAGCTCGTGCAGCAGGCGTGCGACGCTTTCCGGCGTGTAGATGCTCTTTTCCAGGAGGCGGCGCGCGTCGGTGCGCCAGGCCGGCGCGATCTCCATGAGCCGCTCGATCAGGCGGCGCGCCTGCTCGCCGTTGCCGCCGCGGCTCGCGGCGATCGCGCGCGCGACGAGGCCGAGCGGATAATCGTCGTCCGTGATCTGTTCGGCCTGGGACGCCGCTTCCTGCATGTCGCCCGCGAGATAGTTGCCGAGGAAGAGATAATAGTGCTGCCAGGCTGGAAGCACGCCGCCATCGGGCTCGCTGGCGCGGCGGAGCATCGCGAGCCCGCGCTCCACCTCGCCGGCCATGACCAGGCGGCCGCCGAATTCGGCGACCGTCATGAGATCGTACTTGTTGAGCGCCATCGCGGTTTCGCCGGCCGCGAAGGCGGCGGCGACGTCGTGGCGGGCATAGAGCACCACGAACAGGTCCTGATAGGCGCGGCTGCTCGCCGGCGCGAGCTCGATCGCGCGCTGCGCGGCGCGCAAGGCGCGGTCGAGCGCGGGCGCGTCGCCCGGACGCGGCGGATAGCCGAGCGCGTCCTCGCGATAATAGACGAGCGACAGGAATTCGAAGCCGACCGCGAAGCTCGGGTCGCGGGCGGTGAGGCTTTCCAGGCACGCGCGCGCGTGCGCGTGCATCGCCCGATCGAGAAAGCGCAGCGAATCGGCGGCTTCCAGCACGCAGCGATAGCGCGGATCGCCGGACGGCGAGGCGAGCTCGCGGGCGCGATCGCGCGCGCGAATGACGCCGTAGGACGCCAGCAGCGAGTTGGTCAGCGCGCCGACGATCGCATCCTCGGCGGCGCCCTGCGCGGAAGCGGCGGCCGGATAATCGAAGCTGCGCGCCCAGGCGATCTTGTTCTCGGCCGTGTCGATCAGCTCGAAGCGCAGCGTGGCGGCGGTCTCGCCATAGTCGAGCGATCCGGTCAGGCGATAGGCGGCATCGGTCGCGCGGCGCTGCTCGAACGCGACATTGACGGTATCGAAGCGCGTGAAGGCGTCGCGGATCTGGTCGGTCAGCGAGCCGGCGGCGATCTGGCCCGGCCGAAGCGTGCCGACGACGCGCAGCGGCTCGATGTAGATCGTCGGCATGCCGTTGCCGGGCGGCAGCCGGTTGGTCGCCGGCGTCTCGACCGATGCGGACGTCGCCGGCGGCGTGTTGAGGCTCTCGCGGCCGTGCCGTGGCAAGAGGATGAGGCCGGCGAGCGCCATGAGCGCGCCGAGCACGAGAAGCGCGAGGAGGGCGCGGGCCGGCGCCCGCGATGGGGCCACGAGCGGCGGCGGCGCCGGCCGGCTTGCCGCCGCCCGGTACGCGAAAGTCGGCACATAGCTGCCGCGCGGCAGCACGATCGCGACGGGATCGCTGCTGCCATCGCCCGCATAATAGCGCTCCAGCGCGCGCCGCAGGCGGGTCGCCTCGACGCGCACGATCGGGTCGACCTGCGGATTGAAGCGCGGGTCGCGTCCGAGCGCCTCGACGCCGATCGTGTAGCCCTTGAGGGTTGCGCCGCGCCCGCCGAGGGTCGCGTCGACGACGAAACGCAGAAAGGCGCCGAGCTGCGGCGAGGCGCGGAGCGCCTCGTTCGCCAAGACGCGTTCGAGCGCGCTGCGCGCCTCGGACTCGCTTGGACCGTCCCGGGACTGCGGGGGATCGGTCAAGGCCATTGCGTCGGTTTCCCCGTGACTGGCCGCGTTTTGCGGCAATATCGCCTTGCTGCCCCGCCGCCCCCGGCACGGCCGGATTGCGATCGGGACTGCGACATTCCTCTAAGGCATTTGCGCCGCGCGCACCTTGATCTGCAGCAAACGACCGCAAAGGCCGTTCGCGTTGTCGCTGCGTCATGCCGGGCGCACAGAGCGCGTAAATAAGGAACCGGAACCTGGTTGCAACCAGACCCGCATACCGGCGCCGGACCGCGCCGATGGCGGCATTCAAGTATAGCGCTAAGTATGACTACGTAGTCATGTGTACGATTACGTAGTTATATTCACCAATACAAAAACCTTCTTTAGTTGATCTATATTATTCTTGATTCGGAAGGCTCGGTTAGTGCGAGCTTAGGACTTTCAGCTTTACAGTCGTCGCGTTCGTCGAAGCCGCGTTCCCCACGACGGCGGGTTCGTTGAACGATCTATCTGAGCTACGAGGGCGGGCCGCGATAAACGGGAGCCAAGCGGTTCGTCAGCGTCCAGTCGCGCGGTCGTAGAGCCCACCCCTCGACCGCGCGACTGGTTTTTTTGTGCGCCGGCTCGGAGATCATTTAAGTATTTCGATGGCGTGAATTGCAGGCTACACGACAAGACGTAACGGCCGCAGGAATGGGATCGAAAAGACGGTTTTCCCGCGCGTGTCCTTGACGATCATGATGAAGCCCGGACCATCATAGCCGCCGGCTTCCTTGAGCTCACGAATGATCTGTTCGGCAAGCCCGCGGGCAGCGACTTCGCTCGGCAGTCGCGTCCCGCATTCGTCATCGTTTTCTTCCTGGTTGGGACATCGGATGACGAAAAAATATCGCTGCATGCTGCGCTCCTCGCGACATGACAGGCGGGAGCGCTACTCGACTCTCAGCCACCGGCGCCTGGACAATTGGCGCGGCCGGTGATGTGCCTCATATGGGATGTCTAGGACAAATAGCGAACTTTTTGCTGGCTGCCTGAGGGAATGTCCGAATTGGAGGGACCGATCCTGCCGACGGTGCGCTCGCCATCAATCACTTCCATGACAGGCGCCGGCGGCGGAAGGATCCCCCGAACCAGATCCTGAACCACCAGCTTGCCGAAGGCGACGGCCTCTCTATCGTCGGGCAGAGGCAGGCAGCCCAGCTCCTCAACTTGGCCGGAGCCGCTTCGCAAGATAAACCGATAAATGCTCATTGATCCTCCAAGTCCGGCCCCGACTTGCACGAACCTGATTCGGCTTGTTTCGTCTGTTCAAAATTGATCAAGGGGACGCAGCCAGTAGTCGCGCACCGTGCCCACTGGGGTCGAGTCCGCCTCAGTTGGCGACCCTCTGACGTCTGAACTTCACCGAGGCGTGCTGACCCCATCCAGCAGTGGAAAAAGGCGCGTCCGCCCCCGGACGTGGGCCGGCAGCCCGCGACCGTCCTGGGCCCGCGAAATCGCCTGGACTGGCGCATATGTCCTTGGCGGCGAGCCGGTGCCCGCCCCGGATCAAGCCCGGGGCAGGGTCTCTCGGGACACGCGCAAACATCGGTTCGCCACTACTTTTCGTAGCGGAAATCATGCGCTACACCCAAATACCGCCTTATTGCGCTGCCACATGCGGTTAACCTTTGGTAAATAAATGGTTAAGGCGCGTTGACTTGCCCGTAACCCCGGACTTGAATCAGTTCCATTGCAGGGGGTTGAGGAATCGATTGTGAGCGCCCGCGCGGTGTGCATCGCGGCGCTTGCGGCGGCGCTCGTTCCGTTGGGAGCGTCCGCGCAAGCGGTCCGCGGCAGTGACCTGCCGGGGCGGGAGCGTGAACGATTCGTCTCGCCGCCACCGCCGCTCGCCCAGCCGGGCGGACCCCGGATCGTGCTGCCGAGCACCGCGCCGCCGAGCGGCGCCGAGAAGCTCACCGTCAACATCCGCGACATCTGCATCAAGGGCTCGACGGTCTACAGCAAGGAGGACCTCGCGCCGCTCTACCGCGACCTGATCGGCCGCGACGTGCCCGTGATGGCGCTCTATGATCTCGCCAAGCGCATCACCGCGAAATACGGCAACGACGGCTACGTGCTGTCGCGCGCGATCGTGCCGCCGCAGGCCTTTTCGCCGCACGGCGCCGTGCCCTGCCTGCGCATCGTCGAGGGCTATGTCGACAACGTCGAATGGCCGGCCGCGGTCGCGCAGTATCGCGACTTCTTCACCCACTACACGGCGATGATCACGGCGCAGCGCCCCGTCAACGTGCGCACGATCGAGCGCTACCTCTTGCTCGCCGGCGACCTGCCGGGGCTGCATTTCAACGCGAGCCTCAAGCCGTCGAAGGCGCACGAGGGCGCCGCGACCCTCGTGGTCGAGGTGGTGGCGAAGCCGCTCGATCTCTATGGCCGCTTCGACAATCGCGGCACGTCCTCGCGCGGGCCGAACGAGTACCTGCTCGGCGCGACCATCAACAACATCTTCCACGCCCACGAGGCCTTCACGTTCAACTGGGCCGATACGGTGCCGCACGCCGAGGAGCTCGAATACTACTCCGCCAGCTATCGCCAGGTGCTGACCGCCGAGGGGCTCTATGCGTTCGTCAACGCGAGCTACGGCTACGGCTATCCGGGCGATCTGCAGCTCCTCGATTTCCGCACCAAGAGCACCGTGGTCGAGGGCGGGCTCGCGAGCCCGGTGATCCGCACGCGCGAGCAGAACCTGACGCTCACGGGCCTCGTCTTCATGAGCGACAATCTCTCCGACGAGAATCCGGGCGGTACGGGCGTGATGCCGTTCAACGCCGACCGCCTGCGCGGCATCCGCTTCAAGGCGGACGGCGACTGGGCCGACCGCCTGCTCGGCATCAACCAGGTCAACGTCACCTACAGCGAGGGCTTTCACGGGTTCGGCAGCTCGGAGAACGACGCGAACCTCACCGACCAGGTCCCGACCTCGCGCCAGTTCGGCCGCGTCGACTTCGAGAAGATCGAGGCGACGTTGAGCCGCACGCAGCCGCTGTTCGGCCGCTTCTCGGCCTTCGGCTCGATCTACGGCCAGTACGCCTTCACGCCGCTGCTGGTGCCGGAGGAATGCGGCTATGGCGGCCGCTTCTTCGGCCGCGGCTATGACCCCTCCGAGCTGCTCGGCGACCACTGCCTCGAAGGCGTCGCCGAGCTGCGCTACGACCTGCCGAAGCTCGCGCCCTCGATCGACCAGATCCAGCTCTACGCCTTCTCCGACTACGGCCGGCTGTGGCTGCTCGCGCCGGCGCAGAACGATCCCTCGTTCGGCACCTCGGCCAACGTGTCGGCTGCCTCGGCCGGCGCCGGCGTGCGGTTCGCGCTGCTGAGCCATTACACCGCCGACCTCTCGGTCGCCAAGGCGATCGAGGGCACGCGCGACGACACCCGCTTCTTCTTCATCCTCGCGGCGAAATATTAGGGGCCGGCGATGAAGCGGATATTCAGAAGCTTGCTCGGTGCCTGCGCCCCCTCTCCCCCTTCAGGGCTATTCGATTCACA
>DATBZM010000097.1:0-4318 GCA_036513175.1 Xanthobacteraceae bacterium | reverse complement strand
CGCCAAGGATTTCGAGCCGACTGCGCTGATGGGGCTGATCGCCTACGCGTTGGTCGTGAATCCGAGCGTGCCGGCGCAGTCGGTCGCCGATCTCGCGGCGCTCGCCAAGGCGAAGCCCGGCCAGATCAACTGCGCCTCAGCCGGCTACGGCACGGTGCCGCATCTCGCCTGCGAGACCTTCAACAAGCTTGCGGGCGTCAACGTCGTGCACGTGCCATTCCATGACGTCAATTCGGCCATGCTCGGCGTGGTCGGCAACCAGGTGCAGATGTTCGTCGCGGTGTCGACCGTCGCCAAGGCGCAGATCGCGGCCGGCACGGTGCGCGGGCTGGCGGTGACGACGGCGCAGCGTTCGGCGCTGCTGCCGCAGCTGCCGACGTTCGCCGAATCGGGATTCCCGGCCTTCGTGATGCCGGGCTGGGGCGGGCTGATGGCGCCCGCCGGCACGCCCAAACCGATCGTCGACAAGATCAATGCCGACGTGGCGCGCGCCTTGCAGGATCCCGACGTTGCAAAAAAGCTGCTTGCGGTCGGCATGGAGCCGCCGCCGCCGATGACCGCCGCGGCGTTCGGCGCCTTCATCAGAGACGACATCGCGCGCTGGACCGCCCAGGTCGATGCGGTCGGTCTCGAGAAGCTGCGCCCGCAGTAGCACCGGCCGCGAATAGCCAGTGGCGAATGGCGAATAGTCTCGCTTCAATTCGCCACTGGCTATTCGCTACTCCCTATTCGCGCTCATTCGCGTGGGCGGCTGCCCGCGACCCGTACATAACCCGCGATTGTCGCCGGCGCGGACAATCTGATACAGAGCCGGCATGAAACGCAGCACCTCGCGCATTCTCACCACCCATGTCGGCAGCCTGATCCGCCCGGACCCGCTGCAGGATTTCCTGCGCGCGCGGCAAAGCGGCAAGCCGTACGACGAGGCGGCGTACCAGCAATGCCTCACGTCGTCGGTCGCCGAGGTCGTCCGCCATCAGGCCGAGGCCGGGATCGACGTGGTGAGCGACGGCGAGTTCGGCAAATCGATCAGCTGGTCGCAATACGTGCTCGAACGATTGAGCGGCTTCGAGCGGCGGCCGATGAAGGCGGGCGGCAATCCGTTCGCGCGCGGCGCCGATCGCACGCGCTTCGCCGAGTTCTATGCCGAGCTCGACGCGCGCGAGACGCCGGCGACCGTATCGGAATCGATCTGCGTCGGTCCGATCGCGTACACGGGGCAGGCGGCGCTACAGCGCGACATCGACAACTTCAAGGCCGCCCTCGGGGACGTGACGGTCGAGGAGGGTTTCCTTCCCGTTGCGGCGCCCGCGAGCGTCATCCCGGACCGCAAGAACGAGCACTACAAGTCGGATGAGGACTGCCTGCAGGCGATCGCCGAGGCGATGCGCACCGAGTATCGCATGATCGTCGACGCCGGTTTCATCCTCCAGCTCGACGACGCGCGCACGGCGGTGACCTACGACCGCATGGTGCCGCCCGGCACCTTCGCCGACTACCGCAAATGGGTCGGGATGCATGTCGACCTGTTGAACCACGCGCTCGAGGGCATCCCGGAAGACCGCGTGCGCTATCACATCTGCTGGGGCAGCTGGCCGGGTCCGCACACGACCGACGTGCCGCTCAAGGACATCGTCGATCTGATCCTGCAGGTGCGGGTGGGCGCCTACGTGATCGAGGGGGCCAATCCGCGCCACGAGCACGAATGGAAGGTGTGGGGCGACGTGAAGCTGCCGGCCGGCCGCGTGCTGGTGCCGGGCGTGATCAGCCACGCCACCAACATCGTCGAGCATCCCGAGCTCGTGGCCGAGCGGATCGTGCGCATCGCCAAGCTGATCGGCCGCGAGAACGTGATCGCCGGAACCGACTGCGGCTTCGCGCAAGGGCCGTTCTATCGCCGCGTCCATCCCTCGGTCATGTGGGCGAAGCTCGAGGCGCTCGCGCAAGGAGCCAGGTTGGCGAGCAAGGAGTTGTGGTGAGATTTGTCGTCATGCCCGCGAATGCGGGCATCCACGTCTTTGCAGCGGCTCATCAAGCAAGACGTGGATGGCCGGGACAGGCCCGGCTATGACGGTGAGAATTATCCCTCCGCCGCCAAGAACTTCTCCAGCGTGAACGGATCGGGCATCCGCGGCGGATCGCGCGGCTCGACGCCGGCGAAGCGCGACGCCTCCAGGTGCCAGGCGCGGCGCGGCGGCAGGCCCCAGGCGCGGGTGCGCGTGTAGGAGGCGTCCCAGCGCACCGGCTCATTCTCGATGTCCATCATCTGGTAGTGGGTGTTGAACAGCTCGATGCGGTGCCGGTCGGGATCACGGAAATAGACGAACAGCGCGTGGCCGGGTCCGTGGCGGCCGGGGCCGTGCTCCAGATTCTTGCCGAAGCCATGCGCGCCTGCGATGTCGCAGGCGGTGAACAGCCGGTGCGACTCGGATACCGTGAAGGCGACGTGATGGAAGCGCGGGCCGCTGCCGTTGGCGAACACGATGTCGTGCGGATTGCCCTTGCGCTGCAGGAAGACGAACAGGATGTCGTCGGTGCCGTCGGCCGCGATGTATTCGGACAGGCGGAATCCCATGTCGAGATAGAAGTCGAGCGCCTTTGGCACCGCGGGCGCGAGAATCTGGAAATGATCGAGCCTTCCGGGCGCCGCGCTCTTGAACTGCTCGAACTGCACCGTGAGGCGCGGCTTGGTCTCCATGGTGGCGCAGAATTCGAGCGGCGTGCCGACCGCGTCCGCAACGTGCAGCGTGCGGCCCTGGTGCGGCGCCTCGACGAAGCGCGCCGGCAGGCCTGCCTTCTCGAAATAGGCCTTGGCCTTGTCCAGATCCTCCTCGGTGTAGACGCGCAGGCCGACCCGCTCGCACGTCGGCGCCGCGGCGGTGCGCTTGAGCACCAGGCTGTGATGGCAGGCTTCCTCGGTGCCGCGCAGATAGAGCGCATCGCGCGTCTCGTCGCTCACCACGAGGCCGATGGCATCGACATAGAAGGCGCGGCTCGCGCCGAGGTCCTTGACGGTGAGCACCGCGTGGCTCGCGCGCGTGACGTTGAACGGCGGATTGGGGTTGCTCTTGGGGATGCTCACAGGGCGCCTCCGTGACAGTCGATGCGTGATGGCGGGATATCGGGTATCCATTATCGTGTCGCAGCCACGCGTCACAAGGCTGACCCCGCTGGCCCGCGCTGATTGACACCCTCGGCCTCGACGATAGACTGCCGCGACCTCGCGACCGCGGCGGCATAATGTGCCCGCGGGACGCCCCCAACTCGCGCTTCTCGCCCCTCGCGCGCATGCGCGCCAACCAACGGAATCGAGCTTTGAGCGACCAGCAAATCACCGCGGAAGCCTATATCCGGCGCCTCGCCGACCGCGGCATCGAGTACGTCTTCGCCAATGCGGGCACCGATTTCGCGCCGATCATCGAGGCAATCTCGCGCAACGCCGGCAGCGACGTGAAGATCCCGAAATTCATCACGGTGCCGCACGAGAACGTCGCGATGGCGATGGCGCACGGCTACTACCGCGCCAGCGGCAAGATGGCCGCCGTCATGGTGCACGTCACGGTCGGCACCGGCAACACGATCAACGGGCTGATGAACGCGGCGCGCGACAACGTCCCGCTGCTGCTCGCGGCCGGCCGCACGCCGCTTACCGAGACCGGCAGCATCGCGTCGCGCAATCGCTCGATCCACTGGGGGCAGGAGTCGTTCGACCAGGGCGGCATGGTGCGCGAGTTCGTCAAATGGGACTACGAGCTGCGCGCCGGCCAGCCGGTCGAGGCGCTGGTCGATCGCGCGCTCGACGTGGCGATGAGCGAGCCGCGCGGGCCCGTCTACATGACCTTGCCGCGCGAGGTGCTGGCGGGGCCGGCGGTCGCGTCACGCCGCGCCGGCAAGCGGCCGCTCGGCGCCGTTCCGGCTGAGCCGTCGCGCGGCGCCATCGAGGAAGCCGCGAACCTCATCGCCAAGGCCGAGTTTCCGCTGATCATCACGTCGGCGGCCGGCCGCACGCCCGCGGCCTTCGCCGAGCTCAGCGCGCTCGGCGAGGAGTTCGCGCTACCGGTGGTGCAGAGCGAGGCGCGCGACATCAACATCCCGACCGATCATCCGATGCACTTCGGCTTCGACGTGAGCGGACTCTTGCCGAAGGCCGACGTCGTGCTGGTGCTCGAGTCGGCCGTGCCGTGGATTCCGCGCGCCGTGACGCCGAAGCGCGACGCCAAGATCATCCACATCGCGGCCGATCCGCTCGAGAGCAAGTATCCGTTCCGCGAGTTCGAGACCGACCTGCTGATCACCGGCGAGGCGAGCGCGACGCTGC
>DATBZM010000096.1:0-10828 GCA_036513175.1 Xanthobacteraceae bacterium | reverse complement strand
TGGCAGTCGAGCGTGTTGGGCTGGCGCGCGATGGCGTCGAGATTGTAGGTGAGGCCCTCCTGGCGCGCCGCCGCCACGATGCGCGGGGCGTTGGCCTTGTAGCGCTCGACCGAGCCGAACTTGGTGGTGAGGTATTCGGTGCGGCTGATGCCCTCGCGCGGCACCCAGTCGTTGAGGAAATAGGGGCGGAAATGCACCACGACCGGAATATCCGGCCGCGATGCGATGGCTTTTTCGAGCCGGCGCTTGCCGATGAAGCACCAGGGACAGACCACGTCGGAGACGACGTCGATGGTGAGCGGTTCGGGGGCGGTGTCGGACATGGGAGCGCTCCGTAATTCGGCGCACCCAAGATAAGCGTGCGCCTACTGCGCCGCAACCGCGACCGGCTCGGACACGCGGGCGAGCAGGGTCTCGACCGTGTCGTTCGACTTGAGCGCCGCGAGCGTGATGGACGGATCGACCCGCACCGGCCGCCCGTCGGCGCCTTCGGCCGACAGCATGGTGTGGCGCAGCACATTGGCGATGCGGCGCGCGACCACGTGGGCACTGCGCAGCGGCGTCTCCGAGAAGGCAAGCAGGATCGAGCCGTCGCTCGCCCGGCAGGCGAAATCGGCGCTGCGCACGAGGCGGCTGACGAGACGCGCCGCGTCCATGTTGGCGCGCCGGTCGACCATTTCGGGAAAGGTGAAGCGCGCGAGCGTCATGGCATTGCCGCGCACCTTCGCGTCCTCCACGGCGCGGTTGAGGTCGCGCAGGAAGGCCGCGACGGTGAACAGGCCGGTCTGCGGGTCGACCAGGCCCTTGGCGTCGAGCGCGGCGAGCTGGCGCTGCAGCCGCGCCTCGAAGGCGTGCTGGCGCACCAGCGGAAGGATGCGCTCGACCAGCACCGCGGGCTCGCCCGCGACATGCTCGAGGTTGGGCAGTCGGCTGGCGTCGATCGAGGCCGGCAACTCCGGCATCAGCGCGATCGGCAGGTCGCGAAACCGCGAGTCATCGGCGAGCACGGTCAGGAACGCCTCGACGGTGCGCGGATTGAAGCCTTCGCCGATGACGATGCCGTCGACGTCGCGCGCGTTGAGATATTTGGCGGCGGTCTCGACGCTGAGCGCGCCGATCAGGCCGACGCGCTCGCCCACCGCGGTCGACAGCGCCGGATAGCCGCCGCCGCGGCCGGTCACCACCACGGTCGCGTCCTCGATCGGATCGGTCGTCAGCAGGGCGGGGAGATCGTCGCAATCGGGCTTGAGCGCGGCGGCGCGGCGCAGCGCCGTCGTGTGCAGCGTGCGCACGCGCAACGCGGAAGCGAGGCGCACCGCGATGCGCGCCGGCGACGCATTGGCGGCGATCGGCAGCGCCCCGGCGAGCGCGGCGAGCGCCGCGTCGGTCACGCGGGCGATGACCGGCAGATAGGCTGCGCCGGCCACGGCGATCGCGGCGCGCAGCGCCGTCGCATCCGCGGGTGATTTGGCCGGCCCCGCCACCACGACGGCGGAAGGCTCGATGCGGGCGATCGCATCGGCGGCGTCGCACCAATGGGCTTCGACAACCGGGAATGCGCCCTCGGCCGCGAGCCCGGCGACGAGCTCGGCATCCTTCTGCTCGGCGACGACGACGATCGGACCCTGCAGCGACATCGGAGCCACGCGGTTGGAGACAAACGCATACAAGACGCGCATCGGCGCAAAAAACCGATCGAGGGGCGCGACCCTAGAGGAACGCCATTAACGTCGCGTCAATGACCAGCGTTAAAAACCCGCTATCGCGGCACGCGTGCCCGGCCCGAAGGCGGTGACGACGAGCGGATTGACGCCCCGTTGGGCGAGCTCTCCCTGCACCCGGGCGGGATCGGCCGCCGTGCCGGCGAGCCGCTTTCCGGCGAGCGCGTCGGGCTGGATCGAAATGCGGCTGCCCGGTTCGGCGCCGGCCGCGATCTCGGCGAGCGCCTCCGCGCCGAAGCGATAGCCGCCGACGCCGACGATGCCGGCCGGCGCGTCGTTGATCGTGAGCGCGCGGGATACGGGATCGACCGTGCACTGATAACCGGTGTCGGTAAAGCCGTCGGCGCCGACCGCAAATGCAGGTTTCGCCGCCGCATCGATCTCCAACGGCAGCGGGAATCGCGGCACCATCGGGCCGCGCACCGCGATGGTTCCGGCCGGCGTGCGGGCGATCTCGACCACATGCAGCGCGCCCGGCGCCCCGCGCGGCGCCATGACCGGCCCGAGCGCGAGCGGCGCCGGGCGGCCATTGCCGCCGCGGCGCGCCGCAAACAGCGCGGTCTCGCCGAACACCGGCACGTCGACGAGGCCGATCGTCGCGTCGCTCCAATGGGGGCTCGACGCCATCCGCTCGACGGCGCGCCACGCCGCGATCAGCGACTTGATGCCGTGGCGGCGGCTCAAGACGTCGGCTTCACCGAGGCGCAACGCGAGCGGCGCCGGGACGATCACGATCGCGGGCTGCTCGGTCTGGCATTGCACGAGGAACGCCTCGATGTCGAAGGGATGGTGCAGCGCGAGCGTGCCGCCGACGAGCAGCCACGGAATGAGGCCGAGTGCGAGACCCGCGAGCGAGGGCAGGGCGAGCGACGACAAGACGACGACGTTCGGCTCGATGCGGCCTTCCAGCGTGATCGCGGCGCCGGCGGCGAGCAATTCGAAGTGATTGCGCGCGACCGGCACCAGCCCGTCGGGCGAGACGTCCCAGGTGATGATCGCCGTGTGCGCAGCCGGGTTGACGGGGCGCGCGATCGCGGGCGGTGCCGGCGGAGCCGCCTCGGCGTAGAGATCGTCGAACGCGATCACGCCATCGGCGAGACCGGCACCGAAGCCGCCCACCTGGCGGATCTGAAAGGCCTCGGCCGCCACATTCATGGCGAGCGCGCAATGATCGACCGCGCCGATACGGCCGCTGACGATGAATGCCCGCGCGCCGACCCGCTTGAGCGCGCCGACGCAATCGGCCTCGCGCCACAGGAGCGGCAGCGGCATGGCGATCAGGCCGGCGCGCAGGACGCCGAGCAGGGTGACGACCGCATCGACCGTGTTCGCCATCTGCAAGCCGACGACCTGATCGGCCTGCAGGCCGAGATGGCGCACCCGCGCCGCGACTGCGGTGATCATGCGGTCAGCCTGCGCATAGGTGAGGCGGCGCGGCTCGCTGCCGGTCACGGCGGCGGCGTTCGGCGGATCGGCGAGCGCGATCGCGTCGGGCCGGCGCGTGACGGCGCGGCGGAAGACGTCGTCGAGGGTCGAGCGGCCGGCCTTGGCGAGCATCGCGGCATGTTGCGGGGAGGACTGGCCGAGGATCATGCGGTTCTCATTTCGGCTGGGTCGGCGGCTCGTACCACCAGGTCTCGGGGACGAAGCCGGACAGCGGCGTCCTCGCCGGATGGCGGATGTAGGACCAATGCGCGACCCACTGCTGCGGCGGGTAGAACAGTGGAACGACGTAGCTGCCCGACATCAGCATGCGGTCGAGCACGCGCACGGCGGCGACGAAATCCTCGCGTTTGGTCGCCGCCAGAATGGCGGCGACCATCGCGTCGATCGCCGGGCTGCGCACGCCCATGTAGTTGCGGCTGCCCGGCTGATCGGCGGCGGCCGAGCCCCAGTAGAAGGCCTGCTCGTTGCCCGGCGAAAGCGATTCGTCCCAGCGGTATTGAATCATGTCGAAGTCGAAAGTGATTCGACGCTGATCATATTGCACGGCGTCGACGTCGCGAATATGCGCCATGATGCCGGCGAGCCGGAGCGTCTGGGCGAAGGCGAGCGCGAGACGCTCCTGCTCGTTGGTATTGACGAGGATCTCGAATTCGAGCCGCCGGCCGGTCGCACGATTGCGCAGCTCGGTACCCTGCAGCTGGTAGCCCGCTGAGGCGAGCAGCGCGAGCGCGCGGCGCAGGATCGTCGTGTCGCGCCCGGTGCCGTTGCTGATCGGCAGCGACCAGCTGCCGTCGAGGATGTCGGGCCGCACGCTGCCGGGAAACGGCGCGATCAGCGCGCGCTCGCGCGCATCGGCCGGCCGCCGGTAGGCGGAGAGCTCGCTGTCGGCGAAATAGCTCGCCGAGCGGCGATAGAGGCCATAGTAGAAGTTCTTGTTGATCCACTCGAAGTCGAACAGCAGCGCGATCGCGTCGCGCACCCTGATGTCGGCGAAGATCGGCCGGCGCGTGTTGAACACGAAGCCGAGCATGCCCTTGGGCAGCCCGCTCGCGAACGCCTCCTGGACGACGCGGTGCGCCCGCGCCGCCGGGAAATCATAGGCGGTCTCCCAGTGCCCCGGATCGGTCTCGGCGCGTACGTCGAACAGGCCCTTCTTGAACGCCTCGAACGCCGCGTTGTCGTCGCGATAGAAATCGAAGCGCAACGTGTCGAAATTCCACATGCCGCGGTTGACCGCGAGATCGCGGCCCCAGTAGTCGGGGTCGCGGCGCAGCGTGACGCTGCGGCCGGGATCGACCTGCGCAATGACGTAGGGTCCGCTGCCGATCTGCGGCTTGAGGGTCGTCTGCTCGAAGGTCGCTTCATCGACCGCATGCCTGGGCAAGATCGGCATCAGGCCGAGAATGAGGGGCAGCTCGCGGTCATGGCTGCCGGAAAGGTCGAAGCGCACCACCCGCTCGGAGAGCGCCTCGGCCTTGGCCACCTTGACGTAATAGGTGCGAAAATTCGGCCGGCCGTGATCGCGCAGGAGCTGCCAGGAGAAGATCACGTCCGCGGCGGTCACGGGGTGCCCGTCGGAGAATTTGGCGCGCGGGTCGAGCGTGAACGTGACGTAGCTGCGCGCCGCGTCGGTCTCGACGCTCTGCGCCAGCAGCCCATAAAGCGTGAACGGCTCGTCGTAGCCGCGCGTGAGCAGGCTTTCGAGCACATAACCGCGGATCGAGATCGCCGGCGAGCCCTTGACGATCAGCGGATTGAGGCTGTCGAAGGTGCCGAGCGCGCCCTGCACCAGGGCTCCGCCCTTGGGGGCGTCCGGATTGACATATGGAAAGGCGGTAAAGCCCGCCGGCATGGCGGGCGCCCCCTGCATCGCAATGGCGTGGGTCGGCGCGCCGGCGTGGGCCGGCCCGCCCGCGACCGCCACGGCGAGCGCGCCGGCGAGCGCGCCGCCCACCATCGTCACCAATCGTCGGTGTTTTCCGCGCGGCATGGACGTAGAACTACCACGCCGCACAGGGGCGGGCGGGGCCGGCCGAGCCGGAGCGCGCAGGCGGCTTGAAGTTATCACCATCATTTCGGATAAGGCTCTGGGGGCGCGCAATCGGGCTGACCAGCCATTGGCGGATGTCACTATCCTGCCTCATTTCGCGTTGAGACAGCCGACCCTAGGGGGCGCCCGTCCCGTCGGCGCAGATGCCAGGGAACGGCGAGAGAGAGGTTTCAGAATGGTTTATCGGTTCGTGTCCGCGCCGGCCCGGCCGGTGCGACGGTCGCTTGTCACGACTGCCGCCGCCCTCGCGTTCCTCGGCGTCACCGCTGTTTCCGGCGTGCACGCGCAGGCGCCCGCGCAGGCCCCCGCGCAGGCGCCCAATCCCAAGCCGAAAACCAAGCCCGCTCCGAAGAAGCAGCCGACCCCGCCACCGGCGCAGGCGCAGGAGCCGCCGGCAGCGCCCGCGGCGCCAGCACAGGCGCAGGGCCCCGTGCAGGTGCCGCAGCTCATCTACTCGCCGTGGGCGAAATTCTGCGGCAAGGGCAACGCCCCCGAGGCCAAGCAGGTCTGCTTCACCGGCAAGGACGCGCGCACCGAGGCCGGCGTGCCGGTGGTCGCGGCCGCGCTGATCGAGCCGGACGGCGAGCCGAAGAAGATCTTCCGCGTGACCCTGCCGAGCCCGCTGCAGCTGCAATACGGCACGCGCCTGATCGTCGACCAGCAGCAGCCGCTCACGGCGCTGTTCTTCACCTGCTTCTCCAACGGCTGCATGGCGGACTATGAGGGCACGCCCGACCTTGTCGGCAAGCTCAAGAAAGGGCAGATGCTGACCATCCAGGCGGTCAACCTCGCCGGCAACGCGATCAGCTTCCCGCTCCCGCTCACCGACTTCGCCAAGGCGAACGAAGGCCCGCCGACCGATCCGAAGGTGTTCGAGGAGCAGCAGAAGAAGCTGCAGGACGAGCTGCAGAAGCGGGCCGAGGAAGCGCGCAAGAAGCTCGAGCAACAACAGGGCGCGCCGACCGCGCCGAAGCAATGATGATGGGGGCCGCGATGGCGAAGCTTTCTTGCCAAGGCGCCCGCCGGGCGCTGGTCACGGCGCTCGCCGCCTTGGCGGCGATTGCGTTCTGTGCTGCCGCGGACGCGCAGGCACCGGCGACCAAACCGAAACCGGCGCCCAAGACGGCGCCGAAGCCGCCGCCCGCGCCGCCGGCCGCACCCGCGCAAGCGGCAGCGCCGCCGCAGCTGCAGTTCATCACCACGCCGTGGGTGAAGCTGTGCGAGACGCAGCCAAAGAAGATTTGCGTCACGCGCACGCTCTTGCGCACCCAGGTCGGCGCGCCGGCGGCGCTCGCCGAATACGCCGAGCCGGAGGGCGCGCCGAAGATCCTGCGCGTCACGCTGCCGCTCGGCATGCTGCTCGAATACGGCACGCGCATCCTGATCGATCAGCAGCAGCAGCCGTATGCGACGGCCAAGTTCGTCACCTGTCTCGAAGGCTGCATCACCTTCTACCAGGTCAGCGACGACCTGCAGGACAAGCTCAAGAAGGGCCAGACCCTCTACATCCAGGCTGTCAACCTCAACAATGCGCCGATGAGCTTTCCGCTGCCGCTCGCCAATTTCGCCAAGGCGCTCGAGGGCCCGGCGACCGATCCGAAGGTGTACGAAGAGCAGCAGAAGAAATTCCAGGAAGAGCTGCAGAAACACGCCCCGGCGCCGGCGCCGGCGCCGCAGCAATAAGGCCTGCTCTGCGACCATCCACGCAAAAGCGCGCCGCGCCAAGCGGCGCTAGCGCGCTTTTGTCGTTCCGGCGATATCAGTTGAGCGTGGAATTGCGCATCCGATAGCTGCCACCGTCGCGTTCGAACACTTCGGCGACCTGCGGGTGGCGGATCGGTTCGTTGGAGGTGTCGGGCAGGAGATTCTGCTCCGAGACATAGGCGATGTATTCGGTTTCCGCGTTTTCGGCGTATAGGTGATAGAATGGCTGGTCCTTGTGCGGTCGCACGTCGGCCGGGATCGCCTGGTACCATTCCTCGGTATTGTTGAACACCGGATCGATGTCGAACACGACGCCGCGAAAGGGAAAAACGCGGTGCCGCACGACCTGTCCGAGAGTGTATTTGGCGGTGTGTGTCTTGTTCATGGCGGCGGATCAATAGCGCAGTACCCGCAGTCGGAACAAGCCTCGCGATTTAGTGCATATCCCGGCGAAAGCCTGCCCCGGACTTGATCCGGGGTGGACACCGGTTCCGACGCGTGAAGCGTATTCATGGCGTATACGTCACATTCCGTAGCGCGCCGCCATGTCGGGATCCTTGGCGGCGACGAGGCGGGCGAGATCGACCACGACCTTCGCCTGCTTCCAGGTGGCGTCATCCTGCATCTTGCCGTCGATCATGACGGCGCCGGTCCCGTCCGGCATGGCGTCGAGAATCTTGCGGGCGAACGCCACCTCGCCGGGATCGGGGGAAAACACCCGCTTGGCGATGGCGATCTGGGAGGGATGCAGCGACCATGCGCCGGCGCAGCCCATCAGAAAGGCGTTGCGGAACTGCGCCTCGCAGGCGGCAGGATCGGAAAAATCGCCGAACGGACCGTAGAACGGCTTGATGCCCGCCGCCGCACACGCGTCGACCATCTTGGCAATCGTGTAGTGCCACAGATCCTGCTGGAAGCGCGGGCGCGCGCCGTCGCCGCCGGCGTCCGCCAGCACGACGTAATCGGGATGGCCGCCGCCGACGCGCGTCGTCTTCATCGCGCGCGAGGCGGCAAGATCGGCGGGCCCCAGGCTGATGCCGTGCATGCGCGGGGAGGCGCACGCAATCGCCGCCACGTTGTCGACGCCCTCGGCGGTCTCGAGGATCGCGTGAATGAGGATCGGTTTCTTGACACCGTGCCGCGCCTCGAGCTGGGCGAGCAACTGGTCGAGATAATGAATGTCCCAAGCCCCCTCGACCTTGGGCAGCATGACCACGTCGAGCTTGCTGCCGATCGCGGCCACGATCTCGATCACGTCGTCGAGCGCCCACGGCGAATTGAGCGCGTTGATGCGCGTCCACAGGCCGGTCGCGCCGAAATCGTGCGCCTTGCCCATGGCGATGAACCCGGCGCGCGCAGCGAGCTTGGCATCGGCCGGCACCGCGTCCTCGAGATTGCCCAGCACCACGTCGACCTGGGCGATCAATTCGCCGACCTTGGCGCGCACCTTCTCGTTATGCGGCGGCACGAAATGGATCATACGCTCGAGCCGCACCGGCAGCTCGCGCAACGGCGCAGGCGCGCCGATCGCCAGCGGCTTGAAGAAATTTCGCGGAAGCTTCATGCGGCTAGCGCCTTTTCGCGGGTGATTTCTCTATAGTGGTGCAACCCCCAACCGCCGCCAAGCCGAATTTGCAGGCGATTTTTGCGGCAATCGCCCAAGCATTGACCGCCCGGACGCGCGGCCAGTGCCCGGGTTATCCGCATGGTCGACATCCTCAATCTCGCGCTGCCGTTCTTCGGCCAGATCTTCAAATCGATTGACTCTTGCGCGGCCCGCCGGTCTCGTTCGCGGGCCGGGAGAAAAAAGACCCAAGGGGCGTTGCCATGCCGCAGCCGCTGTCGGGCCTGCTGGTGCTCGACTTCACCACCTTGCTGCCCGGGCCGCTCGCGACCCTGATGCTGGCCGAGGCTGGCGCCGAGGTGATCAAGATCGAGCGTCCCGGCGGCGAGGAGATGCGCCGCCATTGGCCGCCGCTCGACGACGCGAGCGCCGCCTTCGTGCTGCTCAATCGCGGCAAGCAGGGCCTGGTGCTCGACCTCAAGCGCGACGAGGCGCGTGCGAAGCTCACACCGTTGCTCGCGCGCGCGGACATTCTGGTGGAGCAATTCCGCCCGGGCGTGATGGCGCGCCTCGGCCTCGGCTACGCGGCCGTTCGCGCGATCAATCCGCGCATCGTCTACTGCTCGATCAGCGGCTATGGCCAGAACGGCCCGCGCGCCGGCGAAGCCGGTCACGATCTCAACTATATCGGCGCGACCGGCGTGCTTGCGCTCAATCCGGGCGCCAACGGGCACGCGACGGTGCCGCCCGCGCTGGTCGCCGATATCGGCGGCGGCTCGTTTCCGGCGGTGATGAACATCCTGCTCGCGCTGCGCCAACGCGATCGCACCGGCGAGGGCTGCTACCTCGACGTCGCGATGACGGACGCCATGTTCACCTTCGCGTGGCAGGCGCTGGCGGCCGGGCAGGCGACCGGCCGCTATCCGGGGCCGGGCGAGGCCCGCACGGCGGGCGGCTCGCCGCGCTACGCGCTCTACCCGACCCGCGACGGCGCGCTCGTTGCCTGCGCGGCGCTGGAGCAGAAATTCTGGCTCGTCTTCTGCGCCGCGATCGGGCTCGCGCCGGCGCTGATCGACGATCGCGCCGATCCGGCCGCGACCCGGGCCGCGATCGCGGCGATCATCGCCAGCCGGCCGGCCGCGGCGTGGCGGCCGATCCTCGCCGAGGCCGATTGCTGCGCGACGATCGTCGCCTCGCTCGAGCAGGCGATGGGTGATCCGCATTTCGTCGAACGCGGCCTGTTCGCCTGCGAGGCGGTGGGCAGCGCCGGCACCGCCATCGCGGCCCTGCCGCTGCCGATCGCGCCGGTGTTCCGCGATGGGACGATCCGCAAGGCGAGCCCGCCGCTCTGTCACGACCCGCCTTAAGGGGAATTTCAGCATGACGGCCTAGGCTCGACGTCGGCAGGGAGCCGGAGACGCGCGTGAGCCTGTTCGACCACATTGCGCAGATGTTGGGCACCATCTTGTCGTTCATTGCCGGCAAGCTCATGCAGCTCGCCGTATCGCCCGGCACCTTTTCGCTTGCCTCGCTCATGTGCGCGCTCTGCGTCGCGATGCTGTTTCTCGGCAGCAGGCGCCGCCGCAAGCCGCTGCGACTACGTGTGCTGCTGCGCGCGCTGTTTCCGCGCCGTCTGCGCGCCAGCCGCTCGGTACGCGCCGACATCGCGTTCTTCTTCTTCACCTTCTTCGTGGTCGGCGTCCTGTTCGGCTGGGCGGTGCTCTCCTTCCATGTCATCGACAACGCCACCAACCATCTGCTCGCCGCGAGCTTCGGCGCGCGGCCGGCGCGGCTGCCGGGGTGGGGAGCGGTCGGCGTGATGACGCTCGTGCTGTTCGTCGCCTACGAGCTTGGTTACTGGATCGATCACTATTTCAGTCACAATATTCCTTTCCTGTGGGAGTTTCACAAAGTCCATCACACCGCCGAGGTGCTTTCTCCGCTGACCAATTTTCGCGTTCACCCGGTCGACACCATCGTGTTCAACAACATTCTCGCCGTGGTGATGGGCGTTGCGGGCGGGGTTGCGCATTTCCTGCTCGGTCGAGGCGCGGCGCCGCTCACCATCGCCGACAGCAACGTCATCGTGCTCGCCTTCTTCTTCCTCATCGGGCACCTGCAGCACACCCATTTCTGGATCGCATTCACCGGCGTCTGGGGGCGAATCATCCTGAGCCCGGCGCATCACCAGGTTCATCACTCGACCGATCCACGGCACTTCAACAAGAACCTGGGCAGCTTCCTTGCCGTCTGGGACTGGATGTTCGGCACGCTCTACGTGCCGAGCAAGACGCGGCAGAAGCTCGATTTCGGCGTCGAGCCGAAACGGGAGGATGCGCACAC
>DATBZM010000095.1:0-9737 GCA_036513175.1 Xanthobacteraceae bacterium | reverse complement strand
CGGCCACGACGTGGAATTCCCACACCGTCGCCTTCGCGCCGCACGCCCTGCTGTCGGCATTCTGCACGAGCTGCGCCTGCTTGATATTGCGCGCGACGGCCCCCTCTGTGCGCCCATAGGGATCGCCCTTGAGAATGGCGATCGCCTTGGCGCGCGCCGCCTGCTCGGACAAGATGCCGGCGGCATGCGCGGCACCGCACGCGAACGCGGCAACGAGCAAGGCGGCGACGAACGTTGTTTTCATCCGATTCCCCCCGCGTCGGCGTGGTCTCGCGACGGACGCGAGAACCATTGGTGAGCCTGTACGGCCGCAGACGGAGAAAAGATAGCAGAACAACGGGAGAGCCGCGACGATGTTTGGAAGCTCCCGAGTTCCGGTTGCTCGTGGGGCAGGCATGCGCGAGAATGAAAGAGCGCTCCCCAACGCATCTTCATCTGACCTTGGCGTGGGCTGGCGGCCGGTCAGAGGAGTGATCTTCTGCCCTGGTCTGATTCTCTCCAGCAGTCGTAGCAAAAGAGCGAACAGAAACGCGTGTGGTCACGCGGTCCGCCCGCGATTACCCGCACGCCGAGGAGGCGTCGATTACAGTAATCGCAGCGGTCTTCGTGCTGTGGTGGCTCGGACACTCGGCGTTCAATCGGCAAGGCTGCACACTCGGGAGTCTGATGCTGACGACAAGATGGCTCGATATCTCGCCGCCCTCTCACCCGGCAACGCCGAGAGGTCTGTACGGTTGCGTCCCGAAAGCCCAGTATCGGCACCTGATCGTTCCGTCGGTTCCGTGCCCGTCATCCAATCCGGTGGCGAGCTCCTGTTCCGACTCGTAAGCCGGGTCGACGAGCGCACCTCGACCGCGCATCACGACGAACTCGACGTTCGGCAGATGGTCGAGGGCGACCGCGTACGGGTCCGTTCGAGCTTCACGCGATCGGATTCACGCGCGCGATTTTCTCTTCGGCACCTTCTTGCCTTCCTTGCGCGCTTTCGAAAGGCCGATCGCGATCGCCTGCTTGCGCGATTTCACCTTGCCGCCCTTCCCGCCCCGGCCGCTGCGGGCCGTGCCCTTGTTGTAGCGACGCATCTCGCTTTCGACGTCCTTGCCGGAGCCGGGTGAATACCTGCGTTTTGCTCGCTTGGCCATTTCATCGTCCTTTGCGGTTCGATGCCGTGCCTGCCTGGGCGCCTACGCGTTGCTGCCCGCCGGCCGCAGCGGGATCGGCCCGCCGGTCTGGGGCGGTGTCTCGCCCGGACGATGGCTCGCGCCGCGGCCGAGCGACCAGTTGAAGTAGAGGCGCACGTCGGGATTGGGCACCACCCAGCACGCGCCGTCGTCATCCATGAAGACGACCCAGAAAAGATGGGATTCCTGTCCCTGATCGATGACGAAATGCGCCCAGCCCGAACCTTTCGAGGTGTGCATCGGCAGAGGCGGATTGAGCTGCGTGACGGCCACTGGATGATCCGGCGAGTTGCTCCCACGCCGACTTAACCGGCCTGCGCGAGCCTTTGTTCCATGCCGTGGCGGCGCGGCGTTGTCACGCGGCCTTGCGCGAGCGGGCGGCTTTGCGGGCCTTACGCTTGCGCGGCGCGGCCTTGGCGCCATGGCCGAGGCTCTGCCGCAACGCGTCCATCAGGTTGACCACATTGCTGGGCGGCTCGGCCCGCTTGGGCTCCTCGATGCCGTGGCCCTTGGCCTTGCGTGCCACCAGCTTCTTGAGCGCGGCTTCGTACTCGTCCTTGAACTTGCGCGGATCGAAGGTCGTCTCCTTGCCGGCGAGGATATGCGCCGCGAGGTCCACCATCTCCTTGTCGACGCGCACGGACGGAATCGCGGCGAAGTAGTCCTTCTCGTCGCGCACCTCGTAATCGAAGCGCAGCGTCGTCCCCAGGAGTCCCTTGCCGAGCGGCTCGAGCGCGATGACGTGCTCGCGGTGGGCCATGACGATTTTGGCGAGCGCAACGCGCTCCTTGTCCTTCATCGCATCGCGGATGACCGCGAAGGCATCGGCGCCGACCTTGCCGGTCGGCGCGACGTAATACGGCCGGTCGAGGTAGCGGTTGTCGATCTCGGCCTTCGGCACGAAGCCGGTGATCTCGACCGTGCGGGTGCTCTCGATCTCGATCGCTTTGAGCTCTTTTTCCTCGATCGCGACGTATTGTCCTTTCGTGAGCTCGTAGCCGCGGCCCTTGTGCTCGGCATCCACCACTCGGCCGGTCTCCTCGTCCACCATTTGCTGGCGCAAGCGATGACCGGTGCGGGTATCGATCTGATGGAAATGCGTCTTCTCGGCTTCCGAGGTGGCCGGGAAAAGCTCGATCGGGCAGGTCACGAGCGACAGCCGCAGATATCCCTTCCAGTAAGCGCGAGGCATGCTCATTCCCTTTTTGCCTTTTTGCGTTGCGCCGAGATGCTCAAATCTCCTGCATCACCTGCGCGTAGGCAATCAGCGCGAACAGCGCCGTGCCGCCGATGACGTTGCCGATCAGCACCGGCGCGAAGAAATCGGCCAGCATCGGCCACCAGCCCATCTGGCCGTTGAGCACCAGCATGAAGGCCTCGATGCTGCCGGCCACCACGTGCGTGAAGCCGGCAATCGAGATCAGGTACGTCATCAGCACGATCACGTGGAACTGGGCCGACTCGGCGCCCGGGAGCAGCCAGACCATGGCGGCGATGAGGAAGCCGGCGCCGACCGCGCGAAAGACCGCCTCGGCCCAGCCGAGATGCTGGAGCTGACCGCTGATCGCGAGCATGCTGTCGCGCAGCTCGGGCGAGATCACGGGCGTGAAGGTGCAAAAGAGCGCTGCGACCAGCGTCCCGGCCATGTTGGCGAGGAACACAACGCCCCACATGCGCACCAGGCTCTTGAGGTTCCTGACGTTGAACTCGGCCATCACGGGAAGCACGACCGTGATGGTGTTTTCGGTGAAGAGCTGCTGGCGCGCCAGCACCACCATCACGAAACCGGATGCGTAGCCGAAGCTCGTGATCAGCGGCCGCCAGGGCGCGTCCGGCAGATGGGTCTGCAGGATCGCCTGCGCCAGCAGCGAAAAGCTGATCGAAAGGCCCGCCGCCACGCCCGACCACCACAACGACGTGACCGGCCGCGCCATCTCCTCCTCGCCGAGGCGACAGACGATCTCGTAGATCACCGGCGTGCGCGGGCTCGAGCGCTCCTCGACGTCCTCGATCTCGCGTCGCGTGAAGCCGCTCGGGCCGCGCTCATCGGCGCGGCCCGACGCGGATTTGTCGCGACGCGCGTCTTTCGCCTGGCGGGACTGGCGGGCGGCCATCACGGGCTCCATCGCCGCGACGGCGCGGCGCTGCGACAACGTTCCGCTCAGGGAACCGGTTCCGCGACGAGGTCGGGCGATCTCAGGCAACCAGGTCGGCGACGGTGGACGCGGCTTTCAAGCCCGTGCCGGTGAGGATCACCACTGTATTCTCGCGCGCCTTGATGGTGCCGGCGCCGAATAGCTTGTCCAACGCGGCGGCTGCGCTTGCGCTGGTAGGCTCGACGAACAGTCCCTGTCGCGCGAGCCGCCGCAGCGCGGCGAGGATTTCCTCTTCCGTGAGCGCGATGGTGCCGCCGCCGCTCTCGCGCAACGCGCCGATGATCTCGCGAAGGCGCATCGGATGCTTGATGGCGGTGCCTTCGGCGATGGTCTTGTGCACGTCGCGTGGCACGGGCGTATCGGCGCCGGCACGGAAGCTTGCATCGATCGGCGAGCAATTCAGCGGCTGCGCGGCGAACAGGCGCGGCAGCTTCGCGATCTGGCCGGCCTTCATCAGCTCGCGGAAGCCGAAAGCGCAGCCGAGCAGGCCGCTACCCGCGCCGACCGGCACAATGACGTTGTCGGGCGCGCGGAATCCGAGGTCCTCCCACAACTCGTACGCGAACGATTTGGTGCCTTCCAGAAAGAGCGGATGCCAGTTGTGGCTGGCATAGAACATCTCGCTCGACTGGCGAATGGCTTCCGCCTCCGCTTCCTCGCGCGGGCCCGCGACGAGCTGCACCTCGGCCCCGTAGGCGCGCACCTGCGCGATCTTGGCCGGGGACGTGGAAGCAGGCGCGAGGATCTTCACGCGCATTCCGCCGGCAGCGCCGAGGCCCGCCACGGAAGAGCCGCCGTTGCCCGAGCTGTCCTCCAGCACGGCATCGATGCCGATCTGCCGCAGGAAGGACAGCATCACCGACGAGCCTCGATCCTTGAAGCTGCCGGTCGGGTTGAACCATTCGAGCTTGAAGGACGGACGCAGGACTCCCCAAGACTGCTGGACAAGCGGTGTGCACCCTTCGCCCAGCGTGATCGGATTTGCAATCTCGACCGGCAGCGCTGCCCGGTAGCGCCAGAGCGATCGGGCGCGGCCGTCGATATCGTCGCGCGACAGTCCCGCACCCGGCGTGACGAGAAGCGGCGCGCGCTCGTCCGAGCACCAGCGAGGCACGTCCAGCGGATAAAGCTTTCCGTTGCGGGGGTCGATGTAGCTGGCGGCAGTCAAGGCGGTCTCCAGGTGATCAGTGCGTATCACTGTCGTCGAGGACTTGTGAGTCAAGATCATTCCGGGTAGCGCCCGGGTCTTGTCTCAGACAGGAAGACCCACAGCAGCGCGGTCGCCGCGACCGCGCACACCGCGATGGCGAGGTACCCGGCGGTCGCGCCGAACAGCTTGGCGATGTAGCCGGTCGAAAGCGTGCTCGCGGCGGCCGCAAGCCCGCTCAGCGCGCCGACCACGCCTTGCGCCAGGTTGAAGCGGCCGGTGCCGGCGGTGAGATCGGCGACGACGATCACGGTGAGCACGCCGATCACCGCGCCGCTCACCCCGTTGAGGATTTGCACGACAAGAAGCACCGGCATCGCCACCGACAGCGCGAGCAGGACGGCACGAACCGGCTCGACGCCGAAACCGATGAGCAGCAGCGGCCGGCGGCCCTTGCGCTCGGAATGAAAGCCGACCCATGGCGCGAAGACGGCGACGATGATCTGCGGCAGCATGATGAGGGCGGACATCCACAGCACCGCATGCGTCGCCTTGGCGGTGCCGAGCGCCTCGCTGATGAGTGGCAAGAGCGAGGCGTCGGCGAGTTGAAACAGGACCAGCACGCCGGCGAAGGTGAGCAAGGGCCGGTTCTTGGCCAAGTCGAGCACGCGGCCGACCTCGCCCGCGCGCTTCCCGGTCGCGGCGTTGCGGGCACGCGCGTAATCGATCTCGTCGGCGCGGATGAACGCGAGCGCGATCAGCGCCGGAATGCATAAGGAGGCCGCGACGATGAAGATGCCGCCGCCTGGCATGTAGTCGCCCGCCAATCCCATCGCGCCGGCGGTGAGCACGTGTCCGGCGGCGGCAAAGCGATAGTTGCGGCCCGTGCGCACCGACATGGCGCGGCGGCCGACCAGCCCGAGGCTGATCGCGCCGATCGCCGGCGTGACAATGCCGGCGGTCACGCCCTGCAGAACGAGCGCCGCGAGCACGGCGAAAAAGTTCGCCGTGACGGCGAGGATGAGCGCGGCCACGCCGATCAGCGCGATACCCACCGCAGTCAGCGCCCGCTTCTGGCGCACCGCGTCGGCGAGCGCGCCGCCGGGAACTTGGCTGACCACGCCCGCGATCGCACCGACCGAGAGCGCGATGCCCACCCAGTCCTGCGACCAGCCGTGCGCCGCCAGATAAAACGCGACGAACGTGCCGAAGCCGGTCTGCACGTCGGCGAGGAAAAAATTCATCCAGTCGAGGCCGTGCCGGCTCTGCGCCGAGGCCGGCGTGTGCAGCGCGCGGCGCGCCGCGCGGTAGCGCGTGACGGCGCCGCGCAGGCGGGTGTGACGAAGGCGCATCGGCATTGCAATACTTCGCGCGCGCCGAAGAGGTTCGGCGCGCGTCCACGACCGCCAACCATCGGCGCGCAGCCGCGGTTCCGATAAACGACACGCACGGCGCCGCATCTTTTGACGGATCTTGCGGAAATTGACGGATCTTGCGGAAATTGAGGGATCGTTCCGAAAGGTTGTTGCCGACGCGGAACTGCGCCAGCGCCCCGATGTTGATCGTGCGGGCTCCTCGATACGCAGCGAGATTGCCGTGTTCTCGCCCACCCGCCGCGAGCTTTTGACTTCGACTGCCGTTGCGCTGCTGATCGCCCCGCACGCCGCGCGCGCCGCGATTGTCAAAGGCGCCCTTCCGTGGACAGCTGCCGCAGCCGATCCGCCGTCCGTCGTGCGGCCGGGCCCATGGTTGTATTTCACCGCCGACGAGGCGGGCGCCATCGAGGCGCTGGTCGATCGCCTGATCCCGGCCGACGATCTCACGCCCGGCGGCCGCGACCTCGGCTGCGCCGTCTTCATCGATCGCCAGCTCGCAGGTCCGCAGGGCCGCTACGAAGGCCGCTACATGAGCGGCCCGTTCCAGGCCGGCACCAAGCAGCAAGGTGATCAGTCGCCGCTCACGGCCGCGCGGCGCTATCGCGCAGCGCTCGCGGCGCTCGATCGATACTGTCGCGACAAGTACGCCAAGGCGTTCGCGCAGCTTGCCGACGCTGACAAGGACACGGTGATCGGCGGGCTCGAGCATGGCACGATCAAGCTCGACGGCACCGACAGCGCCGCCTTCTTCAAGCTCCTCCTCACCGATACGCAGAACGGCTTCCTCGCCGACCCGATCTATGGCGGCAACAAGGACATGGCGGCGTGGCGAATGATCGGCTTCCCGGGCGCGCGCTACGACTATCGCGAGTGGGTCGAGCGGCACAACGAGCGCTTCCCGCTGCCGCCGGTCGGCATCAGCAGCCACCCGAGCTGGTCGCAGTGACCGGCCCGATTTGAATCGCAACCGAGACTGAGCGCACCATGGCAACCAAGCTGCCGCACAAGGACGCGGTGATCATCGGTCTCGGCTGGACCGGCTCGATCCTCGGCTACGAGCTCGCCGACGCCGGGCTCGATGTGGTCGCGATCGAGCGCGGCCCGTGGCGCGACCCGGCGGTCTCGTTTCCCGTCTCCTATGCCCAGGACGAGCTGCGCTACCGCCTCCAGCACGAGCTCTTTCTGCGGCCGGCGCAGAGCACGGTGACGTTCCGCAACAAGACGAGCGAGACCGCGCTGCCGGTGCGCAACTGGGGCGCCTTCATGCTCGGCAACGGCGTCGGCGGCGCCGGCGTGCATTGGAACGCCGAGACGTGGCGCTTCCTGCCCTCGGATTTCGTCCTGCGCACCCATCTCACGCAGCGCTACGGCGACAAGTTCCTTCCCGACGACATGACCATCCAGGATTGGGGCGTGACGTTCGATGAGCTCGAGCCGCACTATGACCGGTTCGAACGTCTCTGCGGCACGTCGGGCACCGCCGGCAACCTCAAGGGCAAGATCCAGGACGGCGGCAATCCGTTCGAAGGGGCGCGCTCGCGTCCCTATCCGACGCCGGCGCAGAAGCAGCCGTTCAGCTATACGCTGTTCGCCAAGGCGGCGCGGGAGCTCGGCTACAAGCCGTTTCCGCAGCCCTCCGGCAACCTCTCGCAGGCCTACACCAACCCGCTCGGCGTCAAGCTCGGGCAGTGCACTTATTGCGGCTTCTGCGAATGGTTCGGCTGCGCCAATTATTCCAAGGCGAGCCCGCAGACCACGATCCTGCCGGCGCTCGTGCGCAAGCCGAGCTTCGAGGCGCGCACAGACTGCGAGGTGACCCGCATCAACCTCGACAGCACGAAGAAGCGCGCGACGGGCGTCACCTATGTGGACACGTCGGGCAACGAGTGGGAGCAGCCCGCGGATCTGGTGCTGCTGTGCGCGTTCCAGCTGTTCAACGTCCAGCTGCTGCTGATCTCGGGTGTCGGCACGCCCTACGATCCCCAGAGCCGCAACGGTCAGATCGGCCGCAACTTCTCGCACCAGACCGTGTCGGGCGGAATCGGCTTCTTCGACAAGGACAAGTACATCTTCAATCCGTTCATCGCGTCCGGCTCGATCGGCATGTGCATCGACGAGTTCAACGGCGACAATTTCGATCACGGCCCGCTCGGCTTCGTCGGCGGCGGCTACATGGGCCACGTGCAGACGAATGGCCGTCCGATCCAGACGACGCCGGTGCCGCCCGGCACGCCGGCCTGGGGATCGGCGTGGAAGCGCGCGGTGCGCGACAACTACCTCAGCAGCGTCGATAATGCGGGCGCCGGCGTGCACGCCTCGATGTACAGCTACCAGACCAACTATCTCGATCTCGATCCGACCTACAAGGATCGGTTCGGCCGCCCGCTGATGCGCATGACCATGGATTTCCACGACAACGAGATCAAGATGAGCGCGTATCTCACCGAGAAATTTGCCGCGATCATCAAGCAGATGGGCGCGAAGCAGGTGGTGGCGAGCCCGCGTAAGGGCCCCTACGACGTGACCGCATACCAGACCTCGCATCTGTGCGGCGGCGCCATCATGGGCGCCGATCCGAAGTCGAGCGCGGTCAACCGCTATCTGCAGAGCTGGGATGTGCCGAACCTGTTCGTCATGGGCGCCTCCGCGTTTCCGCAGAATGCCGGCTACAACCCGACCGGCACGGTTGGCGCGCTCGCCTTCTGGGCGGCCGATGCGCTCCGCTCGCAGTATCTCAAGAACCCGGGGCCGCTGGTGCATGCGTAACGAGCACACCCTCATCGCCGTCTCGCTCGCCTCGGCCATCGCGGCGGGCAGCGCCGCCGCACAAGGTGTGGACTTGCAGGACTACAGTCAGGTTGCGCGCGGGCGCTATCTCGCGATCGCGGGCGATTGCGGCGGCTGTCACACGCTGCCGGGCAGCGGCCACGAGTTTGCCGGTGGTCTCACGATCGAGACGCCGTTCGGCAACCTGCTCGCGCCCAACATCACACCCGACGCCGAGACCGGCATCGGCGCCATGAGCAACGACGAGTTCGTCAATGCGCTGACGAAGGGCACCGGTCGCAACGGCATGCATCTCTATCCGGCGATGCCGTACACCTATTACACCAAGATCTCGCGCGACGACGCGCTGGCGCTGCGCACCTATTTCGCTACCGTCCCGGCCGTGCGCAATGAAGTGCGCGTCAACCAGCTGCCATTCCCGTTCAATGTGCGCACCGGGCTGACCGGATGGGACGAGCTCAACTTCAAGCCCGGCCCCTTCCAGCCGGTCGAGGGCAAGAGCGCGGAGTGGAACCGCGGGGCGTTTCTGGCCGAAGGCCTCGCCCATTGCGGCCTCTGCCACACGCCGAAGAGCGAGCTCGGCGGCGACAAGAAGGGTGAGGCGCTGCGAGGCTATGCGCTGCAGGGCTGGTACGCGCCGAACATCACCAACGACTCGCAGCTCGGGCTCGGCAGCTGGTCGGCCGACGACATCGCCGAATATCTCAAGACCGGCCACAACCGCACCAGCGCCGCGGGCGGACTGATGGGCGAGATGATCACCGACTCGGCCTCGCACATGACCGATGCCGACCTGCACGCAATCGCGGTCTATCTCAAGGATCAGCCCGGCGAGGAGCACGGCGCTCCGCCCGCCGCGGACCCAGCGGTGCTGAAGATGGGCGGCAAGATCTATGCGGACGAATGCTCCGCGTGCCACGGCCCGAACGGGCGCGGCGCGCCCGGCCTCTTCCCGACGCTCGCCGGTGCCTCGGTGGTGCGGCAGAACGATGCGACCTCGCTCATGCACGTCGTGCTGCGCGGGGCGCGCAGCGTCGGCACCGACAGGGCCCCGACCGCGCCCGCGATGCCGTCCTTCGGATGGATCCTG
>DATBZM010000094.1:0-2480 GCA_036513175.1 Xanthobacteraceae bacterium | reverse complement strand
GGAAATACTGGTGCGGCTGCGGGACGGCGAGGTCACCATTCGCCCCCTCGCCGGCACGCGCAAACGCGGCGAGACGGTCGAGGAAGACAATGCGCTGGCCGAGGAGCTGCTGGCCGATCCTAAGGAGATTCCCGAACATCTGATGCTGCTCGACCTCGGCCGCAACGATGTCGGCCGCGTCGCCGAGATCGGCACGGTCGAGGTCACCGATCGGTTCTTCATCGAGCGCTACAGCCACGTGATGCACATCGTCTCCAACGTCGAGGGCAGGCTCGACGCGAAGCACGACGCGCTCGACGCGCTCGCGGCCGGCTTTCCGGCCGGCACCGTGTCAGGCGCGCCAAAGGTGCGCGCCATGCAGATCATCGACGAGCTGGAGAAGGAGAAGCGCGGGCTCTATGCCGGCTGCGTCGGCTACTTCTCGGCCGCCGGCGACATGGATTCATGCATCGTGCTGCGCACCGCGCTCGTCAAGGACGGCCACATGTACGTCCAGGCCGGCGCCGGCGTGGTCGCGGATTCCAATCCGGACTACGAGCAGCAGGAATGCATCAACAAGGCGAAGGCGCTGTTCCGTGCCGCCGAGGAGGCGCGGCGCTTCGCGAGCGCGGGCAAGCGCGGGCAATAGCCACAGTCGCGTAGCCCGCATGGAGCGAAGCGAAATGCGGGGACCCGCGATCCCTGAAACGCTGTCCCCGCATTACGGCGCTACGCGCCTCCATGCGCGCTACGATTCACCGATATGACTCGCGTGGTTCTGCAGATACCACGCGGCGATCTCCTCGCGCGTCGCCCACCACACGCCGTCGAACCTCTTCGCGTAGTCGAGAAACTCGCGCAGCGCCCGCACCCGGAAGGCGCGGCCGATGATGTGCGGATGCAGCCCGATGCTCATGATCCGCGCGCTCGTCTCCCCTGCCCGATAAAGCTCGTCGAATTCGTCCCGCATCGTCTCGAACGCGGTCGCGGCGGTGAAATTACGGCGCAGGAACATGCCGATGTCGTTGACCTCCTGCGTGTAGGGGACGGACACCAGCGGCCCGTGCCGGGTGTGGATCAGGTAGGGCTGCTCGTCGTTCATGTAGTCGCAGTGATAGGTGAGCCCGAGCTCCTTCAAGATGTCGGAGGTGTTGACCGTGCAGCGCAGCGACGAGGACAGCCAGCCCTTCGGCCGCCGGGCCGTGGCGTTCTCGATGGCGTCGAGCGTGCGGGCGATCACGGTGCGCTCCGCGGCGGGATCGTCGCGGTAGTCGACGAGGCCGTCGGCCTGGATGTAGTTGTGCGCGATCAGCTCGAAGCCCCGTTCGCTCGCCGCCGTAACGATCTGCGGATGCCGCTCGCACAGAATGCCGTTGACGGCGCAGCTCGCCGGCACGCCCGCCGCGTCGAACTCGTCGTAGAGCCGCCAGACGCCGACCCGATGGCCGTACTCGCGCCAGGAGTGATTATTGAAGTCGGGGACGCGCGCCGGCAGCAGCCGCTCGTTGATCGACGGCCCGCCCGGCACATAGGGCCCGTCGCGGTCCTGGGTGAGCTCCCAGTATTCGAGGTTGAGGGTGATCATCAGCGCGAGCCGCTTGCCGTTCGGCCATCGCAGCGGCTTGCGCTCGGGCATCGGCACGTAATCGTAGCGCATGGCGGCTCTCACTGATGCTTGATGCCCGCAGCCTTCATCAGCGGCCACCATCTCTCGATGGCCGCCTTCTGCAGCGCGGCGAGCGCCTCCGGCGTCAACCCGTCGGCCGGCGGCATCTCGAGCGCGAGCTCGATCATCCGTTGCTTGAAGACAGGGTCGGCCATCGCCTGCACGGCGGCCGCATTGAGCTTGTCGATCACCGCCCGGGGCGTGCCCTTGGGCGCCCACAGCGCGTTCCACACGGCAAGATGCAGCCCCGGCAGCCCAGCCTCGTCGACGGTCGGAATCTCGGGCGCCGATGCGGCACGCCGCGCCGTGGTGATCGCGTAGGCCCTGATCTGCCCGGCGCGCACCAGCGGCAGGAAGCTGCCCGACGCCGTGCACATGAGATTGAACTGGCCCGAGAGGAGATCCTGCATCGCCGGCGTCCCGCCGCGATAAGGCACGAGCTGCCAGGTCGAACCGATCGCCTGCTGCAACAGGATGCCGCACAGGTGCTGGATGTTGCCGTAGCCGACGGTTCCCTGCGTGACCTTGGCGGGATCGGCCTTGATCCACGCCACCAGCTCCTTGAGCGTGGTGGCCGGCACCGCGTTCGGGCTGACGATGAGAAACGGATAGGCCGGCAGCTGCACGATCGGCGCAAAATCCGCCACCACGTCGTACGGCAGCGCCAGCGAGACGGCGTTGAGCACGTGCGTCTCGGAGCTGCCGATTGCGATCGTGTAGCCATCGGGCGCCGCGCGCGCGACCCGGCCGATGCCGATGCTGCCGCCGGCGCCGCCCACGTTCTCGACCACGATGCTTTGCCCGAGGCTCGTCTTCATCCGCTCGGCGAGGAGGC
>DATBZM010000093.1:0-2861 GCA_036513175.1 Xanthobacteraceae bacterium | reverse complement strand
GACGCTCAAGCACTGCCTCGGCAACCGCACCCATGCGGCGAACATCCTCGGCATCTCGATCCGCACGCTGCGCAACAAGCTCAATGAATATTCGTCGGCCGGCGTCGCCATTCCGGCGCCGAACGGCGGCGAAGTGCGCGGGGCGGCGTAAGCGGCCTGTGGACGGCGCGCGAGAATTGAACCGCGGAAGGCGTTGCGGCGACTAAGCTGCACATGAGCCTATCCACCTCGTCATGGCCGGGCCTTGTCCCGGCCATCCACGTCTTGTTTGCTGAATCGCAGCAAGAAAGACGTGGATGCCCGGGACAGGCCCGGGCATGACGTGTCGCAAATCCGGATCCCCCGCCATGCTCCATGCCTGCCGCACGTCCGTCGCGCGCCGCCTGCTTCCCATGGCCCTGTTCGGCTGTGCCGCCCTCGCGACAAATCCCGCCTCCGCCCAGATGAAGGAATTCCGCGACTGGCTCGCGGCCTGCGACAACCTGCGCACCTGCACGGCCTACGGCTTCGACGCCGACATGGGCGGCTATGCCTATGTGCGGCTCACGCGCGACGGCGGCGCGGACGCGCCGCTGCGCGTCACCATCGCGGTCAACGTGCAGGAAGGCGGGAAATTCAAGGTGTCGTTCGACGATCCGGCGCTCGGCGGCCTGCCCGCCGAGGCGACGGCAGGCGAGTCGAGCCCTGACGACGATCTCAAGCGTCTCGTCATCGCCGACCCGCAGGCGGTCGAGACGCTGCTTGCGAGCCTGCGCAAGGCGAACAAGCTGATCGTCACCCGCATCGACGCGCCGGGCGCGACCGCGAGCGACCCGGCCACGACCGAGATCTCGCTCACCGGCGTCGTCGCCGCCCTGCTGTGGATGGATGATCAGCAGAAGCGCGTCGGCACCGTGACGGCGTTGGCGAGCCGCGGCAACAAGCCCGCCGCGGCCGTGCCGGCACTGCCGGCGGCACCGGTCGTGACGGCGGCGAAGATTCCCCCGGGCCCCAAGCCCGACAAGGCGCCGGCCGCCGTGATCGCCAAGGCGCGCGCGGTGTGCGAGGACAAAAAGATCGCCGAGGCCGAGGACGCGACCCGGCTCGGCGCCGATCAAGTGATGTACTGGTTCCCGTGCGCCGACAAGAGCGGCGCGTACAACTTCTTCTATGCGCTGCTGATCGCCGAGCGCGGCAAGCCGGTGCGCGAGGTCGCGTTCAAGCTGCCGCGCGAGCTTGCCGCCAACGGCGACAACGGCGTCACGCCCAACATGAACCCGGGCTTCGACGAGTCGACGCAGACGCTGTCGCTGTTCAACAAGGGCCGCGGCATCGCGGACTGCGGCGAGTCGAGCGACTGGGTGTGGGACGGCCGCGATTTCCGCCTGCTCGGCTCCAAGTCGATGCCGACCTGCAAGGGCGTGGCGCCGAATGACTGGGCAGTGCTCTATCGAGCCGAGCGGAAATGACGAAAATGCGAATGGCGAGCAGCATCCACTCGCTATTCGCTACTCCCTATTCGCCATTCTCTAGAACGACACGCCCATCGCCTGCAGCACGCCGCGGCCGGAGTCCTTCTGCTCGTCGCTGAGCGCGGCGATCAACGGCTGCGCCACGCTGCGCAGGCGCTGCATGGTCATTGCCGTCACGGTGTAGCCGGCGACGCGGCGCGTGCGCGCGACGAAGCCGTCGTCGGCCGAGGCTACTTGATACTGCGCCTGCACGTGTCCGAGCCGGCGCAACGTGGCTGCCACCGGATACCAATGACGCTCTTGCGCCGAGGTCAGATGCAGCGCCGCGTGCAGGCGCGCGATCTGCGCTTCGGTGACGACGACTTCCTGAGCGGCCGCCGGCGAGATGCCGATGCCCTGCGGCGAGAGCGACAAAGAGCCTACTGTCGCGAGCGCGAAAGCGCCCGCGAGCGTTGCCTTCCACATCCCCCTGTCTCCATGATTTGTGAGGAATTCACGGCCTAACGACGAAGCGCATGCGTCGCAAGCGCGAAGCCCGCTCAATCGCGGCATTCCGAGGGTATTACTGGGGCATGGGAACTATTCAACGTTAACAGCGTGTCCCAGCGTCACTGTCTACGTTGCTGCCAATTTGTGGATCATCCCGGCAGAATTCATTACGTTACGACCAACTTGCAAATCATCGTTCGGTTCCATGCGCGATACGCGACGCAAAACGGGCCGCGCATGGCTGCGCGGCCCGGCAAACGTGAAGAAAATGCGGCGGTGATCGGGCAAGGGCGCCCGGACGCTTACCCGACGTCAGTCGAGTGAAGGCGCCGTTCCGGCGTCCCCAGCGCTTCGAGGTTGCCGCGCTGGCGGCGCGCCATCAGCTTGTTGAGCGCGCCGAGATAGGCTTTCGCCGAGGCGACCAGCGTGTCGGGATCGGCGCCCTTGGAGGTGACCGAGCGGCCGTTCTCGGACAGCCGCACCGACACCTCGGCCTGCGCGTCGGTGCCCGCCGTGACCGCATGCACCTGGTAGAGCTCGAGCGTCGCCTCGTGCGGCACCAGCGCCTTGATGCAGTTGAAGGTCGCATCGACCGGGCCGTTGCCCTCGCATTCCTCGATCATCGTCTTGCCCTCGATGTCGAGCTTCATGGTGGCGCGCTGCGGCCCGCGCGTGCCGGCGATCACCGACAGCGAGACGAGCTTGATGCGGTCGGCCGCGGTCGCGATCTCCTCGTCGACCAGCGCCTCGAGATCCTCGTCGTAGACGTGCTTCTTGCGGTCGGCGAGCGCCTTGAAGCGCACGAAGGCGTCCTCGAGCTGGTTGGCGGCGAGCTCGTAGCCCAGCTCCTTGAGCTTGTGCACGAAGGCGTGGCGGCCCGAATGCTTGCCCATGACCAGCGAGGTCTGCTTCACGCCGACG
>DATBZM010000092.1:0-10857 GCA_036513175.1 Xanthobacteraceae bacterium | reverse complement strand
CCTCCGCTGCCTTGAGGTGCAGATGCCCTATCTCGGGCCGGTGATCGGCGAATACACCGACTGGACGCCGCTGACCGACCGGCCGGGCTTCTTCCCCGAGGACATGGACAAGCGCGATCCGTGGCAGTTCCGTAATGTGCTAGTGCGGTAGAGCATCCACCGCCGTCATCGTCCGCGAAAGCGGACGATCCAGTACCCCGCAGCGGATCCTTGGGGCACCGCTGCCGTCCCATTGAGTGGTCGTGAGTACTGGATTGCCCGCTTGCCGCGGGCAATGACGCAGCAAAATCACAGCGCGATAACTCCGGCGTCCCCATCCTCGGTCCCGAACGCGAGCCGGTTGCCGGCGCCGTTCCAGGCGAGCGCCGTGATCGGCGACCCTTTCGGCGCCCGCGCCAGCACCTCGGCGCCATCCTCGACGCGGGTGAGCAGCAGCATGCCGTCCTCGAATCCGGCGGCGCAGACCTCCTGCTTGGGATGCGCCGCGACCGCCGAGATGCGATGCTCGGAGGGGCTCAGCACCTTCGGGTTTTTTCCCATCGGCCCGTCCTTGCCGGCGAACGGCCACACTACGAGCTGGCTCGCCCCCGAGGTCGCGAGCCACTTCGCGCCCGGCCCCCAGCTCGTCGAGCGCACCTTGCCGGAGTAGCCCGACATGCGCATGTGCTTGGCGTCGACGAGGCGCCAGCCGTGCAGGGTCGGCTCCTGCATGGCAGTGACCAGGAAGCGGCCGTCCGGGCTGAACGTCACGTCGAGATGCGAGCCCTTCCACTCGAGCGTTTCCGGCTTGGCGTCGGGCGCATTGGGAAACCACAGCGTCGCGCCGTTGTAGTGCGCGATCGCGAGGCGAAAGCCCTTGGGCGCGAACGTGAGCCCGCCGGCGCTCGACGGCACATCGAGGCTGCGCTCGCCCTTGGCGCTGCGCACGAAGACCTGCTTGCCGCACGACCAGGCGACGCTGTCGTTGGTGATGGCGACGTGATCGATCCAGCGCCGCTTGGGGTCGGTTGCGAGTGTCTCGCTTTCGCCCGCCGGATTGGTCGCCATGACCTTGCCGTCGTCGCCGCCGGTGACGATGCAGGTCCCGTCGCTGGTCGAGCCGAGGATCGCGCCGCCATGCACCGCGATGCGCTGCTCCGCGCCGTCGCGCCAGAACAGCAGCGTCTCCTCGCCGAGCACGAAAACCGGATCGTCGCCGAGGAAGTGGACGGCGACGACCGTTCCGCCCGCCGCGACGGGACGAACGCGATCGGCGATCGAGGCGGTGTCGGTGCGCGTATCGCTCATCCGCTCAGGCCACGCACTCCGCAAATCCCTTGCGGATCATCTCCTCCGGCATGTCGCGGCCGATGAAGACGGCGCGGCTCACGCGCGTCTCGCCGTCCTTCCATGCCCGCTGATGATCGCCGTCGAGGATCATGTGCACGCCCTGGAACACGAAACGCTCGGGGTCGTCCTTGAACGAGAGAATACCCTTGCAGCGCAGGATCTTCTGCCCCTCCTGCGCCACCAGGTTCTGGATCCACGGGAAGAACTTGTCGGCATTGAGCGGCTTCTCGGTCTTGAGCGAGAACGACTGCATGTGCTCGTCGTGATAGTGCTTGAGCCCGCCGTGATCGTGACCGTGGCCGTGATCGTGGTGATGGTCATGACCGTGGTCGTGATCATGCCCGTTGCCTTCTTCCAGGAAGGACGGCTCGATGTCGAGAATACGGTCGAGATCGAAGGCGTTGCGGCCAAGGATCTCGGCCAGCGGGATGGCGCAGCGCTCCGTGCGGTGCAGCCTGGCGTAGGGATTGATCCCGCGGATGCGCGCCTCGATCTCGCGCAGGTCGGCGTCGCTGACGAGATCGGTCTTGTTGATCAGGATCACGTCGGCGAAGGCGATCTGGTTCTTCGCCTCGGGCGCGTCGCGCAGCCGGTCTTTGAGCCACTTCGCGTCCGCAACCGTCACCACGGCGTCGAGCTTTGCCCGCTTGCCGACGTTCTCGTCGACGAAGAAGGTCTGCGCCACCGGCGCCGGATCGGCCAAGCCGGTGGTCTCGACGATGATGGCGTCGAACTTGCCCTTGCGCCGCATCAACCCGTCGATGATGCGGATCAGATCGCCGCGCACCGTGCAGCAGATGCAGCCGTTGTTCATCTCGAACACTTCCTCGTCGGCGCCCACCACGAGGTCGTTGTCGATGCCGATCTCGCCGAACTCGTTGACGATCACGGCGAACTTCTGGCCGTGCGGTTCGGACAGGATACGGTTGAGCAGCGTCGTCTTGCCGGCGCCGAGATAGCCGGTGAGCACCGTGACGGGAATCTTGTCGGACACCTTGTCGGACGTCTTTTCGGACATTGGGTTCTCCATTCGGGCTCTATATAGGGGATCGGGGGGCGGCTAGAAATCCCTGGCGCGGGGCGCCGCGGGCGCCCGTTCGGGGACCGCATGGGCAACCGGCTTGCCGCCATCGCCGCAGGGATCGACCGGCTGACCGCCGCGATCGGGCGCGCCGTCACCTGGTGCCTCATCGGCATGGTGGTCGTGCAGGTCATCGTGGTGCTGATGCGCTACGTGCTCGGCCTCGGCTCGATCTGGTTCTCCGAGACGATCCTCTATGCGCACGCGACCTTGCTCATGGGCGCGGCGGCCTGGACGCTGCAGCAGGGCGGGCATGTGCGGGTCGACATCTTCTATGCGAGCGCCTCGCCGCGCACCCGCGCGCTGGTCGACCTTCTGGGCGCAATCCTTCTGCTGTTGCCCTTCGTCGGCGTCCTCGCCTGGTTCGCGCTGCCCTATGTGGCGCGCTCCTGGGCAATCCTCGAGCGCTCGCCCGAGGCGAGCGGCCTGCCGCTGGTGTTTTTGCTCAAGACGCTGATCCTGCTGTTCGCGCTGCTGCTCGGCCTGCAAGGCATCGCGCAGGCGGCGAAGGCCTGGCTCGTGCTCGCCGGCGGCGCGCGCGCCGCACCCGGCCATTGAGGCGCCGATGGGCCTGCCGGAGCTGCTCGCCATCCTCCTGATCGCCGCGGTCTGCGTTCTGCTGATGGCCGGCTATCCGGTCGCCTTCACGCTCGGCGGCACGGCGCTCGCCTTTGCGGTGCTCGGCGCGGCGCTCGGAGTGATGCCGTTCTCGCTCCTCGGCGCGCTGCCGCCGCGCGTTTTTGGCGTGATGACCAACGAGGTGCTGCTGGCGATCCCGCTGTTCATCCTGATGGGCGTGATGCTGGAGCGCTCGCGCATCGCCGAGGAGCTGCTCGAGACCATGGGCCGGCTGTTTGGCCGCCTCCCCGGCGGCCTCGCCATCTCGGTGACCCTCGTCGGCGTGCTGCTCGCCGCCGCCAAGGGCGTGGTCGGCGCGACCGTCGTCACCATGGGGCTGATCACGCTGCCTGCCATGTTGCGCCATGGCTACAATCCGCGCCTCGCCGCCGGCACCGTCGCGGCGACCGGCACGCTCGCGCAGATCATGCCGCCCGCGACCGTGCTGGTGCTGCTGGGCGACCAGCTCAACACCGCCTACCAGGCCGCCCAGCTCGCCCAGGGAAAATTCGCGCCCGACCAGGTGTCGGTGAGCGACCTCTTTGCCGGCGCGGTCGTTCCGGCGCTTACCCTGGTCGGCCTCTACCTCGCGTTCCAGATCGGCGTCGCGGTGCTGCGCCCGCAGGCCTGCCCGGCGATCCCGCCCGAACCGGACGCGCCGACCGGCCTCGCGCTGATCCGGCGGCTCGCCGAGGCGCTGGTCGCGCCGCTTGCGCTCATCATCGTGGTGCTCGGCTCGATCCTCGGCGGGCTCGCGACCCCGACCGAGGCCGCCGCGGTCGGCGCCTTCGGCGCGATCCTGCTCACCGCGCGCAAGGTCGCGCCGGCGCAATCCCGCGCCGTCACCTTGGCGATCCTCGCTGCCGCGGGCTTGCTCGTCCTGCATCATGTCGCCGATTTGCGCGTCGGCCGCGCCGACGATACCCCCTGGGACGATGCCGCCATGGCGATCGCGTTCCTGCTGCTGGCGGTGCTCGCCTACGGCGCTGTCGCGGCCATCGCGGCGGTTGCGCGGGAAAAAATCCTGCAAGAGGCACTTGCGGTCACCACCCGCATCACCGCGATGATCTTCACCATCCTGATCGGCGCGACCATGTTCAGCCTGGTCTTCCGCGGCCTCGGCGGCGACAACATGGTGCAGAACGCGCTGGGCAACTTGCCCGGCGGCGTCGCCGGCGCGGTGCTCACCGTGATGGTCGCGATGTTCCTGCTCGGCTTCGTGATGGATGCCTTCGAGATCATCTTCGTGGTGGTGCCGATCGTGGCGCCGCCCCTGCTGCGGCTGCCGGGCGTCGACCCGGTCTGGCTCGGCATCCTGATGGCCGTGAACCTGCAGACCTCGTATCTGCACCCGCCGCTCGGGCCGACGCTGTTCTACCTGCGCGGCGTCGCGCCGCCGCAGGTCACGACGCTCGACATCTATATCGGCGTCATCCCGTTCGTGCTGATCCAGCTCGCCATGCTGGTCGTGCTGTGGTTCAGGCCAGGTCTCGCGACCTGGCTGCCCCATCTGCTGGCCGGCGGTTGATCGGCGCCGCGATCAGTCCCTGACCGAGATCGCCCGGTGAGGCGGATACAGCACCGCATTCTGCGGCAGGCCGCAATGGGTGTACCAGGACTGATTCCGGTAATTCCATGTCACGCAGCCGGCCTCATTCATCTGATACGTGTCGCCGTAGTCCCACAGTTGCTGCCAGGCGTACCAGTGCGGCTTGAGACGGTTGGCTTGCGCCGGGCCGGATGCGGCCCCGCAGAAGACCGCGCCGGCGGCCACGATGAGACTGGCTTTTCGCAGCAGATTCACGGGTTGCCCCCTTCTGCAAACTGGACGCATGATTTAATGCCTAGCGCATGTTCCGCCGAAAGCCTGCCCCCGACTTGATCGGGGGTGGACACCGGTTCAGCGACAAGAACATGCGCAAAATGAAAAATCTAGTGCCCTCCGGTTCAAGGGCACAGCGGGGATTGTTGATGAAGGCTGCCGAGCTGTTCGATCTCACGGGCCGCGTCGCGCTCGTGACCGGGGCCTCCAGTGGGCTTGGTGCCCGCTTTGCCTCGGTGCTGGCCGAGAACGGCGCCACCGTCGCCTTGGTGGCACGCCGCGCCGACCGTCTAGAGGGCGTGCGCCAGAAGATTGCGGCAGCCGGCGGCAAGGCCATCGCGATCGAGGCCGACGTGCTCGACCACGCCGCCATCACGCGGGCGTTCGACGCCGCCGAAAAAGCCTTCGGCACCGTCACGATCCTGGTCAACAATGCGGGCGTCGCCCACGCGGATCGGGCCGTCGAGATGTCGCAAGAGAAATGGCGCCGCGTGCTCGCGACCAATCTCGATGCCGTGTTCTACTGGGCGCAGGAGGGCGCGCGGCGCATGCTCGCGTCGGGCCAGAAAGGCGCCATCATCAATATCGCCTCGGTGCTCGGCTTCGGCGTCGCCAAGGGCGTCGTCGCCTACACGACCGCCAAGGCCGGCGTGGTGCAGCTCACCAAGGCGCTCGGCGTCGAACTCGCCTTCAAGGGCGTGCGCGTCAACGCCATCGCGCCCGGCTGGTTCGATACCGAGCTCAACCACGACTACCTCGCGAGCGACGAGGGCAAGAAGCTCGCGCGCGCCATTCCGGCGGGCCGCTTCGGCGAAGACGGCGATCTCGACGGCGCGCTGCTGCTGCTCGCCTCCGATGCGGGCCGTTACATGGCGGGCACCACGATCGTGGTCGACGGCGGCGCGGTCGTGGTGCTGCCTGGGTAATCCGAAGGAACCGCACGATGATTGATTTCACCCTGTCGCCCGAGATCGAGGACCTGCGCCTGCGCGTGCGCGCCTTCGTCGAGGAGCATGTGCTGCCGCTCGAGGCTGATCCGCAGAACTTCGCCGACCACGAGAACATCCCGCTCGACCGCCTCGCGCCGGTGCGCGCCAAGGCGCGTCAGGCCGCCCTGTGGGCGCCGCAAAGCCCCAAGGAATTCGGCGGCATGGCGCTGCCGATCGTCGCCTGGGCCGTGATGTACGAGGAGGCCGCGCGCTCGCTGTTCGGGCCGCTCGCCCTCAACTGCATGGCGCCCGACGACGGCAACATGAACCTGCTCGCCAAGGTCGGCACGCCGGCGCAGAAGGAGAAATGGCTGCGCCCGATCGTCGACGGCAAGGTCAGCTCGTCCTTCGCGATGACCGAGCCGGCGCCCGGCGGCGGCTCCGACCCGAGCATGATCAAGACGCGCGCCGAGCGGCGCGGCAGCAAATGGGTGATCCACGGCCGCAAGTGGTTCATCACCGGCGCCGGCGCCGCCGCACATTTCATCCTGATCGCGCGCACATCGGACGATCCGCGCACCGGGCTCACGGCCTTTCTCTATCACCGCGACCAGCCGGGCTGGCGGATCGTGCGCCGCATCGAGATCATGGGCCCGGAGGAGCACGGCGGCCATTGCGAGCTCGAGTTCGACGGGCTCGAGGTCGCGGACGAGGACGTCCTCATGCGCGTCGGCGACGGGCTGCGCGCGACGCAAATCCGCCTCGGCCCGGCGCGGCTCACCCACTGCATGCGCTGGCTCGGCTGGTCGAAGCGCTGTCTCGAGATCGCCCAGGAATACGTCGGCCGGCGCGAAGGCTTCGGCATCAAGCTCGCCGACCGCGAGAGCGTGCAGATCAAGCTCGGCGAGGTCGCCCAGCAGATCCAGATCGGCCGCCTGCTGACGATGCACGCCGCCTGGAAGCTCGACCAGGGCGACCGCGCCCGCAAGGAAATCTCCATGGCCAAGGTGCACGTCGCCGACACGCTGCATAACGCCGCCGACGTCGCGATCCAGCTCAACGGCGCGCGCGGCTATTCCAAGGACACGATTCTCGAATGGGTCTATCGCGCCGCCCGCGCCGCTCGCCTGGTCGACGGCGCCTCGGAGGTGCACAACATGGTGCTCGCCCGCTTCATGCGTGAGGAAGGCCGCGACTTCTGGCGCTGGAGCGCCGGGAATAGGGTGTGATGTGGTGCGCCTCCCGCCCACTGGCGTCATCGTCCGCGCAAGCGGACGATCCAGTAGGCCGCAGCATCCGTTGAGGCCACTGCCCACGTTCCATTCTCGCGTTCGCGAGTACTGGATTGCCCGCTTTCACGGGCAACGACGCTGGGGGACTTGTTAGTAATCCTCCTTAACCCTTTCTCAACCATGCGCTTGCAACCGTTGAGTGCTGTGGGCACCATGCCGGCATGGAACGGAAATCTCCCGAGCAAGAGCGCCGCAAGCAGCAGCGCATGCCTTCCTACCTGGGGGCTCAGATCACGACCGATCACAAGCTGATCGCGATCGACTGCGTGGTCCGCAACATGTCGGGCAAGGGTGCGAAGCTGCTCGTGCCTAGCACGACTCTCATTCCCGATGAGTTCGTCCTGCACATCACCACACGCAAAACCGCCTACCGCGTACGGCCGCGTTGGCGGCAGCTGCGCGCCCTCGGTGTCGAGGTGGTGCCGCTCGCGGCCGACCGGGCGCCGGTTCCCCTCGCGTCTGCGCGGCGAATCAAGCGGCTGGAAGCCGAAAACGCCGGACTAAAGCGGCGCCTGAGCGAGTGCGACTAGGCCCTCGATCCGGCCTCTCGCCTTGTGCCCAAAATGGGCGCGTAGTACATTTCCTTCATGCGCATCATCGCCCGGCGAACGCTGCGGGAATTCGTCGCAGCGCGTGCAGGGCACAAAGATCAGCCTGCGCTCAAGGCTGCGCTTGATGCATGGTTCGATGAGGTCCGCAAGGCCCGTTGGCAGAGCGCAGGCGACGTCAAGCGAATGTACGCAACAGCGAGCATCGTCACCGCAGAGCGCATCGTATTCAATATCAAAGGCAACAGTTTTCGACTGGTGGTGTCCGTCGATTTCGAAAAAAGCATCGTCTGGATCAAATGGATAGGCACTCACCGCGACTATGATCGGATCGATGTGACACAGGTTCAGCATGAAAAATGACGTAAAGCCGATCCGCACCAAGAAAGACTACGAAGCCGCGTTGGCCGAAGTAGAACGCTTGTGGGGAGCCAAGTCGAAGACGCCTGATGGCGATCGTCTCGACGTGCTGGCGACCCTGATTGATGCCTATGAGAACGAGCACTACCCGATGGATCCGCCCGACCCGATCGAGGCGATCAAGTTCCGCATGGAACAGCAAGGCCTGACGCGCAAGGACTTGGAGCCCCTGATCGGCACGCGGACGCGCGTCGCTGAAGTGCTCAATCGCAAGCGCGGGCTGTCCATCGAGATGATTCGCCGCCTGCATCGGAGGCTTGGGATTTCCGCCGAAGTGCTGATCCGGCCGTCACGGCGCAACCAGGCGGCATGAAAAAATTTTTGCTGCGGTGCGCCAAATTGCTCACCGCTCCGGCTCTCAGCAATTTACTGGCGATTGGCTCGCCTGCGACGCAATCGCGGCCACCCACTGCCTTTCCGCCCGATTGCGCCCTCTCTATATCTGTGGCCTGATCCGGTTGGCCGGTCCCCACGGCAGGACATTTCCCATGGCGCTCGAACGCGTCACGCTCGACGACAAATATGATCTGACGAAAAGCCGCGTGTTCGTCACCGGCTACCAGGCGCTGGTGCGCATGTGCCTGATGCAGAAGGCGCGCGACCGCCGCGCCGGGCTCAATACCGCCGCCTATGTCACCGGCTATCGCGGCTCGCCCCTCGGCGGGCTCGACTACCAGTTCCAGCGCGCGCAGGCGCTGTGCCGGCAGAACGACATTCTCTTCCAACCCGCCATCAATGAGGATCTCGCCGCGACCGCGCTGTGGGGCTCGCAGCAGGCGGAGCTGCGCGGCGAAGGCCGGTTCGATGGAGTCTTCGGCATGTGGTACGGCAAGGGCCCGGGCGTCGACCGCTCGGGCGATGCGCTGCGCCACGCCAATTTCGCCGGCACCTCCCGCCACGGCGGCGTGCTCGCCCTGATGGGCGACGACCACACGGCCGAATCGTCGACCACCGCGCACCAGTCCGAGTTCAATTTCGTCGACGTGATGATCCCGATCCTCAATCCGGCCGGGGTTCAGGAGATCGTCGACTACGGCCTGCTCGGCTGGGCCATGTCGCGCTTCACCGGCGCCTGGGTGGGGCTCAAATGCATGCACGAGACGGTCGAGTCGACCGGCGTGATCGACGGCAGCCTCGACCGCGTCAACATCGTCATCCCGGCCGACTACGCGATGCCGGAGGGCGGCCTCAACATCCGCCTCAACGACACCATCCTCGGCATGGAAGCGCGGCTGCACGACTACAAGCGCGACGCCATGCTGGCCTTCGTGCGCGCCAACAAGCTCAACCGCCAGATCACCTCGGGCGGCCGCAACCCGAAGATCGGCGTCATCACGGTCGGCAAGTCCTATCTCGACGTGCGCCAGGCGCTCGACGAGCTCGGTCTCGACGAGGTCAAGTGCAACGACCTCGGCCTGCGCATCCACAAGATCGCCTGCCCGTGGCCGATCGGGCGGCAGGAGCTGCAGGAGTTCGCGAACGGCCTCGAGCTCATCATCGTGGTCGAGGAGAAACGTTCGCTCATCGAGGTGCAGGTGCGCGAGGAGCTCTACGGCAGCGCCAACCAGCCGGTATGCATCGGCAAGAAGGACGAGCAGGGCAACTGGCTCTTCCCCGTGAAGGCCGCGCTCGATTCGAACGACGTCGCGATCTGCCTCGGCGAGCGGCTGCTACAATACGTCACCGACGAGAACCTCGTCGGCCGCGTCGCGAAGCTGAAGGAGGCGCAGCGCGCGCTGCGCGAGACGCAGGACGTGGCGGTGCGCATCCCCTACTTCTGCTCCGGTTGCCCGCATAATTCATCGACTCGCGTGCCGGAAGGAAGTCGCGCCTATGCGGGCATCGGCTGCCACTACATGGTCCAGTGGATGGACCGCTCGACGCTCGGCTTCACCCAGATGGGTGGCGAGGGGGCCAACTGGATCGGCGAGGCGCCGTTCTCCAAGCGACCGCATGTCTTCCAGAACATCGGCGACGGCACCTACAACCACTCGGGCTACATGGCGATCCGCGGTGCGATCGCGTCCGGCGTGAACATCACGTACAAAATCCTCTTCAATGATGCGGTCGCGATGACCGGGGGCCAGAAGAATGATGGCGGCCTGACGGTGCCGCAGATCGCGCGCCAGGTCGCCGCGGAAGGTGCAAAGCGCGTCGTCGTCGTCACCGATGAGCCGCACAAATATGCGGCCGGCACCGATTGGCCGAACGGCCTCACGGTGCATCACCGCGACGATCTCGACGCGGTCCAGCGCGAGCTCGCGCAGGTCCCCGGCTGCACGGTGCTGATCTACGACCAGACCTGCGCGGCCGAAAAACGCCGCCGCCACAAGCGCGGCCAGTTCCCCGATCCCGCCAAGCGCGTCATCATCAACGAGCTCGTGTGCGAAGGCTGCGGCGATTGCGGCGTGCAGTCGAACTGCGTCTCGGTCCAGCCGCTCGAGACCGAGTTCGGCCGCAAACGCACCATCGACCAGTCGAGCTGCAACAAGGACTTCTCGTGCGTCAAAGGCTTCTGCCCGTCGTTCGTCACCGTCGAGGGCGCGCAGCTCAAGCGCGGCCAGGGCGTCGCCGCGCGCGCCGATGAGACGCCGCTGCCCGAGCCCAAGCTCCCCGCGATCGGCCAGACCTACGGCATCATCGTCACCGGCATCGGCGGCACCGGCATCGTCACGGTTGGCGCCATCATCGGCATGGCGGCGCATCTGGAAGGCAAGGGCGTCGGCGTGATCGACATGGCGGGTCTCGCCCAGAAGGGCGGCGCGGTGCAGAGCCACATCCGCATCGCCAAGACGCCGGCCGACATCCACGCCATCCG
>DATBZM010000091.1:0-11195 GCA_036513175.1 Xanthobacteraceae bacterium | reverse complement strand
CATCGGCACGATCGCGGTGATCACGCTCGTCGGCTGGGGCGTGTTCGGCATCAATCCGATCCAGATGCTCGCGATGCTGAGCGGCAATGGCGGCGGCTACCAGCAGCCCTATCAGGTGCCCAATCGCCCATCGCCGAACATGGAGGCGCGCCGCACCGCCACGCCGAACGACCAGATGGGCAACTTCGTCTCGCGCATCCTCGGCAGCACCGAGGTGCAGTGGAAGGACATCTTTAGCCGCGACGGGCAGACCTACCGGCCGCCGATCCTGGTGATGTACTCCGGCGCGACCGACGCCGCCTGTGGCGGCGTCGCGCGCAGCGCCATGGGCCCGTTCTATTGCCCGGCGGACCACAAGGTCTATCTCGACACGTCGTTCTTCCGCCAGATCGAGACCCGCTTCAACGGCTGCAGCGGCCGCGCCTGCCAGTTCAGCCAGGCCTACGTGATCGCGCACGAGGTCGGCCATCACGTGCAGAACCTGCTCGGCATCCTGCCGAAGGCGACCGCGCAGCAGCGCGCCGCGAGCAAGGTCGACGCAAACAAGCTGCAGGTGCGCATCGAGCTGCAGGCGGACTGCTTCGCGGGCATTTGGGCCTATCACGAGAACCAGCGCCAGCAGAGCGCAGGCCACGGCGCCTTCATCGACCAGAGCGACGTCGCCGCCGCGCTGCAGACCGCGTCGGCGATCGGCGACGACACGCTCGAGCGCAAGGCGACCGGCCGCGTCGTGCCCGACTCGTTCACCCATGGCAGCGGCGCGCAGCGCCAGCGTTGGTTCGAGCGCGGACTCTCGCAGGGCACCATCGCGGCCTGCGACACGTTCGGCGCGGGGAGCTTGTAAGCTTGTAGCTGCCCTTCACCTCTCCCCGAAGGGGAGAGGTCGACGCGCGAAGCGCGTCGGGTGAGGGGATCTCGGAGCTAGAATTTAAACTCCGACCGCCCCCTCACCCGGCTCGCTTCGCTCGCCACCCTCTCCCTTCGCGGAGAGGGTGCGCAGGCGCCGGCGCAAGCGGCTCTTGATCTCTTCTCGCCGCCTGCGTAGCGTTTCGTCCTTGCCGCCCGAATCCGACACTCAAGCCGCCGCCCACCGCCGCGACCTGCGCCTGATCCTCGCGGCGCGAGCGGCGCGCAATTTCGGCGATGGTTTCGCGGTCATCATTCTTCCCGCCTACCTCACCGCGATCGGCTATGCGCCGGCGCAGATCGGCGTCATCGCGACCGCCGCGCTGCTCGGCTCGGCGCTGCTGACCCTCTCGGTCGGCTGGCTCGCGCCGCGCTTCGATCTGCGCAGCCTGCTGATCGCCGGCGCGTTCTTGATGGCGACGACCGGGCTCACCATGCCGAACGCGCAGCACATCACGCTCATTCTCCTCATCGCGTTCATCGGCACCATGAATCCCTCGACCGGCGACATGGGCGTGCTGGTGCCGATCGAGCACACCATGCTGGCGCGCGAGGCCGCGGACGGCGAGCGCACCAAGGTGTTCGCGCGCTACAGCCTGATCGGCGCGATCGCGACCTCGGGCGGAGCGCTTGCGGCGGCGGCGCCCGATCTGCTGCGCGCCTTCGGTGTTGCCACGCTGCCGGCACTGCAGGGGATGCTCTATCTCTATGCCGTGCTCGGCCTCGCCGGCGTCGCCTGCTATCGCGCGCTGCCGCGCGCGGAACACGCGGAGGCGAAGCCGGCGAGCGCGCCGCTTGCGCATGTTCCGGCGAAGTGGTCACCGGTTCGCCGACAAGAACATGCGCCACTAAAAGAGTCGAGGCGCGTCGTTTTCAAGCTCGCCGCGCTGTTCAGCGTCGACGCCTTCGCGGGCGGCTTCGTGGTGCAGTCCCTGCTGGCGCTGTGGTTGTTCGAGCGCTTCGGCCTGTCGCTCTCCGCCGCCAGCACCTTCTTCTTCGGCGCGAGCGTGCTCGCCGCCTTCTCGTTTCCCGCCGCCGCCTGGCTGGCGAAACGCATCGGCCTCATCAACACCATGGTCTACACCCATGTCCCGTCGAGCCTGTGCGTGATCGCGGCTGCCTTTGCGCCCAACCTGACCGTGGTGCTGACGCTGCTGCTGGTGCGCGCCGCGCTGTCGCAGATGGACGTGCCGACCCGCACCTCCTACGTGATGGCGGTGGTGACGCCGGCCGAGCGCCCCGCCGCCGCGAGCGTCACCACGGTGCCGCGCAGCCTCGCATCGTCGCTGAGCCCCGCGCTCGCCGGCCTCATGCTCGGCACGCCCTACGCCGGTCTGCCGCTGGTGATCTGCGGCGTGCTCAAGATCGCCTACGACGCAGCGCTGCTCCTCTCATTTCGCCATGTCAAACCGCCGGAGGAGCGCGCCTGACCGCCTTGCGCCGCCGACACGCTCTTGCCAATCTGCCGCGGGCGATCGACGCGGAACCCACAAGGCAAGGACGATATGGCTCGCACATTATTCATCTCGGCGCTCGCGCTCGTCTGCTGCGCGCTTCCGGCGCAGGCGCAGGCGCCCGGACCGATCAAGCCGGGGGATTTTCCCGACGGGCCCGGCAAGGAGATCGTCACCACCACCTGCAACACGTGTCATTCCGCGACCCGCGTGCGCGCCGGCTACACGCCGGAAGGCTGGGACACCGTCGCGCACATGATGCAGAACTTCGGCGCGCCGGTCGAAGAAAAGGAGTGGCCGATCGTCAAGGCCTACCTGATTAAGAATTTCCCCGAGCGGCAGCGTCCGCCAGCGAAGATCATCCCCGGGCCCGTGCAGGTCGACATCAGGGAATGGCCGCTGCCGACGCCGGGCGAGCGCCCGCATGATCCGATGGCCGGGCAGGACGGCAGCATCTGGTATTCGGGCCAGCTCGCCAACCTGCTCGGCCGGCTCGATCCGAAGACCGGCCAGTTCAAGGAATACCGGCTCGAGCGCCCGATGACGGCGCCGCACGGCCTCAAGGAGGACAAGGACGGCAACATCTGGTTCACCGGCAATTTCGCCGGACTGATCGGCGAGCTCGATCCGAAGACCGGTAAGGTCACCGAATATCCGCTGCCGGATCCGTCCGCGCGCGATCCGCATACGCTGATCTTCGACCACAACGGAACCTTGTGGTTCTCGGTGCAGCAGGGCAATTTCCTCGGCCGGCTCGATCCCAAGACCGGCGCGATCAAGCTCGTGCATCCGCCGACCGCCAATGCGCGGCCGTACGGCCTCGCGGTGAACTCGAAGAACCAGGTGTTCTTCGTCGAGTTCGGCGCAAACAAAGTTGCGACCATCGACGACGACATGAAGATCACCGAGTGGGTGTTGCCCGATCTGGGCGCGCGGCCGCGCCGCATCGCGATCGATGCCGACGACAACATCTGGTACACCGATTTCGCCCACGGCTTCCTCGGCCGCCTCGACCCCAAGAGCGGTAAGATCACCGAATGGCAGTCGCCGAGCGGGCCGCAGTCACAGCCCTACGGCATCGCGTTCACCAAGGGCGCGCTGTGGTACTGCGAGTCGTATGCGAAGCCCAATACCATCGTGCGCTTCGACCCGAAGACCGAACAGTTCCAGACCTGGGCGATCCCGGGCCGCCAGGGCGGCGACATCGTGCGCAACATGGATGTGGCGCGCGACGGCAACGTGCTGCTCGCCAACAGCCTCGCCAACGAGGTCGGCGAGGTCGAGATCAAGTGAAGCGGGAAACCGGGCGCGCGGTGGCCTGATGAGTGTCGTGCGTGCCGCTTGCTCAATGATCACCCCGCCCTCATCCTGAGGAGCCCGGCGGCGCGTAGCGCGGCGGGCGTCTCGAAGGACGAGGGCGGCCACGGTGGGGCAGTTCGTAATCAGGTGCGCCCATGGCCGGCATCGACGAGTCGAAATCCTTCATCCCGCTGCGCATCGCGGTGCTCACCGTGTCCGACACGCGCGCGCTCGCCGACGACAAGTCCGGCGCGACGCTTGCCGAGCGCATCGAGAAGGCCGGGCACGCGGTCGCGGCGCGCGCGATCGTCACCGACGACGTGGAGAAGATCCGCGCCCAGGTGAAGGCCTGGATCGCGGATCCGGCGATCGATGTGGTGATCTCCACCGGCGGCACCGGCTTCACCGGCCGCGACGTCACTCCGGAGGCGGTCGAGCCGCTGTTCGAGAAGCGCATGGACGGCTTCGCCACGCTCTTCCTCATCGTCAGCCACGCCAAGATCGGCACCTCGGCGATCCAGACGCGGGCGATCGCGGGCGTCGCCGGCGCCACCTATATCTTCTGCCTGCCCGGCTCGCCCGGCGCCTGCCGCGACGCCTGGGACGAGATCCTGGTGCACCAGCTCGACTACCGCTACCGCCCGTGCAACTTCGTCGAGATCATGCCGCGCCTCGACGAGCACCTGCGCCGCGCCAAGGCCAAGGGCGCGACCGTGTAGGATCAGGCAATTGCGTGTGAGGCGAGCACTGACGCCGCGCTCCCTCTCCCCCTTCAGCTATTCGGTGTGATCATGCGCAGCTCGCCGATTGGCACGCCGCGTTTTCACCGCGGCTTTCCGCGCGCGCGACGGAGTCCGCGGAAGGCTGACCGCATTCCATCTCGCACGTCGGCGCCTTTTGACTTGCTGAATGGTTAACGGCCCTCCGTCCGCGCACGCGCACCGAAGTAAAAAAGCCCGCGCCATCAACGCGCGTACGGGCCGCGCAAGGAATCATAAACCATATCGATTTACGGTTGCGCCGTTCCGAAGTGATCGGCGAGTCGAATATGATGTTCAGTCGCGTAGTCATCAGCGGGACGGCGGCCGTCGCGACGGTCGGCCGCCGTTGCCGCCCCATCGCGGCTCTCCTCGCGGCCGCCGCGAGCCTGCAGATGCTGCCGGCACACGCCGCCGATCTTCCGTTCCTGCCGTCGTCCGCGCCCGTCTCCTACTATCGCTGGGAAGGCGGCTACATGGGCGGGCACTTCGGCTACGCGCTCGGCGACAGCGACTTCGGCCTCACCGGCTTTCCGGCCGCGTCCTTCGCGGGCGTCATCCCGCCCGTGCCGACCGCGACGTCGGCTGCGACCAACGGCTTCGTCGGCGGCGTCCAGGCCGGCTACCTGCATCAGATCGACGCATTGGTGTTCGGCTTCGAAGCGGACTTCACCCTCTCGACGGCGTCCGGCAGCGTGTCCACGACCGGCAGCGCGAGCGGCCTCGGCTATGGGATGAACGAGCAGCAGCAGGTCCCGTGGCTCTCGACCCTGCGCGGCCGCATCGGCTGGGCGCCGAACGACAGCTACATGCTCTATGCGAGCGGTGGCCTCGCGCTCGGCCGCGTCGTCACCAAGACCGACCTCGGCCTCTCGAACGGGCTGACCTTCGAGGCCGCGCGCGACGATATCCGCGCCGGCTGGTCCGCCGGCGCCGGCGTCGAATATGCGCTCACGCCGCAGACCTCGGTCTCGCTCGACTATCTGCATTTCGATCTCGGCAGCGCCACCGCGGTCGGCCTGCCGAACGTGTCGGCGAGCTTCGAGACCCACACCGGCGCGACCGTTCGCGGCGACATCGTGCGTGCCGGATTCAACTACCGCTTCGACCACGACGACATCTCGTTCGTGCACGGCTTCGCGGGCCTCATTCCGCAAGTGAAACTGTTCGAGACCGAGTTCGGGCTGCGCTACTGGTACAGCACCGGCACCATTTCCAAGAACCTGTTCGACTTCGACGGCGCGACCATGCTGTCGCGCCTCACCTACACCGACCTCAACGCGAGCACGGCCGAGGGCTTCGCCCGTTTCGACGATCGCGGGACCGGAATTTTCGCCAAAGCCTTCGTGGGCGCCGGCGGCATCGGCTCGGGCGGCCTCAAGGACGAGGACTTTCCGCCCGGCATCAGCCCTTATTCGTCGACCAACAGCTCCCAGCGCGACGGCAGCCTGCTCTACTTCGCGGGCGACGTCGGCTACGACGTTCTGTGGACGCCGAACTACCGGGTGAGCCCCTTCGTCGGCTGGTTCTACGAGCATGAGCTCGTCAACGCCTATGGCTGCGCGCAGACCGCGAGCAATCCAGGCGTCTGCGCGCCGGCCGTTCCGACGTCCGTCCTCGGCATCACCGAGGACGCGCAGTGGAACGCCATCCGCCTCGGCGTCGCCGGCGACGTGACGTTCGGCCGGTTCAAGCTCAGCGCCGACGCCGCCTGGCTGCCGTGGGTCACGCTCGCGAGTACCGATTCGCACTGGCTGCGCATGCAGCCGATCGCCGGCAATTTCATCGGTCCGATTCCGGAAGACGGCAACGGCAACACCGGCATCCAGATCGAGGCGGTCGTGAGCTACCTGGTGACACAGGATTTCAGCCTCGGCGTCGGCGCCCGCTACTGGCGCTTCGACACGCGCGGCAACGCGCATTTCGAGGGCAACATCTACGGCGGTGACGGCGGCATGCAGGCGATCGATTTTTCCAGCGAGCGCTACGGCGCCTTCGTGCAGGGTTCGTTCAAGTATTGATTTCTTGCACGGCGCCTGCGCTCGGCGCGCGCAAATGAGCCATGGTGACGGTGCTCCTTACCAAGCATCTCTTGCCGTTGATCAACAAGTCCGCCGCCGCGGATATTGTATTCATAAATGGCACGACGGCTTTGCGGGGGAATATGCGACCGATCAACGAGGCCTTCAGCTCGGCGAAAGCGGCACAATCTCTCTTTGCCGAGCGTCTTCGTCATCGATTGCGGACGAACGGCGTTCGCGTCTTGACGATCTATCCGCCCGACTTCGCGAATACCTCGCCGCTGGAACCATCGCAGTGGAATTTTCGCCGAAATTCGTTTGCAGATCTGACGCTCACCGCCAGGAATGTGTTCGAGTGCATCCGGTTCGCGCTCTTGCAAGATCGAATTTGCGCTGTCGATGAAATCATATTGAGCAATAACAATGGACGGGATTTCGGTAACTAGCAGTAGCCCGGATTGAGGCGCGCCACGCCGAAATCCGGGGACGATCGATCCCCCGGATTTCGCTGCGCGCAATCCGGGCTACGCTTGCTCCTGCGCCGGCGCGCCCGGCGGCCTCAGTTGGCTTCGCGCGCCGACTCCTTCATCAGGGCGAGGAGCGCGCAGGCGACCGCGAAGCGGTGGTCGAGCTTGTCGCCGCCCGGCGAAAGGTCGAGCACCTCCTCCTTGATGAAGAAGCGAAAAGTCTGCCGCAGGGTCGCGACGAGCTGGCCGTTGAGCTCGATCTTGTGTCGGCCGGGCAGGAACTTGATGAAGCGGCGCAGCATCGCGACGCCGGTCTCCTCGATCAGGCCGATGGGCTGGTCGTTGGCGTCGAGAATGTCCCAGACGTCGCGGAAGATCGACTTGAGGCCGCGCGAGCGGATGCTGCCGAGCTTCTCCCCGGTGTTGGGGTCCATGACGTCGTGCACCATGTTGAGGGCGATGACCTGGCGGGCGCGCACGACCAGCATCGGCGTGGTCTCGGTGTCGTCCGCGTAGATCGTGAACTCCCCGCGCAGCTTCATCAGCGGGTGCTTGAGAAAGACGACCAGCGAGCCGTCGGGCGCGTAGACGTAATACTTGCGTCCCAGGAAGGAGAGGAAAGGCCGCTTGATCACGTATTGCTGGTAGGCGAAACGGTCGCTGTGCGGACCGGCGGAGCCGCGCATGCCGGGACGGAGTTGGGCCACGACGGCCTCCATGAGGGTTCAATCGAATCGGAGAGGATTCCCCGGTCGGGATTCATACGGGCGATCGGGTTAATATCGCGCGACCGTCACCGTGGCGCCGCCTCCGCGGCTGCGGGCGCGAACAGCTTGCTCGACGCGGCTTCCTGGATGATCACCGCCGCATCGTCCGGCAGCAGGAACCCGCGCACTATCAGGTCCTGCGCGGCGATCCGGACCCGGCTCACGTAATCGTCACGGCCGTGGTAGCGCTCCGCGATCGAGAGGCGGGTGTCGCCCGTGCGCTCGCGTTCCGCTTTCGTCGGCGCGAACGGCGAAAAGGATCCGACCAGCATGCAGGTGAACGTCTGCGGCGCGTTTTGTCCGCCGTTGGTGCCGGTCGGCGCCGCAATATCCGGCAGCCGCACGCCGCCGAGCGCGTTGCCGTCGCGGTCGCGCTTGGGCACCTGGATCACGGCGGCGGAAAGCCTGGTCGGGGCGCGCAGCGCGGGCGGCTCGCCGCTCGCCGGCTCGAGCGGCATCAGCTCGCTCGCGGGCGGCTCGGCGTTATGGCTCACCCAGGCGTCGAGGCGCAACAGCAGGGCGCGCGATACCGGCGTCCAGTCGAGGCGGGCGGGCGGCAACGTGCATTTTGGCGCCGCGGGAACACGCACATGCGACCCGCCGGCGATGTCGTACATCCGCACATTGGCAGGCAGCGGTTGATCCGCGCTCCCGGATGCGCCGGTGCGGCCGAGCGAGGCGCGCAGCGAGTAGTAGTCCGTGGTCGAGCTGACCATGAGCATCTTCGGCGGGACCTCGCCGCGCGCCTCGACCTTGGCGATGATCTCGCCGATCGTGAGCGGCCCGTCGTTCACGCCGGGGAAATCCGGATTGGCGAAAGTGGGCGCCCCGTCGCCGCTCGATTCCGGTCCGGTGCCCGTCTGCAGGATCGGCAGCAGGCCCGCGGCCGAGACGAACACGTGCATGCCGTCGAACACGCGCCGGCTGCCCGCCATGTTGAAGCCGTTGAGCAGGAATGTCTTGAGGAACCGGCCATCCTGGGATTTGCCGCTCGCGAGCACGCGGTTGATCTCGCCCGCGAGCGGGTTCTCCGTCCCGGCGCCGTCGGCGGCCGCATGGGTGAGGAAGTCTGCGGCATCGCGCACGATCGCAAAGCCCACGCCCTCGACATAGCGTTTCTTGCCGTCGGCATCGACGAACGACGGCAGGTCGGCGTCGTGTCCGAGCTCCCAGTACACCTCGGCAATCGAAAAACCGTGGTCCTCGAGAAAACCGGTGCCCTGCTCCAGCGTGCCGGAGAGAAACGGCTCGTCGCGCGGCGAATTGTAGAGCGCCTCGGCGTAGGCATGGCCGCGGTTGGGCACGTCCACCAGCAAGGCGCCGTTGCCGGGAGCCGCCGGCATGATGAGAATGATCTTCGCCGCGTAGGCGATCCGCCCGCGCTCGTTGCGCGCGGCCTTGTCGATCCCCGGAATAGTCTCCTGCGGCGAGAGGTCGCCGTGGATCGTGCCCTGCCAAATCACGTAATCGCCGGCGCGAAATGTGCCGTACGGTTGCTTCGACGTGAACTCGATGCGGGTCACTTCCGCACGCGCGGGAGCAGCGAGCAGGCCGATGAGGCCGATCAGAAAAATCGCGACCGGCCCGTTTGCACGATGCGGCATTTGGAATCCTCCCAACGGTGGCGGCCACGGTGTTGCGTCGGCACGCGATCAAGCACGCCGATAGACTAGCAATTTCGCCGCGACCGAGGGGCGAAAGAATTCTTCATCGCCAGGTCCTGCCTGCTCCGAGAACCGGACGTCCACGGTCACTTCTTAAGCTTCGGGATAGGATGCGGAGGTTGCGGCTCACGACAACCTCATCCCCAGGAGCGTCGCGAAAGCGATGCGTCTCGAAGGATGGGCCGCTTGCTTCCGCCGCCCGTGGCATCGCCTCATCATCACATGGTCCGGGACTTGCTTTATCATCTTGTCGTAGCGAACCCCATTACGGCCGCTCAGCGCAATCCGGAGGCGCGACCCATGACTGTCCATGCGAGCACCAGCCCGGCGATCGAATCGATTCCGGGCGCCGATCCGAGCCTGTACAATTCCTACCTCGCGCCGGTCGCGCCGGCGGGACGCACCTGGGGTGTCTTTAGCCTGTTCGCCATGTGGATGTCCGACGTCCATTCGGTCGGGGGCTACACCTTCGCGGCGAGCCTTTTCTTCCTCGGGCTGACCGGTTGGCAGGTGCTGATCTCGATGACGGTCGGCATCTTCTCGGTGTTCTTCCTGATCAACCTGATCGGCCGGCCGTCGCAGCGCGCGGGCGTGCCCTATCCGGTGGTGGCGCGGCTGAGCTTCGGCGTTGCCGGCGCGAACCTCGCCGCGGTGGTGCGCGGTGTCGTCGGCATCGTGTGGTACGGCGTGCAGACTTATTTCGCGTCGAAGGCCGTGCAGGTGCTCGTGCTCACGCTGATGCCGTCCGCCGCCGCCTGGACGCATGGCGGCTTCCTCGGGCTCTCGACCCTCGGCTGGGCCTGCTTCCTCTTCATGTGGTTCTTCCAGCTTGTGATCTTCCTCAGCGGCATGGAGACGATCCGCAAGTTCATCGATTTCTGCGGCCCCGCCGTCTACGTGGTGATGTTCGCGCTGGCGATCTGGATCCTCTCGCAGACCGGCATGTCGAGCCTCTCGCTCCAGCTCGCCCCGCCGCCCGCAAGCGGCATCGCGACGCTCGGCCTCATGGCCAATGCCGCGATGCTGATCGTCGCCTATTTCGCCGCGCTCCTGCTCAACTTCGGCGACTTCTCGCGCTTCGCCGTGAGCGACCGCGCGATGACGATCGGCAATTTCCTCGGCCTGCCGGTCAACTTCATCGTGTTCTCGATCGTCACCGTCGTGGTCACCGCCGGCACGCTGCAGGTGTTCGGTGCAGCCGTCATGGACCCGGTCGCGATCGTGGAGAAGATCGGCAACCCGATCGTGGTCGCGGTCGGCTCGATCACCTTCGTGGTCGCCACCATGGGCATCAACATCGTGGCGAACTTCGTCTCTCCCGCCTACGACATCGCCAATCTCCATCCGAGCAAGATCGACTTCCGCCTCGGCGGGCTCATCGCCTCGATCCTCTCTGTCCTGGTCTGCCCCTGGCTGTTCGTGTCGAGCCCGCAGGCGATCACCATTTTCGTCGCCATCTTCGGCTCGGCGCTCGGGCCGCTGTTCGGTGTGATCATCGCCGACTACTACCTGGTCAAGCGCCAGGCGATGGTGATCAAGGATCTCTACACGCGCGCGCCGGCCGGCGCCTATTTCTACCAGGGCGGCTGGAACCGCAACGCCGTCATCGCGCTTGGCGTCGCCGGCGTGCTTGCGATCGGCCTCGCGCTGCTCGGCGCCCACGGCGTGATCGTCAACGTGGGCGACTGGGGCTGGCTGATCGGCGCGGCGGCGGCGGCCGTCATCTACCTGATCCTGTCCGGCCGCACCGCGCCCGCTGCCGCGATGGCACCGGCGCAATAGCTCGTAGCCCGGATGGAGGCGCGCGATCGCGCGCCGCAATCCGGGATCCCGGATTGCGCGCTGCGCGCTCCATCCGA
>DATBZM010000090.1:0-4423 GCA_036513175.1 Xanthobacteraceae bacterium | reverse complement strand
CCGCGATCGTCACCCGCCTGCACGACGAGCTTGCCGCCATCCTGCGCGGTCCCAAGTTCACCACGTTCGCCGGCGAGAACTTCCTCGACGTGATCGCGGGCCCGCGCGCGGAATTCGTCGACTTCCTCAAGCAGGACCGGCAAGATGCCGCAGTCCTCGTCGACAAATATATGAAGTAGAGAGTTCGTCGCGTCGCCGCCCGCGACGACAAGGATGGCGGCGTGCTTCGCCAACCTGCGTCGCGCGCCGCGTTCGCATGATGCTGACACGCGCTCGGCTGGCGCCGTATCGCAATGCGGGACAGTTGCACCGGATGCCGCACGGGGGCAATGTGGTGATTGCGACATGCCGAATGACAGGGGGAAGGCGGACGACATGGCGCAGATCGTCGTTGATCGCGTACGCCACACCTACCGCCCGCCGCGCGGCAAGCCGGTGCTGGCGCTCGAGGACGTGTCGCTCGAGGTGCGCGAGCGCGAATTCGTGGCGCTGCTCGGCCCCTCCGGCTGCGGCAAGTCGACCCTGCTCTATCTGATCGGCGGATTCCTGCCCGTCGAGAGCGGCGGCATCGCGGTCGACGGCAAGCCGGTCGCGGCGCCCGGGCCCGACCGCGGCATCGTATTTCAGCACTTCGCGCTGTTTCCGTGGAAGACCGTGCGCGGCAATATTCTCTACGGGCTCGAACGCCAGGGCATGGCGTCGGCCGAGCGGCAGAAGCGCGCGCAGCATTTCATCGACCTGGTCGGCCTCACCGGCTTCGAGGACAGCTTCCCGTCGCATCTCTCCGGCGGCATGAAGCAGCGCGCCGCGCTCGCGCGCACGCTCGCGTTCGATCCGAAGATCCTGCTGATGGACGAGCCGTTCGGCGCGCTCGACGCGCAGACGCGCCACCTGATGCAGACCGAGCTGCTCGGCATCTGGCAGCGCACGCCGAAGACCGTGATCTTCGTCACCCACGACGTGCAGGAGGCGGTCTATCTCGCCGACCGCGTCGCCGTCATGTCGGCGCGGCCCGGCCGCATCAAGACGATCGTCGACATCAAGGTCGACAAGACCGATCCGGGCGTGTTCAAGGCGAAAGCGTTCGTCGACAAGGTCGACGAGATCTGGAACCTGGTGAAGGTGGAAGCCATCAAGGCGCAGGGAGCGCCCGCTGCATGAAAGCGCTGCTGCGCTATTCGCCGCTGCTCATCCTGGCGATCGGCTGGGAGCTGGTGTCGCGCCTCGGGCTCGTGTCGGGCGACGCACTTCCGTCGCTCACGGCGGTTGCGGCCGCCTGGGTCGACCTCGTCCGCGACGGCGACCTCGTCAGCAACGGCCTTGCGTCGCTCTATCGCGGCGGCGCCGGCCTCGCGCTCGCGATCATGATCGGCGGCACCCTCGGCATCCTGATGGCGCGGTGGAAGCCCGTGAATGTGATCTTCGGCCCGATCGTCGAGATCTTCTATCCCGTGCCGAAGACCGCGCTCATCCCCGTCACGGTGATCTGGCTCGGCCTCGGCGATCGGTCGAAAATCCTGCTCATCGTCCTCGGCTGCATGATTCCGGTGACGATCGGCGCCTTCAACGGCGCGCGCTCGGCCGAGCAGGTGCTGATCTGGTCGGCGCGCAGCATGGGGGCGGATCGCATCCGCACCCTGTGGGACGTGGTGGTGCCGAGCGCGCTGCCCGAACTGCTCAACGGCATCCGCACCGCGCTCGCGCTCGCCTTCATCCTGCTGGTGTCGTCGGAGCTGATCACGGCGCAGAACGGTTTCGGCTACCTGATCGGCTCGCTCGGCGACAACGGCAACTACGACGCCATGTATGCCGTCGTGTTGACGGTGGCGCTGCTCGGCTTCGCGGCCGACCGGCTCTATCAGGTGCTGATGCACGAGATGCTGATATGGCGACAATAGACCTCGCCCCGCCGCAGGTTCCGACCATGCGCGCGATGCGCGCCACGCTGCGGCTCGGCGCGCGCGTCGGCTCGGTGGTGGCATTGCTTGTCGCCTGGGAGCTGCTGGCGCGCAGCGGGCTCTTGACGCCCTATCAGTTGCCGCCGCTCAGCATCGTGCTGGCGCGCATCTGGAGCGACGCGGTCGCGGGCGACCTTCTGCTCAACACGTGGGTGACGATCGGCCGCGCCATGGTCGGCTTTTCCATCGCGGCGGCGGGCGGCGTCGCGCTCGGCGTGGCGATGTCGCGTTCTGCGCTCGCCCGCTGGTTCTTCGATCCGCTCGTCTCGATCGGCTTCCCGATGCCGAAGATCGCCTTCCTGCCGGTGATCATCCTGTGGCTCGGCGTATATAATGTATCGAAGCTCACCATGATCGTGTTCGACTCGATCTTCCCGGTGATCGCCGCGACGGTCATCGCGCTCCAGGGGGTCGAGCGCGAGCTGATCTGGTCGGCGCGCAACATGGGAGCGGGCGAGCGTGAGCTGTTGTGGCAGATCATGCTGCCGGCAGCGCTGCCGCAGATCATGACCGGGTTGCAGGTGGCGCTACCGCTCGCCCTCATCGTCGCGGTTCTGACCGAGATGCTGATGGGCGGCTACGGCCTCGGCGCCGCCATGATGAAAGCGTCGCGCTTCGCCGATTCGGTCGGCGTCTTCGCCGGCATCGTCGAGATCGCGGTGGTCGGCTATGTGCTGGTCAAGGCGATGGCGCTGATCCGCCGCCGCCTGTTGATCTGGCACCAGGAAGCGGCGGAGCCGGCGTGACCGGAGGCGTTCCCGCGGTCAAAGCGTCACATCCGCAAGGCTTGAAAAACCGTTGGACCTCCGACAATCTCGCGCCAACTCGCGGGAAACAACGACCAAGTGGAGGAAACGATGCAACTGCGCAAACTTGCGCTCGCCGCCTGCGTGCTGGGATTGGCCGGTGGCGCCTCTGCCGAGCCGGTGAAGATCCGCATGTCGTGGGTGGCGCCGCTCGCCAACTGGGCCTCGATCGTGATGGAGAAGAAGGAGCTGGCCAAGCACATGGGCCAGTCCTACACGCTGGAGACCGTGCGCTATCCGGGCACGCCGCAGATGATCGCGGCGATCGCCAACAACGAGCTTGAAGTCGCGAGCATCGCCTATTCGTCGCTCACGATCGCGATCGACAATGCCGGGCTCGACGACCTGCGGGTGATCGCCGACGAATTCCAGGACGGTCAGCCCGGCACCTTCAGCCAGGAGTACTACGTCCGCAAGGACAGTGGGATCGACAAGGTCGAGGATCTCAAGGGCAAGGTGATCGGCACCAACGGCGCCGCCAGCGCGGTCGACGTCGCCGAGCGCGCCATGCTCAAGAAGCACGGGCTCGAGGACAAGCGCGACTACACGATGCTGGAAGGCCCGCTGCCGGCGATGCCGCAGATGTTGCTGGAGAAGAAGGTCGACCTCATTCCGGCGGTGCTGCCCTTCGCGTTCAATCCGAAGCTGCGCGCCGACGGCAAGATCCTGTTCTACCAGCGCGACGCGCTCGGCATCACGCAGATGATCGTGTTCGCGTCGCGCAAACCCTTCATCGACGCGCACCGTGCCGCCATGGCCGACTTCATGGAAGACCTGCTGCGCATCGTGCAGTGGTATCTTGACCCGAAGAACCACGACGAGGTGGTCAAGATCGCCGCCAAGGTCGCCAAGGTGCCGCCCGAGCGGCTCGGCTGGCTGTTCACCAAGGACGACGACTATCGCGATCCCAACATGGTGCCGAACCTAGTGGCGCTGCAGCGCAATGCCGGCGTGATGCAGGACCTCGGCTTCGTCAAGCGCAAGGTCGACATCAAGGCGCATGCAGACTTGAGCCTGGTCGAGGAGGCGCAGAAGCGGTTGAAGTAAAGCGAGCACAGACGCAAACCCCAACCCACCTCATCCTGAGGAGCCGCGCGCAGCGCGGCGTCTCGAAGGACGAGGTGGCCTGGGCAGTGGCCGCCCTCGTCCTTCGAGACGCCCATCCTCGCGACGCGAGGATGGGCTCCTCAGGATGAGGGCGGAGCGACGTTGATAGTGGGCGCAACCTCCCACTCAATCTATCGAGGCTGCATGGCACCGCGGCTGATGCGAACAGCGATCCTCGCGGTGGCGTTAGCACTCGCCGTCGCGCCCGCGCAGGCGCTCGACTGGCCGACCCGGCCGGTGCGCATCGTCGCGCCCTCGACGCCCGGCGGCGCCGCCGATCTCTTGGCTCGGCTGCTCGCCGATCACCTGACCGTGCTGCTCAAGCAGCGCTTCTACGTCGACAATCGTCCGGGCGGGGGCGGATTGATCGGAGCGGCCTTTACGGCGCACGCGGCGCCGGACGGCTATAGGTTCGTCACCTCGAGCATCGCCTATCATGCGATCGAGCCGGCCGCGAGCCCGAACCCCGGCTTCGATCCGATGCGCGACGCGACCCACATCGCCTATATCGGCGGGCCGCCCAACGTTTTCGTCGTCAATCCGAAGCTCGGC
>DATBZM010000089.1:0-16874 GCA_036513175.1 Xanthobacteraceae bacterium | reverse complement strand
GGCAACGGCCTGCGTGCCGACATCTGGAGCGCTTTCCAAGAGCGCTTTCGCATTCCGCGCATCATCGAGTTTTATGCCGCGACCGAGGGGAACGTGACGCTGTTCAACTTCGAGGGACGGCCGGGCGCGGTCGGCCGCCTGCCGCGGCTGCTCGAGCGGCGCTTTCCGGTGCGGCTCGTGCGCTTCGACGTCGCGCGCGAGACGCCGGTGCGCGATGCGCGCGGGTTCTGCATCCGCTGCGCGGCGGGCGAGGTCGGCGAGGCGATCGGGCAGATCGTCAACGATCCGGCGGTCCCGTCCGCTCGCTTCGAGGGCTATGCCGACCGCGCCGAGGGCGAGCGCAAGATCCTGCGCGACGTGTTCGCGGCGGGCGACGCCTGGTTTCGCACCGGCGACCTGATGCGGCAGGACGCCCGCGGCTATTTCTATTTCGTCGACCGTATCGGCGACACGTTTCGCTGGAAGGGCGAGAACGTCTCGACCGCGGAAGTCGCCGCCGCGATCGCGCGTTGCTCGGGCGTGCTCGACGCCGCGGTCTATGGTGTCGCGGTTCCAGGGGCGGATGGACGCGCGGGCATGGCGGCGCTCGTGGTCGGCGACGGCTTCGAGCTCGCGACGCTGCACCGGCACCTGGAGTGTCTCCCCATCTACGCGCGCCCGGTGTTCGTGCGCATCCGCCAAGAGCTGGAGACGACGGCGACGTTCAAGCATCAGAAGAGCGAGCTTGTGAGCGAGGGCTACGATCCGGCGACGACCGCGGATGCGATCTATTTCAGCGAACCATCGGTCCGGGCATTCGTGCGAATGGATTCAGCCTTGCTCGAGCGCCTTCAGGCAGGGGAAATTCGCCTCTAGCAAATTCTTCGGATTCATTTCCTGACCGGAATGTGCTATGATTTGCTCATGTCAAAACGAAAAGCATCGGCACAGCAAAAGGGCGGCGGCGGCATGATCGTCGGCCGCCGGCGCTTCGCGGCAATCAGCGCGGTCGAAGGAATCAAGCTCACGCCTGAGATGGAACGCCGCGCTGCGGACTTTGCACGCGAGGGGTTGAAGCCGGAGGAACGTATCCGCGCGATTGTCGCGGCGCATCGCAAGGGATGAAGCCGCCGGCATGTACAAGGCCGAGCCCGATCCCTACTGTTATCCGGGGACGTCTATCCTCATCAATCTACTCGATATCCGCGATCAAGCTGCGCTTGATGCCTTCGAGGCAGACGTAACTGCAGAGCGCTCGTCTCAGCCGCTGCCTCCCGGGCGATGGAGCTATCGCCATTATCTTGCGGTACACCGGCACTTGTTCGGCGACGTGTACGCGTGGGCCGGCAAAATCCGCAAAGTGCGGATCGCCAAGCAGGGGCATGCCTTCTGCTATCCGGAGCACATCGACCGAGAGATGCGGCGGCTCTTTGCTGATCTCGAGATGCGGAAACGCCTGCGCGGTTTGGATAGCGTTGCCTTCGCGGCGTACGCGGCGCATTTCCTGGCGGAAATGAATGCCATCCATCCGTTTCGCGAAGGCAACGGACGCACGCAACTTTCCTTTTTCACCGCGCTTGCCGAGCAGGCGGGTCATCCGGTCAGGTTCGATCGATTCGAACCCAGGACGATGCTCGACGCAATGATCGAGAGCTTCGAGGGCGACGAGAAGCCACTGGCCGCCTTGATCGAGCGGTTGATCAGCTGAAATCACCGCCCCGGAGCTACGCCGTGCTGCCCGCATCCACGGTCAGCACCGTCCCGGTGATGCTCTTGCCGCCGTCGCCGAGCAGGAACTCGACCGCATTGGCGACATCCTCGACCTCGGGCAGCCGGCGCAGGGCGCTGCGGCGCGCCACCTTCGCGCGCTGCTCGCCCTCCAGCCCTTTCGTCATCTCCGTATCCATGAAGCCGGGCGCGACCGCGTTCACGTTGACGCCGAGGCGGCCGACCTCGCGGGCGAGCGAGCGGGTGAAGCCGAGCATTGCGGCCTTGGTGGCGCCGTAGACCGCAAGCCCGCTGTAGCCGGTGAAGCCGATGATCGACGACACATTGACGATGCGGCCGCCGCCATCGGCCATCATGGTGCGCACCACGTATTTGGTGAGCACGATGGGCGATAGCGTGTTGACGCGGATGAGCGCCTCGATCTTGGCATTGTGCATGGTGGCGAGCACGCCATCGGTGCCGAGCGCCGCATTGTTGACGAGGCCGTAGACCGGGCCGAACTCCTTGCGCAGGCGGCGCACCAGGTCGGGAATCTCGTCGATCGCGGCGAGGTCGAAGGCGACGAAATGCAGCGCGCCGGCCAATGCGCCGGTCAATGCGCTGGTCTTGGCGCGCTCGGCTTCCTCGATCGCGGCGGCAAGCTGCGTGGTTTTCGTGCGCGCGATCGCGAGCACCGAATAGCCGGCGGCGGCGAGCTTGCGGGCGATGCCGAGGCCGAGGCCGCGGCTCCCGCCGGTGACGATGACGTTACGCATGACGCTACCCATGGGCATCAAGCATGGTGGCGCGCGAGCTTGCCGCTCGCCGAGACCGTGAGCGCCGGCACGAAGCGGATCGTGGCCGGGACCTTGTGCTTGGCAAGCCCGTCGCGGCAGAGCTGCAGGAGCTCGCCCTTGAGCGCATCGCCGCGCGCTTTTTCGCCATCGCGCTCGTCGCGCAGCACCACGTCGGCGACGACCAGCGCGCCGGTGATCGGGTTCTTGCGCGCGTGAACGAGCGACATGCGCACGCGCGGATGGCGGTTGATCACCGCCTCGACCTCCTCGGGATTGACCTTGAGGCCGCCGACGTTGATCACCCCGTTGCGCCGGCCGACGAAATGGCAGCGGCCGTCGCGCAGCTCGACCAGGTCGCCGGTGTCGACGAATCCGTCGCCGTCGGCGAGGGCGGGCGCGCCCGCACCGATGTAGCGCAGCGCGGTCCGCTCCGAGCGGATGCGCAGGGTGCCGTCCTCGACCTTCATCTCGACGCCGCTCGGCAGGCGGCCGAGCATGCTTTCCGGAAAGCCCGCGCGGCCGTCATTGACGTCGAAGCCGACCCCGGCTTCGGTCGACGCATAGGCGTGGCCGACGCGCGCCTGCGGATAGGTCGCCGCGAGATTGTCGAGCACCGTCTGGTCGGCGATCTCGCCGGACAGCCGCACGTAGCGCGGCGCCATGGCGCGCGCCTGCGGGCTCATCAGCACGCGGCGCCAATGCGACGGCGTGCCGGAGATATGCGTGACCCCGCGCGCGCCGAGGCGAGCAAGATGATCGCCGACCGGCTCGTCGGCGCTGGAGAGCACCAGCGATGCCCCGTCGATCAACGCGCGGAAGAATATCTGCAGGCCGCCGTAGCGGCGGATGTCGTAGAACGTAGCCCAGACCACCGGCGTCGCATGGCCGGCGTTGCGCTTGATCGCGCCGGTGAGCCCGGCGAGCGTATGCACCACCATCTTGGGCGCGCCGCTCGTGCCGGACGTGAACATCACCCATTCGGTGTCGCGCCGCTCGGCTAAAGCACACCCCGTTCCGGGATATGCTTCAGGTCCATTGTTTGGCGCATGTCCTTGTCGGCGAACCGGCGTCGACCCCGGATCAAGTCCGGGGCAGGCTTTCGCCGGGACATGCGCAGACGGCGCGGCCATCGGCACGATGACGGGATGGCAGACGACATGGAGGCGGGTGCCGAGCTCGCCCGACGCGTCGATCTGGCCAGATGTCACGACCGCATCCACGTCGGCGTCGGCGATCACGCGCGGCAGGTGCTCGGCGGCAAGATCGGGCGGGCACAGGACCATCCGGCGGGCGACGCCGTCGAGCTCGATCAGCGCCAGCGCGGCGGTGAGCTGATCGCCGGTCGCGATCAGGACCGAGCGGCCGGCGAGATCGGGGAGCCGGCCGCCGAGGCTGGTGCCGCGAGCGAGATCGTGGAGCGCGACGCTCGTCTCCCGTCCTTGCAGATGACGATCCGCGCCGCCGCCGATCCAGTCGCGCAGCGACACGGCGCGCTGAGCTGCTTTGTCCAGCATGGATCTACCCCACCCCTGGTCCCTGCTCGGGATCAGGCCGCGCGGTCATACACCTTGACGAAATCGCCGAGCGTGACCGGAAACGCCACGTCATCGGAGGCGGTGAAAGGATCGAGACCGAGCTTGTCCTCGAGCCGCGCCACCAGCACCGCGAAGCAGAGCGAATCGAGGCCGGAATCGAGCAGAACCAGATCGTCCGCCAGCGGCGCAAGCTTCTTCGCCTGCTCGTCGGCGACTTTCCGCATCTCGGACAGTATCGTTAATTTAGTGGTCATCCCGCATCACCTATAGTTTCCCAGCGGCGGGTATAAACCAGCGACACGATCGATCAAGCGCGCATGCAATTTATGGTCAATGCGGAGCAAGCCGTGGCGGCGGCGCCGAAGATCCGCTGCCGGCAGATCGCCGACGGCGATCTCGACGGGCTCGTCGACCTGCTCAAGCGCGGCTTCGGCCGGCGCCGCACGCGCGCATTCTGGCGGCGCGCGCTGGCATGCTTGCGCACACGCGGCGTTCCGCCGGGCATGCCGCGTTATGGTTATCTGTTGGAAAACGACGGCGTTCCGGTCGGCGTCATCCTGCTGATCTTCGCGGCGACGCCGGGCACGGACGCGCCGCGCGCCAACGTGTCGAGCTGGTACGTCGAGCCGGCGTTCCGCGGTTATGCGCCGCTCCTCGCCGCGCAGGCGCTCAAGCTCAAGCAGGTCACCTATCTCAACATCTCGCCGGCGCCTCACACCTGGCCGATCCTCGAGGCGCAGGGCTATCGGCGCTACAGCAACGGGATCATCGTGGCGCTGCCGGCGCTGCAACGGCCGGGCGATCGCGGCGTGCGGCTGCTCGCGGCGGACCAGCCTCCGGACGCGCCACATGCACCGTTCGAGCGCGATCTCATGATCGAGCATGCGGACTTCGGCTGCATCGGCGTCTGGTGCGTGACGCCGGAGCGCGCATTGCCGTTCGTGTTTCGGCCACGCATGGTGAAGGGCGTCGTCCCGTCCGCACAACTCATCTATTGCAGTGACGTCGCGGATTTCGTGCGCTTCGCCGGGCCGATCGGACGCTTTGTCGCCATGCGCGGGCGACCCGTCATCATTCTCGACGCGGACGGCCCGATCGCCGGACTTGCCGGAAGGTACTTTGCCGACACCACGCCCAAGTATTTCCGCGGGCCCGCTGCGCCGCGTCTGGGCGACCTCGCCTACACCGAAGCCGCGCTGTTCGGGATCTGAGCGCCGCCGCGCTGATCCGTCAAAATCCGCAATCCAGCCGTGCAAAGCAGTCGTAGCTTAATATAAGCTCGCTTATTATAAACGAATAAGAAGGTGAGGGGCCATGCGGGCGCGCCGAAATAATCGTGAATTGGCGTTTTCCATCAATGATGTAGCCCGCCTGCTGCGAACCTTTGCGGACCATTCGGCGGCCCGCTTCGGCATGACGCGGGCCAAATGGGCGGTGCTGGCGCGGCTCGACCGGTTCGAAGGCCTCAAGCAGGCGGAGCTCGCCGAGATGCTCGATCTGCAGCCGATCAGCCTCACCCGACTGCTTGATGGGCTTGCCGAAAGCGGCCTGATCGAGCGGCGGCCCGACCCCGACGACCGCCGCGCCAAGCGGCTCTATCTGACGCCCGGCGCGCGGCCGCTGCTCGAGCGCCTGACCGAGCTCGGCGAAGACCTGATGGAGACGGCGCTCGCCGGGCTCGCCCCCGCCGACGTCAACGGGCTGCTCGCGCATCTTTCCACCGTGAAGGAGAACCTGCGCCAGGCGATCCAGAAGAAGCAGAACGGCAAGCAGGCCGCGCTGGAGCAGCGCTATGACTGAAACCGTCCTCAAGTTCACGCCGCAGCGCGACGGCGCCGCGGGCAAGCGCACGCGATCGCTCATCGGTTTCGTGCGCGCACGCCTGCGCATGATCCTGCTGGTCGTGCTGCCGGCGATCGTGCTGATCGGCGGCATCGCCTTCTACCTGTCGACCGGCCGCTACATCTCGACCGACAACGCCTATATCGGCTCCCAAAAGGTGCTGATCACGCCGGACATCTCCGGCAAGCTGGTGCGCGTGCTGGTGCGCGAGGGCCAGCATGTCGATGCCGGCGATTCGCTGTTCGAGATCGACCCGGTGCCCTACCGGCTCGCGCTGCAGGGCGCCCAGAGCAGGCTCGACACGGTGCGCACGCAGTTTGCCAGCCTCAAGAGCAACTTCGAGTCGCTGAGCAAGCTCGTCGAGTACGGCCAGCAAGGCGTCACCCTCAAGCAGCGCGACGTCGACCGCAAGACGACGCTCGCGGAAAGCCGGGCCGGATCGCAAATCGACCTCGACACCGCGAAGTCGGCGCTGCTGACCGCGCAGCTGGAGCTCCAGATGGGCCGCCAGCAGCTCAGCAGCACGCTCAATCAGCTGCTCGACAATCCGAAGCTCGCCCTCGAAGATTTTCCGCCCTATCAGCAGGCGAAAGCCCTGCTCGACCAGGCGCAGCGCGACCTCGACCACACGCTCGTCAAGGCGCCGATCGCCGGTATCGCGACGCAGGTCGACAACATCCAGCTCGGCCGCTACGTCACGGCCGGCATGCCGGTGTTCAGCGTGATCGACGACGCGGCGCCGTGGATCGACGCCAATCCGAAGGAGACCGAGATCACGTATCTGCGGCCGGGCCAGAAGGTCGACATGCATGTCGACTCATTCCCCGACCGCGTCTTCCACGGCACCGTCCAGTCGGTCAGCCAGGGCACCGGCGCACAGTTCGCCATCCTGCCGCCGCAGAACGCCAACGGCAACTGGGTGAAGGTGGTCCAGCGGGTGCCGGTGCGCATCGTGTTCGATCCGGGGCAGGACATGTCGCTGTTGCGCGCCGGCATGAGCGTCACGGTCGACATCGACACCGGCCGCCGGCGCACGCTGGCGCTGTTCGGCGCGAGGGAGAGCCTCGCCGAGGACGCGCACAAGTGAGCATCGCGGCCGGCATGAGCCCGGGCACGCGCCGCGCCCTGGTGACGGTCTGCGCCATGAGCGCGACCATCATGCAGGCACTCGACACCACCATCGCCAACGTAGCGCTGCCCTACATGCAGGGCTCGCTCTCGGCCTCGCTCGACCAGATCAACTGGGTGCTCACCTCGTACATCGTCGCCTCCGCGATCATGACGGCGCCGATCGGCTGGGTGGCGGAGCGCTACGGCCGCAAGCGGCTGTTCATCATCTGCGCGGCCGGGTTCACGTTCGCCTCGGTGCTGTGCGGGCTCGCGCAGACGATCGAGCAGATGGTGCTGTTTCGCCTGCTGCAGGGCGCCTTCGGTGCCGCGCTGGTGCCGCTGTCGCAGGCCGTGATGCTCGACTCCTATTCGGCGCAGGACCGCGGCTCCGCCATGGCGATCTGGGGTATCGGCGTGATGCTCGGGCCGATCATGGGACCGACGCTCGGCGCCTGGCTCACCGACAATTACAGCTGGCACTGGGTGTTCTTCATCAACGTGCCGGTCGGCATCTTCACGGTGCTCGGCCTCATGGTGTTCATGCAGGAAACGCCGCGCGGGCCGGAGCGCCGCTTCGACTGGTTCGGCTTTGCGGCGCTCGCCATCGGCATCGGCTCGCTGCAGATGATGCTCGACCGCGGCGAGGAGCTGGGCTGGTTCGGCTCGTCCGAGATCATCGGCGAGGCGATCGTGGCGGCGGCCGGCTTCTACTACTTCCTGGCGCATTCGCTGACCGCGGCGAGCCCGTTCGTGCGCATGGAGCTGTTTCGCGACCGCAATTTCGTCGCCGGCTGCGTGTTCATGGTGGTGATCGGCGTGGTGCTGTTCGGCACCATGGCGCTGGTGACGCCGTTCATGCAGAACGTGGTGGGCTATCCGATCGTCACGGCAGGCCTGCTGCTGGCGAGCCGCGGCGTCGGCACGCTGGTCGCCATGATGATGGTGGGTCGGCTGCTCAAGGTGGTGGAAGCGCGCTACCTGGTGCTGATCGGGCTCACGCTCGCGGTGCTGACGCTCAACCGCATGGTCGGCTTCACCGACCAGACCTCGTCGACGACCATCGTCCAGGCGAGCATCGTGCAGGGCTTCGGCCTCGGCCTCGTGTTCGTCCCGCTGAGCACGGTCGCATTCATGACCCTGCCGGGCCACCTGCGCACCGAGGGAAGCGCGATCCTCACGCTGGTGCGCAACCTCGGCAGCTCGGTCGGCATCTCGATGGTGATCGCCCAGCTCACCAACGAGACGATCCGCGCCCACGCCTATCTCGCCAACTATGTGAACCCGTTCAACGATGCGCTGCAGGCGCCGGTGGTCGCTTCGATTCTCAGCACCACCAGCACCACGGGGCGTGCCATGCTCGAGGTGATGCTGATCCAGCAGGCCTCGATCATCGCCTATGCGAACGACTTCAAGCTGCTGATGTACCTGACGCTGGCGACGATACCGCTCGTCTTCTTCATCGGCTCGTCGCGGGTGCCGCGGCCGACGGCGAGCGGAGAGCCGGCGCCGGCGTTCGACTGAGCAGGGCGGCCCGCGCTCGGACTCGTCCCCTCATGCCGGACGCGGCTCATCTCGAGTCAGCTGGCCTGACGGAGGGACTCTTGAGTCTGCCAGAAGCGCAGGGTTCTTTGCGCGGTCGGCTGCGAGAGCGCGAGAAAGGCCCTCCTCGCCGCATCGAGATCTTCCTTCGAGACGGTATGGTGCGTGAACCGGTTCTTGAGGATGACGCTGATCGTCGGCCATTTGAGGCCGGCGGCCTTGCAAGCCACGACCAGCCCGTCAGGGCGGAGATTGCGCATCAGGACCTCGATCAGATGGATCGGCGCTGAGGCCAGGAGCGCGACCGCGCTGACGACCTCCTCGTAGCGATAACGGGCCGCAAACTCGGCAACGGTCGCCTCGCTGAGCTTGCCGCTGCGATTGATGTCGTACACCACGCGGTTCGACCGTTGGAAATCGCGCGGGACGGCAACTTCCAGATCGATTTCCTGCGCGATGCTCGCGATTGCTCCGCGGATTTTCTCCAGCGCCTCGGGAGGCGCCGACGCCAGCAGAAGGGCGCGCACCGTGTTGGTCGCCTTACGCAGGAGCTGGCGCAGCAGCTGGAGCGGAATGTCGAGCCGGCGGCCGAGCTTGACGAAAAGGCCCTCGTCGGATTCGGCGCAGTCGACGAGCGTCGCATAACTCTGCTCCGAAAAGCGCGCCCCCGCGTTGCCTGCCAGCGTGTGGACGACGTCGCGGTCGCCGCAGCGCACCAGCACGTCGGTGACCATTTCCATGAGCAACGCGCGCCCCGAGATCGCCAGCAGATGCTGCTGGCTCCGGGTCTCGGCAATGCGGATGAGATCGGCGTCGCTGAGCCGGGTCGAGCGGACCAGCACTGGCCCCGCGACCTCGATCTCCTCGTCGTGGGCAAGCCGCCGGATCACGTCGATCGGCGCGTTGTCGACCGGGGCGAGCACGGTGCTCAGCTCGATCAGCGCCTTGGTCTCGATGCGATGAATGAGATGCATGAGCACGTCGTCGAAGACCTGGATCTGCTGCTCGTTGAGCCGGCCGGCGTCGTGCAGGAACTGGTCGGTCAGGCGTCGCAGCGTGGTAAGGCGCTTGTCGGGAGAACCGTTCTTGAGCGCACTCTCGAGCTCGCCGATGAGAACTACGGTTTGACTCAACATGTCCACGTTTTCCGGGTCTGACGCCGTTTGTTTTTCGGCGACGAATCGAGCACGGCCCGGATACCAGCATGTTAACAGGCGCCTGCGTGGTTTTCCCTATGGCGCGGCGCGAGCGACATGTCGCAATCGCAATCGCAGCGGCCCGCAGCGTGCCGCAGCGGCAGCCGGGTATCGCGAGCCCAGGATTTGATCGATCAGCGATATCACGCGCATCAGCCCGCGTGTCGCGTCGCCTCGCGCGTCTGCCAGAAGCGCAACGTTCTCTGCGCGGTCGACTGCGAGAGCGCAAGAAAGGCGCTCCGTGCCGCGTCGAGATCTTCCTTCGAGACGGAATGATGCGCGAAGCGGTTCTTCAAAATGACGCTGAGCGTCGGCCATTTGAGGCCGGCAGCCTTGCAGGCGACGACAAGCCCGTCAGCACGGAGGTTGCGCATCAAGCCTTCGATGACGTAGATCGGCGCCGACGCGAGCAGCGCAAGCGCGCTGATCACCTCGTCGTAGCGGCAATGAGTCGCAAACTCGGTGACAGCCGCCTCGTTGAGCTTGCCGGTCCGGTTGATCTCCACCACGATCTGGCTCGCGCGTTCGAAGTCATGCCGACCGGCGGCCTCGCGATCGATTTCGTCGGCAATGCTGGCGAGTGCACCTTGGATCTTTTCCATGGCCTCGGGAGGCGCCGACGCCAGCAAGTGTGCGCGCACGGCGCTGGTCGCCCGCGACAGAAGTCGGCGCAGCAGCTGCAGCGGGATGTCGAGCCGGCGGCCGAGCTTCACGATGAGGCCTTCGTCGGATTCGGCGTTCTTGACGAGCGTCGCGTAGCCCTGCTCGGAGAAGCGGGCGCCGGAATTGTCTGCCAGCGTGTGGGCGACCTCCTGGTCGCCGCGCCGAACCAGCACGTCGGTCACCGTCTCGCGGAGCGAGGCGCGTCCCGAGATCGCCAGCAAATGCCGCTGACTCCTGGTCTCGGCGATACGGATGAGGTCGTCGTCGCTGAGCCGATTCGAGCGGACCAGCACCGGGCCCGCGACCTCGATCTCTTCGTCATGGGCCATGCGCCGGATCACCTCGATCGGCGCATTGTCGACCGGGGCGAGCACCGTGCTCAGCTGGATCAGCGCCTTGGTCTCGATGCGATCGATGAGATGCATGAGGACGTCATCGAAGACCTTGATCTGCTGCTCGTTGAGCCGGTCGGCGTCGTCCAGGAACAGGTCGGTGACACGCCGCAGCGTCTCGACGCGCTTCGCGGACGAGCCATCCTTGAGCGCGGTCTCGAGTTCACTAATGATCGCGACGGTGGGAGTAAGCATGTGAAAATTTCCCGCATCCCGGCGATCTTAATTAGAGCACACATGCAAATACTGACATGTTAACGCAACACGAGAATCTGCGCGTATCAGAGCGCCGCACGTCGCTCGAACCTGCCGCAGCGTCAATCGGCGACGCACGCGTGATTACGCCGCGTTACTCGCCATGGATGTCAATCCGGCCGACCTTATCGGCACAGTTGTCGGCCCGGCCGATCCGCCGATTGCGGAGTGACATCAGCACATCCCTACGGTGCGAGCGCTTCGCGACGCCGCCTTGGTCGGACTTCACAGCGCCAGCGCGTCGCGCGCAGTTGCCGGCCAGGTCCGCAGATCGAGGCCGTGCGCGGAGAACAGCGCAAGCGTGAGCCGGTCGATGCCGAAGGCGACGCAGCCCGTGTGGGCGAGCGCGCCGGCGTCGCTCTGCGGATCGGCGGTCTTGATATCCCGAGTCTTGATATCCCAGATCTTGCCGAAATGTTCGCGGTGATAGTTGAAGCTCATGCAGGCGGTCGGCTGCTGGGCGGAGCGCACCGGGATCAACAGCTCGAACTTGAGCGACTGCTCGACCTGGTTGATCGCCATCAGCTTGCCGGCGCGGCCGAAGAACGGGTCGCTCGCGGCCTCGGTCTTGTAGCTGAGGCCGAGCAGGTCGGCGATCTCGGGCGCCCGCGTCATCCACTTCTCGCGGAACGCCACCACCTGCTCGGGGGTGCCGATGCGCACGAACTCGCGCATGCGGAAGGTCTGGAAGCGGTCGATCTGCGCCGATGGCTCGTGGCGAAAGCAGTCGCTCGCGACGTCGAACAGCAGGCCTGCTTGCGGCACACGGCCGCGCTTGGCGACCAGCGGATAGAGCGGGTAGCAGGCCGCCGGGGTGAGCACGAGATCGGTCGCGTCGAGCGCGCCGACCCATTCGCCCTTCGCCTTGTCGCCCTCGACGGCGCCGCGGATCTCGCTCTCGCTGCCATGCAGGCAGCACACCGCGCCGAGCAGGTTGGGAAAGCTGCCGAGGTAGCCGGATTTCTGGACGTGAGCGCGGCTCATCACCGGCGGAAACCGCAGGACCTCGGTCTCCGGCGCGCGATGGCGCGAGATCAGCACATTGAGCCCGTCGACGACCTGCTCGAATACCGCCGTGCGGGCAAAGACGCCGTCGACACCGCTCGCGTGCAGCAGCGCGTCGGTCGTCAGCTTGAGCGGATCGCGAACCACGTAATTCATGACTGGAGCCTCCTTGTTGGTCCGGGCCCGGCTCCGCCGTGTATCCATCGGCGAGCCGCGGCAAAGGTCACTATCGCTTGCGCATGATCTTTTGCGAAAACCCGTGCCCACCCCGGGTCAAGCCCGGGGCAGGCTTTTTGCGGATCATGCGCTAATCCGTCAGCAGCGCCGGCACCTCGAGGAGCAGCGCCGCGCTCGCGACGTTGCCGAGGATCCGGTCGTTGTTGATCATCACCGAGGACGAGAGCGCATCGCGCAGATAGCGCGTCACGCTGAAATCGCCGTCGTTGCGGTAGCCCGCGAGCCCGCAGGCCTGCAGGCAGCCGGTCACGATCGCAATCGACATTTCCGACGCGGTCACCTTCAACAAGTTGAGCGTGGTCTGGAAGTCGAGCCCCTCCGGATTGCCATCGTCGGCCAGGATCGCCTCATAACGCCGCAGCGCAGAGGTCACGCTCGCCTGCAGCACGCGCAGGCTCGCGCTCGCGCGGGTGAGATGGGCGGCGCCGGGCGGCAGCTGGCCGGAGTTGCCGCGCGCGGCCTTGCGCACGAACTGCCGGGCGCGCTCGACCGCACCTGCCGCGATCCCGGTCCACACCGCGCTCCAGGTGAGGTGAGCAACCGGCATCACGGTGTGGGCATGAATCTTCTGGTAGGGCTCGGGCAGGATCTGCCCGACCTCGCCATCGGCCTCGAGCTTGAATCCGGCGCTGCAGGTGCCGCGCATGCCGAGCGTGTCCCAGCCGGAGCCGCGATCGAGGCTGTAGTGCTCCTTGAGCAGCGCGACCAGGACCTGGTCGGTCGCCGGCGCCTCGGGCGAGCGGCGCGCCGTGGTGACGATGCCGTCGGCCTGCGCGCCGTAGGACATGACGGTCGCGGCCTTGGCGAGCGTGAAGCGCGCGCCGTCCTGCACCACGGCGCAGTCGCTCTTGCGCAGGTCGCCGCCGCCCTGCCCCTCGGTGGTCGAGGACGCGAGCAGAAGCTGACGGTCGCACAGCCGGCGCAGCAGCTCGGCGTGCCAGGGGCTGTTGCGGGCGTGCCGAACGAGGCACGCCACCATGATCTGATGCATGGCGTAGATCATCGCGGTCGACGCGCAGGCGCGGCCGAGCACGTAGCAGACGTCGACCACGTCCGAGATGCCGGCGCCCTCGCCGCCGAGCTCGACCGGGACCAGGATGCCGAGCAGGCGCTGCGCGCGCAGGGCGGTAGACGCCTCGGACGGGAAGCGCGCATCGTCGTCGACGGCCGCGGCGTGCGCTGCCGCGATGGCGGCGGCCGCCTGCGCCCGTCGCTTGAGATCCTTGGTCAGCGGATAGACCCGGCTCGTCGTGCCGCGCGCCGCCTTGCCGCCGTGCGATGGCGCGTGCCGAATGTCATCCTGGGTTTCAACGAGTGTCATGGTGCCTCCTCGCATCGCATTCGAGCGCAACTTGTCGATCCGGCGTATGCGGATCTCAACAAATTTTCGCGAATTAATGGAAAACGCGGCGCGCTTTCTGGCCGGATGGTTACCTGAGAGAAATGCCTGCAATTAGCGGATAACTTGATCCATCTTCAGGCATGTTTGTTAAGGCTGAATCGACGAGATGGATGCCAAAATCCGTGAGCGCTGTTATTGGTGTGGGGAGCGAAGCTTGCGGCGTTCGGGGAAATGCGGGACGGATCAAACATGTCAGGCGTCGAGCTTTCACGGCGCGAGCGCATCGTCGCGGTCGTGCGCCGGCTTCTTGCGGAGCGTTCCATCACGCGCGCATTCACGGCGCAGGAAGATTTGCGCGACGTCGGGCTCACCTCGCTCGACATGGTGAACCTGGTGCTGGCAGTCGAGGCCGAACTTGCGATCGGCATTCCGGAGACCGAGATCACGCCGGCCAATTTCCGTTCGGTCGCGACGATCGACGCGCTGGTCGAGGGACTGCGGCACCGTTCAGCGGCGTAACGCACCGGGATCGTTGGCGGCGATCTCGTTGATCAGCTTCTTGATGATCGCCTCCGCAAAAGTCTCATAGCTCGTCGCCGGCACCATGAAGGCGCCCGGCCCGCCGATCACGAAATCGCGGTAATAACGATCGAGATCAGGCTCGACCGTGAGGATCGGCAGGCCATTGATGCCGACGCCCGCGCCCACCGCCTCGTCGCGCGCGAGCGTCACGGGGCGCCCGGAATTGTTCGAGCCGTCGCCCGACACGTCGATGACCCGCCGTGCCGGCTCGTACGGCGCCTGCGCCAGCAAGAGGCGCGCATAGTCGATCGCGCCGCTGATCGAGGTGCCGCCGCCGAACAGCTGGCGCGGGGCGGCTTCGATCGCGGCCGCGACCGCATTGGCCGACGCCTCGTCCTTGATCAGCAGCCACGGCACGACCTGGATGTGCAGGCGCGGGCCCGTCCACTGGAACATGGTGACGGCGACCGATTGCGCCGCGCCGGAGCGGATCGCGTTGAGCACGCGGGGATCGCGGAAGGCGGCGGCGTAACCCTGCTTCTGCAGCTCGAAGCGCTGCTGGCTGACGCTGCCGGAGGCGTCGACCGCGAGCACCAGCACGAGATCGACCGGCGGCGCGGCGCGCGCCACCCTCGGCACGGCGGCACAGATCAGCGCAGCCGTCGCGCCACCCAACAACCGGCGCCGCGGCGCGAACAGCGGCGCTCCCAATCTCGCCATTGCGGTCGCCCGCATCCTCCATATTGGCGGTCAGCGGAGCAACCGGTCGTCCGACAACCGGTGGCGCGCCGCCAAGTCCGCCAAGTCCGAGCGCAACGATAGGCGCCGCATACGCGAGCCGCCAGTGGATTTTGCTCCGTTCGGCGCGCGGCGCGGACGCGAACGGACGGCATGCGCGCCGAGCATCGCCGACAAGGCATGGCGCAAGGTCGGATGGCGGAACTTGAACCCGGACATCTCCGCCTTGTCAGGCAGCACGCGCTGGCCGCCGATCATGAGCTCGTCGGCGAGATCGCCCGCAAGACCGTGCAGCAGCGCCGCCGGGATCGGCAGCCAGGCCGGGCGGCGCAAGGCGCGCGCGAGCTCCTTGGTGAAGTCGCGGTTGTTCACCGGCAGCGGAGCGGTCGCGTTGAGCGGTCCGCTGAGCGAGGGCATCGCAATGACATGGGCGATCAGGCGCACGAGATCGTCGCGCTCGATCCACGACATCCACTGGCGGCCATGGCCGATGCGGCCGCCGAGCCCGAATTCGAACGGCGTCAGCAGCCGGGCGAGCAGGCCGCCGTCGGTGCCGAGCACCGGGCCGATGCGCAGACGCACGGTGCGTACGCCATGACGCTCGGCCGGCACCGCGGCGCGCTCCCAGGCCTCGCAGAGCCGGTGGGTGAAGCAGGCCTTGCCGCCGTCGAACTCGGTCAGCACCTCGTCCTGCCACAGGCCATACCAGCCGACCGCGGAGCCGCTCACCAATACGGCCGGCTTGCGGTCGAGCCGCGCGATCAGGCGCACCACGTTGCGGGTCATGCGAAGGCGCGAGGTGAGGATGCGGCGGCGCCGCGCTGCCGTCCATAAGCCGGCGGTGGGCTCGCCCGCGAGGTTGACGATCGCGTCGATGGGCGTGTCGCTCGGGATTTGGTCGAGCTGCGTGACCAGCCAGAACGGCGGCGGCAAGCGGGCGGCCTTTGCCGGATCGCGTGCCAGCACGATGGTGCGATGTCCGGCCGCCGTGAGCGCCTCGACCAGACGGCTGCCGATGAACCCGGTCGCGCCGGTGACGAGGACCGCCTGACGATCGGGCAGCCCCGTCACCAGATCGCTTGCCTTGGCGGGCACGAACCGTCGCAAGCGCGCGGAAGCCGCGAAGTCGCGCAGGCCGAACAACGCCATGCCGACGGCCGCGACCGAGGTCAGCACGCTCCAGGCGCCATAGGACACCGGCACGAGCGCGGTCGCCGTCCTCGCCCAACCGCCGAGCATCGGAACAAGCAGCATCAGGATGGCGCCGTAGTTGACCGCAAGCAGCGTGTGATTGACCCGCTCGCTCGCCGGCAGCTTGCGGCTCACGTCCTCCTCGACGAAATCCATCAAGGTGACGACGACTTCGGCAACCAGGAGGGCGATCATCAGCATCGCCCATGCGCCGCGCGGCACGAGCCATGCGAGCGTGAGGAACAGCATGGCGTAGGACAGCGTGCGAGCACTATGCAGCTGCAGTTCGCGCTGCTGCGACGGGCGCCAGGCGAGGCGCTCGGTCAGCTCATGATGATAGAGCGTGTCGAACGCTCCCATGAGGATTTGCACCGCTAGGAGAAGCCAGAGGGTGAGCGACGTCATGTGCCTGCCTCGCGAAAGACCGCGGTCTGGCGGATCAGTGCGCCGAAGCGCGGATGATGGAGATCGAGCGTGAAGCTGAACCAGCCGTCGGCGAGGGCGGCATGGGTGACGGCGAGCGCGCCGGGCGAAAGCCATGCCGGCAGCGCAAAGGATCGCCCGAGCGCATGGACGAAATAGCCGGCGCTCCGGAAGACGAGCTTGCTGTCGACCACATGCGTGGTGAGCGCCATGCCGACGCCGAAACCGACATGCTCTTCGAGGCCGGTGCGGCCGGCGAAGCGCTTGGCGGAATGGATGACATGGGGAAAGCCGCTGCGCCGGGCATAGATGCGCGTCCACACTTGGCCGCCGCCGGCCACGTCCTCGGTCACGGCGACAACGGCCGCGACGTCATGGTCGCGCCCGATCGGCAGCGGCCC